>CAZPCC010000110.1:0-78928 GCA_964584905.1 uncultured Gemmatimonadaceae bacterium | reverse complement strand
GCGCGCAAGGCGTTCTCGCGCGCAGCATCCGCAATGCGTCCGCCGGCGTCGGCGACCGCATCTGCTGCTTCGACGATACGATCGAGGTCCGTCACCCACGTGCCGCTCGCTTCGGCAACGCTCAGAACCTCGGTTCGAGTGCGCGCCATCAGCTCGACTGCCCGTTCGAGGGTTGTCTGAATCTCGCGTACAGCGCGCTCCATCCCTTCCGCTTCGTTCGTGCTTCGATCGGCGAGCTGCCGCACTTCCTGCGCAACTACGGCGAAGCCTCGTCCGTGCTTTCCGGCGCGCGCCGCTTCCACCGCGGCGTTAAGAGCGAGCAGGCTGGTTTGATCGGCGATCGCCGTGATCGTCTGGCCAAAGCGCTGCACCGCGTTCGATACCGACTGAAGCCGCACGACTTCCGCTGATCCTTCCTCGACGATCGCCGCCGCGGTGGTGAGCTGTTCCATCGCCTGTTGTGTCCCTTCACGCACACCGCGCGCTACGGACACCATCTTCTGGCCCGTTCCGCGGGTCGCCTCCCCTTCGCCTGACGCGGCAGTGGCGGCGGCCTCGGTGTGTTGAGCCTCGGCGGCTCCCGCGGAGAGCGCGTCGGCCAGCACGCGCACCGAAACGTGCAGCTTCTTGGCACTCTCGGCGCTCTCGGCAGCTGCCACGAAGAGCTGCTCGGTGCTGGCGGTGATCGAGCTCACCTGCGCCGCCGTGCGCTCCGAGGTAGCCAGCACGGGCTGCACCAGCTTGTCGAGCGACATGGAGAAGGCGAGGTGCGGTGCGATGTACTCGAGCAGCCGGGCGTCGTGATCGCGGTACATCCACGTCAATCCATGGCGGATGCTCCAGGCTCCGACCAATCGCCCGCCGTGGATCAGCGGCACTACGATCTCGGATCCTTTCATCCCCTTGCGCTCGCGGCCGCGGGGCAGCTCCAGATTGCAGATGGCACGCCCCTGCTCCACGGCGTAGCCGAGCATCCCGTCGGTCGCCTCGAAGCGTGCGCCGGCAACGATGGCAGGGTCGGAATCCGCAAGAATGACGAAGTGCTTGCGCTTGGCGTCGTAGGCGGCGATTCCCATGTTGTCCCATGGCAACAGAGCTCGTGTGAGCTGTTGCATGTCGCTCAACGCCTGAAAGATCTCGGGGCGGGCTATGATGAGATTCGTCAGGCGCTGGACGAGCTCCAGACTTTCCCCGCTCGCGCCGCGCTTGATCAGCCAATGCACGAGCGTCGTCAATCCGAGCAAGGCCAGCCCCAGCAACACGTACTGTGAAACCGTCAGGTTGCTGAACGCGAGCCTCAGTGCGCCGAGTGCGAGTACGGTAGCCAGAATGGCGACCGTTGCTTCCCACCGGGCGGTGAGTCTGGCGTCCACCCAGGCGATGGCCGGGGACAGTCGCAGCTGCGCATAGAAGGTGAGGTTGACCATCGACGGTACGACCATCATCAGAATGCCGAGCCGCCACAGGTTCCACGGCGCGAACGCGGCGGGTCCGAGCCCACCACCTAACTGCACATAGAGTATTCCGCCCACGCAGCAGGCGGTGGCGACGTGAGCTGCGTTGGACAGGGCATTGCGCAGAGGCAACCGGCGCACGGTGATGTCGGCGAACAGAATGCCGATTCCCGTTACGAGCGCGCCGGGTGGCCAGCCGAGGGCAAATACCGAGGCGATCGCCGGTCCGATGACGAAGCTGGCGTAGCCCTTTCCGGGCAGCGGAATTCCGAACGTGCGCGCCCCGGCCGCCAGCGTCATCATCAGGAGTGCGACTTTCCACGGAAACGGCCCGATGAATTGCCGGAAGCCGAGCCCGATCGCAATCGCGAGAACGGCAAAGGTGAGCACGAGCCGGCGCACCGTCTCGTCCGTGAGCCATTGCGGACGCTCGCCGGATGCCACCGGCGTGCTGTCGAATATCGAAGATTCCGGTGTGGCGACGGTGCTCACGAGATCTCGGTGCGCGTGCCGGGAGCACTTACTACTGCCCGCACAAACGTGTCACGAAGTCGGCGCGTCCGGCACTCTTGGGGCTTGCGCGGCGCGAGGGTTCCTGCAATCGTGAGACGCATGGCGCAGTGACGCCGTAACGTCACGTTCCACAAGGGGCGCGATTGCGTGAATCGGAGGCTCAATTCATCGGCTGCCGGACCCGTCCAGCGACGGGAGACCTCTGCGCCCTGCTCGTTTCGTGACCAGCGACGCCCGTCTCGGAAACTCTTCCGTGAGTCGGGCGTCGTTTCGTTACGGGACAGAAATGACCAACCTCCGACAGCCGCACACGAGTTACGGCGTCGGGGCAACAGCCTTCTTCACCATTCAGGAGCCACCACCCCCAAGGTCCGAACAGCCACGTCGGACGACGTCCGAATCCGCGATCCCGAATATCGAATCTCGACGGTCAGTCCAGATTCCCGATTCCCGATTCCCGATTCCCGAACAGAGATGCCTCATCATTGCCTCGTCCAGCGGCACTTTCATCGCATCGCTCTTCCTCGGCTCCTCACAATTCGCCCGCGGCAGGCCACTCCCGGCGCTCGCGCCGCGCACAAGCGCGCCTTCAAGCGCGCGACGCTCCGTGATTGCAGCCGGCGGTGCGTCTACTGCGGAACCGGCCTCGATCTCCAGACGGCCACGTTGGACCATGTGCTGCCGCTGGCGCGCGGCGGAGCGCACACGCCGGGCAACGTCGTGGCCGCCTGCGGCCCATGCAACCGCAGAAAGGGTGACATGCCACCGCATGAGTTCTTCGCGCGGTATCCTAACGCTGGATTGAACTTCCTGCTCTACGCCCGGATCGTCCACCGCACTCACAAACGCAGCGCACGGCGCGCGGTGAGTCTGTCAATGGCGGCATGAGAAAAGCAGGAAATAGGAAATAGGAATTAGGGAACAGGAACCAGGAATTTGGAAACGGGAATGTCCATGCGCGCTTTCAACTCGCGGCGCATAGCGCCGCACACCATCCCTATTTCCTATTTCCTAATTCCTAATTCCTAATTCCTAATTCCTAATTCCTAATTCATTCCCGCGACCAGAGCGACAATCCCCACCAATACGAGGATCCCCAGCCATCCTGCCGTTCCGCATACCAGCATGCGGATGATCAGCGGCATGGTCGCAGTACGATCCGCTACCCACGCCGCCGCGGCGGTGGGAATGATGGCAAAGCCGAGGTAGGCAACCAGCGGTGTACCTTCGTCCGGCGGCTGTCGCCAATCAATGACTCCGAGCACGATCAGCAGCCCCGTAGCCACCATCCAGGAGATGATCAGTCCCCGACGGCCACCGGCGCGATGCGCGAGAACGGCAGCGAAGCCGAATAGAAACGGGACGACGGTGAAGAGAAGGGCGTAGTTGGAAGAGGACATGACTGCGGGTTGCGCGACGCGCGACGCGCGACGCGGGTGGAAAAAGATGCTGGGTGCCATCGTTCAGCACGGATGTCTGTCGTGACTTTGCCGCCGCTCCCACGTCCCGCGTCCCTCGTCCCGCGTCCCGCGTCCCGCGTCGCGCGTCCCTCGTCCCTCGCCCGACCTACCAGTCCACAGGACGGAGGTAGGACTCGCCGATCGCCGTCGGACTCACCATCGCCACCGTGGGCAGCTTGCGCTTCCAGTGCGTTCCGTCGAGACGTTTCCTGATGAGCGCCACCTCCGCCTGATCGAAACCGCGAGCTGCGAGATCGTTGGGCGTGTAGCCGTGCAGCAGCCAGTCGAGAATCCGGTCGGCCGTCTCGTAACTCACGCCAATGTCGCCCTCATCGGTCTGTCCCTGCACGAGGTCGGCGGTCGGCGCCTTCTCGGCTATCGCGGCGGGTACGCCCAGGTGACGTGCCAGCGCCAGCACCTGCGTCTTGTAGAGATCGCCTAACGGGTTCACCGGAGGCGAGTCGTCGGCGTGCCAGGTGAAATAACCGAGGAGCCGCTCGGTCTTGTTGCCGGTACCCAGGGGAATAGCATGATGCCGGGCCGAGAGATCGAACAGCGCGATCATCCGCATCCGCGCCATTACGTTGCCGCGGCGGGAGGCGCCGGCCTCCGGTTCATTCTCGAGGTATGCGTCCACCGGACCCGAGATGTCGATCGTGCGCGACTGAATGCCGAGTGCGTCGATTACTTCCTGGGCATGGACGAGGCTCGCCTCGCTCGACGTGCGGTATGGCAACCGCAGCGCTATCACCCGTTCGGGACCTAACGCCCGGGCGGCAAGATATGCGGTAACCGCCGAATCCACCCCGCCTGACAGAGCGACGATCGCCGTCTGAAAGCCTCGTTGCGCCAGCTCGTCACGGATGAACGGCACCAGCAGCGATTCCGCCAATCCGGGGTCGATTGCCATGGGAGGCGGACCTTCTTCACCGGATGCGCCGCCGGCCACGACCTCCATCGCCCCTGCCTGCCGGGTATCATGGACGTCAGGATGTACCAGAGGTTCGTGTTCGTCAGGTTCGTCAGCCGGCGGATCGTACTCCATGGCTGCCGGAATTCCAGCCCGAATGTCGGACATTGAGTCGAGCATGTGCGGGAGCGATGTGCGCAGGTCGGCGAGCAGGGGCATGTCAGCTCGCGCGCGCGAGATGTCACGCAAATCGATCTTCGCCGTCACCAATGCTTCGCGGAACAGCGGCCCGCGCGCGCGCATGTCGCCGCGTGGGCCGGCGAGCATGGTCCCACCGGGAAACAGTTTGCCCCCTTCGCTCCCGACGAGATTCGCCAGCGCGACGAAAACCCCGTGCTCCTCGGCGATGTCGCGCACCAGCCGCTCCCACCGCGCGATGCTGCCCGGGCCGGGAATCCCATCGTCGCGCGGCGACAGCCCTCGCGCCGGAGCGGCGGAGACGAGGAATATGACCTGCGCGCCATCGAGCGCGGCGAGTGTGCCTGACAACGAATGCCAGGCGTCCTCGCAAACGAGCATCGCTGCTCGTCCCCAGGACGTATCGAACGCACGGATATCGTGCCCCCTCTCGACGAATCGTTCCTCATCGAACAGCCCATAAGTGGGCAGAAAGTTCTTCCGATGCACATGCCGCACATCCGGTGCGCCTTCGCCAAGCGTTACGTACAGAGAACTGTTGTGGAGCGTGCCGCGCCACCACTCGTAGAAGCCGATCACCACGTCGAGCGCGCGCGCCGAACGTACGGAGGCGCGATAGGCGTCGTCCAGGTCACGAATCAGCGCTCCCGCGGTCATCGCCAACTCACGGACGCCGCCCTCCAGGAAATATCCGGTGAGCGCCGTCTCGGGGAGCATCAGCACGCGCGGCCGCGGCTCGAGCGTATCGACGCGCGCGAACAACTCCTGAAGTTGCGCGAGGTTGGCCTGGTAGTCGCCCTTGACCGGGCGAAGCTGCGCGATGGCGAGTTGCACTGGCACCGGAGTCGAAATTCGGGTGGCCGGCAGCCCCTCATGGCTCGCCGGCACGTCGTGACCGGAAGATAGTGTAACGCTGCCAGAGACAGGCGGAAGGCGCTTCGAGCTGGCACGCGTCGCACGCGCCGGTTGGACCTGGCCGCCGATGAGGGGTACTACTTTATGGTGACCGGACTGCTTTCGACATGAATACCCGACCCCTAGCCCCTATCAGAGGTCTTGCGCGCCGCGCGACTCGCGTGGCGCGTGGGGCGTTGTTGGTGCTCGTCTCTGCCAGCGCCGTCGCTGCGCAGAGTGGAGACCCTTCCCGGATCATCACCCCGGAGCAGTCGTCGCTCGTGTTCGCTCGCGATGGCTCCCTTATCGGTGAGATCGGCAGGGAATGGCGGAGCAACGTCTCGATCAGGACGCTCCCCGCGTACGTGCCCAACGCATTCGTCGCAATCGAAGACCAGCGGTTCTATCAGCACGATGGCGTAGACGTCATCGGGATCGCGGGCGCTATCCGCGACGCCGTCCGGGGTAATCTGCGCGGAGCGAGCACCATAACGCAGCAGCTCGTCGGCAACATGCACCCGGGCATCATCGATCGCAGCGATGGATCGATTGGCCGGAAGCTGCGCGAGCAGCAGGCCGCACGCGAGATGGAGAAGCGGTATTCCAAGGAACAGATTCTCGAGGCGTACCTCAATCAGATCGACTTCGGACATCGTTGGTTCGGCATCGAGTCGGCGGCTCGGCATTACTTCGGCAAGGCCGCCTCGCGCCTGACCATTGCCGAAGCCGCAACTCTGGCTGCGGTCATCAACGGCCCCTCGCTTTACGATCCGATTCGGCATCCGGAGCGTACCGCTCAGCGTCGGAATCTGGTGCTCGCGCAGATGGCGGGGCAGGGATACATCTCGGCTGCGCAGGCAGACGCTGCCCGGCGCGAGCCGCTGCGCACCGTTCCGAACGGTGGCTTTGCCGCACCGGCGCCGTACTTCGTCGACCTCGTCAGGCAGCGCCTCGAACAGGAGGGTGTACCGGTTGCCGCTGGCGGCCTGCGCATCTACACGACCATCGATGCCGGACTTCAACGCTCCGCCACCGAGGCGCTGAGTACGGGTATCACGCAGGTGGAGGAGCGGCCCGGTTATCGTCACACGACGTTTGCCGCTCGCGCGCGTGGCAGCGCGGATTATCTGCAGGGCATGGCGGTGGCCGTTGCACCGCAGACGGGAGACGTTCTGGCGCTGGTTGGCGGCCGCGACTACGCCGCCTCACAATACAATCGCGCGGCGAACGCCACCCGTCAGCCCGGTAGCTCGTTCAAGCCGTTCGTTTATGCCGCGGCATTCGAGGCGCTCGTCCCGGCCAACGCGATGGTATTCGACACCGCGCTGGCTATACCGATGGACAATGGGACCTTCTACCAGCCGAAGAATTCGGATGGCGGGTTCCTGGGCCCGATGACCCTTCGCGAGGCCCTTGCCCGCTCGCGGAACACGGTGGCGGTGCAGCTTGGCCTGACCGTCGGCATGGACAGCGTCGCCGAGCTGGCACGCCGGCTTGGAATGGCCACGCCGGTGGCAACCTATCCGTCCAGTGCCATCGGTGCGTCGGTCGTCCGCCCGCTCGACTTCGTCACCGCCTACGCGGCATTTTCCAATGGAGGCAGAGCGGTAGAGCCTCGTCTGGTAAGGGCGGTGGAGGATGCGAACGGACGCGCGATCTGGACCGCGCCGGCACCGGGCGCGCGCCAGGTTCTCGATCCACACGTAGCGTACATGGTGCTCGACCTCATGCGGGAAGCGGTGGAACGCGGCACGGGGACCGCGGCGCGCGCGGCGGTACCCTCACACGTGCCGGTTGCGGGCAAGACCGGCACGACGAACGACAACACCGATGTCTGGTTTGTCGGCGCCACTCCGGATGTCGTCGGCGGTGTATGGTTAGGCTTCGATACACCCAGAACCATCGCCTCAGGAGCGGCGGGCGGGACCCTTGCCGCCCCTATCTGGGGACAGATGATCGGCGACTGGTACCGCGCCGGCCATGATCCCGGAGGCTGGCCACCCCCTACCGGCCTGGTCGCTGCCGAGCTCGACCGCGCCACGGGTCAGCTGGCCAGCGTGGACACAGCTGACGATCAGCGTTATGTGGAGTACTTCGTTCCCGGAACCGAGCCGGCGCCAATTCGCCCAAATCCGTGGAAGATCTTCGCGTGGGGGGGGATTCAGTTCTAGCTGTCAGGACGGAATGCCGGCCGAATAATGATGCAGTCATTGGAGCCGTTGAATGACGACAGAGGCGCGTACAAACGAGGTTCGTGAGATGCTGGCCCGCGTACTGGCGTGGGAAGACGCACACGTGAATTTCGAGTCGGCGATAGACGGCCTGCCACCCGGCTTGCGGGCGAATGTCCCTCCGGGAATGCCGTACTCGGTGTGGCAGCTCGCTCAGCACATTCGCCTGACGCAGCGCGATATTCTCGAGTTCTGCGTCGAACCGGAATATCGGGAGCGGCGTTGGCCTGACGACTACTGGCCGGATCCGGCAATCCCGCCCGCCGAATCCGAGTGGCATGCCTGTGTTGCCGCCGTTCGCAGCGATCGTGACGCGCTTGCCCGGCTCGTGCTCGACGGCAACCGAAGCCTGGGGGCTCCAGTCCCTAACGGCGACGGTCAGACGCTGCTTCGCGAAGTGCTCCTGGTGATCGACCACTCTGCCTATCACATCGGGCAGATAGTCGCCGTGCGCAAGGCGATGGGGCAGTGGGGAAAGTAGGCAGGGAAGCGGGCGAAGCGGACGAAGTGCGAAGGTCCGGGCTCAGCCTTTCTTTTCCTCCTCTCTTCCCACCCGCACCACCTCGTCGATCAGCGCGCGTACATCATCTTCGCCGGTACGGAAGTTCACAATGCACGCGCGCAGCAGGTAGTTGCCGTCGATTACCGCATTGGTGAGAAACGCGCGTCCTTCCGCCTGCAACCGCTCCATGAGCGATTTGTTGAGCGCATTCAATTCAGCCTGGCTCACCACCGCCGCGCCACGCATCCCCACGTAACGAAACGTGCATATCGACAGCCCCACCGACTTCGCCTCCAGTTCCTCGTGCGTGTCCGCCATCTCGTACATGCGCTGTGCCAGCCGAATGTCCTCGGCGATCATCCGTTCGTAGCCCGAGCGCCCAACCTGCCGCAGACCGAGCCATATCTTCAAGGCACGAAAGCCTCGCGTGTTCTGCGGACTCCATTCGTGGTAGTAGAGAGGCGGATCGGGATCCTCGATGGCGTCAGGGTAGTACGGAGGATGGTAGCTGAAGGCATCTCGCAACGCCTGAGGATTGCGGACGAGTACGCACCCAGCCTCGATTGGGGCGTAGAGCCATTTGTGCGGGTCGACGGCAACCGAATCGGCTTGACCGAGAGCCGTCAGGTCGTCGGGCGCGTCAGGGAGCATCGCCGCCGGCGCACCGTAGGCGCCGTCGACGTGAAACCAGATCCCGTGTTCGTGCGCGATCGATGCCAACTCGCCGAGTGGATCGATAGCCCCCGTGCTCACCGAGCCGGCCGTGCCAATGATGACTACCGGACGATCGCCAGCGGCGAGGTCGCGAGCGATCGTATCGCGCAGGTCGTCCGGCCGAATGCGCTCCTTTTCGTCGATCGCGATCCAGCGGATCGCTTCGGTCCCGATCCCCGAGAGGTCCGCCGCCTTCTGAACCCAGGTGTGCGTTGCCGCCGATGCGTAGATGCGCAGAGGCGGGAGGCCCCGGATCCCGTGCGACCGCACCGCATCGCCTAACATATTGGTCCGCGCCGCCCATACTCCGGCGATGTTGGCCATGTTCCCGCCGCTCACCAGAACCCCGCTGCTTCCCGCGGGCATCCCCACCAGCTCGGCGATCCAGCGGACCGTCTGCGCCTCCATCTCGGTGGCCATCGGCGAGAGCGAATAACCGCCCACGTTCTGATTGATCGTCGCGGCGATCAGTTCAGCCAGCGCCCCGATCGGCGCCGCGGACGATGTAATGAATCCGTAGAAGCGAGGGTGTCCGTTGTACAGCGAATGGCCCCGCAACAAGGACACTGTCTCGTTGAGCAGCATCCGCGGATCACTCCCTTCGCGTGGGACACCGCGGTTCTGGAGCGCCTCGCGGACATCGCTCAGCTTGGCGCCCTGCGTTACAGGTCCGGCCGGAATCTCGCGCAGAAGATCGGCCATCTGGTCGATGAGATCGTGCCCGAGTGCTCGAAACTGCTCTGGTGTAAGATCGAGAGGTGAGGAACGCATATTGGTGAATTAGTCAGGTTGCGGGATTCCAGCTCATCGGGATCGTCAGCCGCGAGGTTGCCGCGCGCCGGCAACAATGTCGCAAATGTGCCTCGGTTGCGACACCGCCCGCACTGCGTTCAGCGCTCAAGTCCTTCCGGATGACCGAAAAAGGGGCGCCGTTCCAGGGCGCCCCTCTCCGAACCGGACACTCAACTTCCGACTGACCCTCGACCCTCGACCCTCGACCCCCGACCCTCGACCCTCGACCCCCGACCCCCGACTCTATCTCGCTGCAACCTCCTCTTCCAGGGCGGCCGCTTCCTCAGCCTCCTCCATTTCCGTCTTGGGCGTGTTGACCGGCTTTGCCGCCGGCATCAGAGCAATGTCGAATACTTCGTCGAGCGTTTCCACGCAGTGGAACTCCATCGCTCCCCGCGCGTCCTCGGGAATGTCCTCGAGATCGCCTTCATTGTCCTTGGGCAGGACGATCACCTTCATTCCAGCCCGCAGAGCGCCTAACACCTTTTCCTTGAGCCCTCCGATCGGCAGAACCCGGCCTCGCAGAGTGATCTCCCCGGTCATCGCCACTTCCTTGCGGACCGGACGGCCGCTCATCGCGCTCACCAGCGCCGTCGCCATCGTCACGCCTGCCGACGGACCATCCTTGGGGATCGCTCCCGCCGGCACGTGCACGTGTACCTCGATCGAGCCCAGCCGGTCCTCGGGAATGTTCAGCGTCGAAGCGTGCGTCGCCGCGTACGTCAACGCCGCTCGCGCCGATTCCTTCATCACATCGCCTAACTGCCCTGTTAGAATCAACGATACGTTACCCCACCCGCTAATCTGAGTCGTTGCAACCTCGTTGGGCTCGGGCCGGGCGGCGTAGAGCCTCCGGATCGCCGACTCGACGAACATGATGTCGCCGCCGGCCGGCGTGTAGTACATGCCGGTCGCCACTCCCACCGTGTTCTCCTCCGCCGCGCGCTCAGGTCTCACCTTGGGACGCTTCAGCAGTTCGCGCACCAGTTCCGCGGTGACCACGCCGTCAGGCGGCGCGCCATCCTCGCTGGCGGCGATTCGCCGCGCGACCTTGCGCGTGACCGCGCCGATCTGCCGTTCGAGCTGCCTTACGCCGCTCTCCCGGGTGTAGTTCGACACGACGGCCATGACCGCGTCGTCGGTGAAAGTCACCGCGCGCGACCCCAATCCCGAATCCTCGAGCTGGCGCGGAATCAGATAGCGCTTCGCGATCTCGGCCTTCTCCTGCTCGGTGTAGCCGCTGAACTCGACGACCTCCATGCGGTCGAGCAACGGCCCCGGAATGTTCTGGAGAAAGTTGCCGGTGGCGATGAACAGCACTTCGCTGAGATCGAACGGAATGTTCAGATAGTGGTCCGTGAAAGTGTCGTTCTGTGCCGGATCGAGCACCTCGAGCAGCGCGCTCGCCGGATCCCCCTGAAACGAGACGCCGAGCTTGTCCACCTCATCGAGGAGAAACACGGGATTCTTGGTCCCAGCCTGCTTCATGCCCTGAATGATGCGGCCGGGCATTGCGCCGACGTATGTTCGCCGGTGCCCGCGAATGTCCGCCTCGTCGCGCGCTCCGCCTAACGCAACTCTTACGTACTCGCGCCCGAGCGACCGCGCTATCGACTTGGCGACCGATGTCTTGCCCACGCCGGGAGGCCCGATGAACAGCAGAATCGGTCCCTTCGCCATCGCCCGCGCCTTCGCTTCCCTGCTGTCGGTGATCTGGCGGTCCGCATCGTCCTCGGGCTTGAGCGCGGGGTTCGCGTCATCGGCCTCGACCTTGAGTCTGGCCGCCCGCACCTGACCAGTCGTCTCCACCTCCTTCGACAACTCCTTGGCCCGCAGCTGGCGCACGGCCAGGAACTCGAGGATCCGATCCTTCACGTCAGGCAGCCCATAGTGGTCCTCATCCAGCACCGTCTTCGCATGGTTGAGGTCCAGGTTGTCGTCGCTTCGATTGCTCCACGGCAGCTCGGCGATCCACTCCAGATACGTACGGATAACCTGTGCTTCCATCGACTCGCGGCCGGCGCGCTCCAGGCGGCCTAGCTCGCGCTCGACTTCCTGCCGCGCCACCTTGGGAAGCTCGAGCTTGATCAGCTTCTCACGCAGATCCTCGATCTCCCGCGACTGGTCGTCATCGCCTAACTCCTTCTGAATGGCCTTCAGCTGCTCGCGCAGGTACATCTCGCGCTGGCGCTGGCCAAGCTCTTCCTGCACCTGGCTCTTGATCTCCTCCTGAGCCTCCAGCATTCCGACCTGGCGCTGCACGTGCACCAGCACGCGGCGCAGCCGCTCCTCGACGCTGAGCGTCTCCAGCAGCCCCTGCTTCTCCGGCACCGTCAGCTCGATGTAGCCGGCCACGAGGTCGGCGAACCGCCCCGGCTCGGTCACGGCATCGAGTACCTGGGCTACGACCTCTTCGGGTAGCCCACGCCGCTCGCCCAGCTCCGCAGCGCGCTCGCGGAGCTCGCGGTGCAGGGCCTCGAATGCTGGATCGTTATCCTGTACCGGCCCCATTTCCTCGACCGGCATGATCACGGCCGAGAGGTAGTTGTCGGTGGTGGTGTACTGCAGCGCGGTAGCGCGCTCGTCGCCGGCAAGCAGGAGTTGTATGCCGCCGAGTCCGCGCTGGACCTGCTGTATCTTGGCGACGACGCCCATCGAATAGAGAATCTCAGGCGTCGGCTCGTCCGCATTGTCGCGTTGCGCCACCGCGAACACCGTGCGATCCCCGCGGAGAGCAGCCTCGATTGCACGCAGCGTCCCTGGACGTCCCGCCGCGATGGGCGCGGTATGCCCGGGAAAGATTACTGTGCCGCGCAGCGGTAGAACGGGAAGTGTCTGTCGGATAGCCATTTGAAAGGATCCAGGGTTCAGAGAGACCGAAAGCACTGTCTGGGCCAGCCAGGCGTAACAGTAGAACAGAGAACGTGGTACCTCACGTTCCGGCCCACTCTAATCCCGCCACTCCGGCGGGAGTCGTAACTGCTTGCGCCTTCCTGACGTATGGGTCCTGCCACCCCGGCACTCATCCTTTTCATATGGGTGCTGGGGATATACACTTGTGAACTTCCACCCCGTTCCTGCAAGGAACAAGCGTGCCTGAATCTCCCGCACATCCTCCGGACAAGGAACTTCAACCGCTCGTCGAGCGGGCTCTGAGCGCGAGCTATGAGCTCGATCGTGAGATCGGGCGCGGGGGGATGGGCATCGTTTACCGCGCCAAGGACAAACGGCTGAAGCGAATCGTGGCCGTCAAGGTCCTTCCGCCGGAATTCTCCTACCGCTCCGAGATCAAGACGCGATTCCTGCGCGAGGCGGAGACGGCGGCGCAGCTGAATCATCCGAACATCGTTCCGATCTACAGCGTCGACGAGAGCGAAGGCCTCGTCTACTTCGTGATGGCGTGTATTGATGGTTCTACTCTCGCGCGGGAGTTGAACGAGCGAGGGCGTCTCGGTGTCGATCAGACGCGACGCGTGATGCGCGAAGTGACGGATGCGCTCGCCTACGCACACGGACGCGGCGTGGTGCATCGCGACATCAAGCCCGACAACATTCTCCTCGACGGCGAAACAGGCCGGGCGATGGTCACCGACTTCGGCATTGCACGCGCCATGCAGGAGAGCGGAGACTCGCGCTTGACGGCGACGGGGATGGCGATCGGCACTCCGACCTACATGAGTCCGGAGCAGGCGGTGGGCGACAAGGTCATTGATGGGCGGAGCGATCTGTATGCGCTCGGCGTCGTTGCCTATCAGATGCTTGCCGGCGAGCCTCCGTTCGTGGCGGGGAACACACCGGCGATGTTGATGAAGCATCTCTCGGAACAGCCGGTGCCTATCGATCAGCGTGCCGATGTGCCGCCGGATCTCGCCGCCACCATCATGACACTGCTTGCCAAGGAGCCGGAGCGCCGGTTCCCCAGTGCCAATACGTTGATGATGGTTCTCGATGGAGAGTCCGCGGCGCCGGCGATGCCTCGCCAATCGGGTGGTGGCGGGAACGGGTTCGGCGCGGACACTCCGGTGCCTTTGTATGGGCAGCAGGCGCCGGGTGGCGGATACGCCCCGGAAGGCATGGCCGGCGGTTACGCCAATCGCGGCGGCACTGCGGGCTCGCTGGGCTATGCCGGGGCCGGCGGACCACGTTATGGTGCGGTTCGGCGCACGGCTTCGGGCGACGAAATCTACGAGCCCAGCGCCGAGGAGGTTGCCCGGTGGGAATCGGATCCGGTGTCGAAATTCCGGAGGAAGTTCGCCACCTATGCCGCGGTGAACGTGGTGATCGTAATCGCAGCGATCATCGCCGACGTGGATTTCCTGTTCTTCACGGTGGTCTGGAGCATGTTCATAGCCGCGAACTATGCCAAGCTGTGGACATCGGGCTACGACTGGCGCGACGTATTCAAGCAGCCTCGCGACCGGCGCCTGCTCGACGTGGCGCAGGAGACGGTAGATGACGTCCGGACAATTTTCGACCGGAACCACCAGCCGGTGCGCCGGCCGCGGGTGTCTGCTCCACAGACGATGCCTGGCGGCGGGCTCGATCCGGCGCGGCAGCTCGCCCAGCCGATCGACATGGCGCGGTTCGGCAGCCGGGCCAATCTCGTCAGGCAGGCCGAGCGCGATCGCGATGAGATTCTGCGCATGATCGACTCGCTACCCAAGCACGAACGCGAGCACGTCACCGGGATCGGTCCGAGCGCGCAGGCGCTGGCCGATCGCGTGCGTACGCTGGCGCAGGCGGCGACCGAGATGGATCGCACCAACAACACGCAGGCCCTCCAGGAGGTGGAATCGCAGATCGGGCGGCTGGAGGCACAGGCGAATCCGCTCGATCGTCAGGCGAGCGAGGAACGTGTGCGACGGCTTGCGCTGCTCAAGCGCCAGCGCCGCGCCCTGTCGACGCAGGACCGGCGCCAGAGCGAGGCGATTGGAAAACTCGACAGCTGCGTTCTGGCGCTCGGGAACATGCGGCTCGATGTTCTACGCCTGCGGGCCGGGAACATTGCCGGTGCAATGGATCAGATCACCACCCTCACCGAGCGCGCGCGTTCGCTCGCCGAGGAGGTGGATGCGGCCGTGTATGCGGCGGATGAGATCGGGAACGCGCTCGCTACGCCGCGTGCCGCGCGAAAGGGGTAACGGCAGATGAGCGACCTGATGCGCGATCGCGTAATCGTCGCCATCGGGGACCAGTACGATGTCGAGGAGGAGATTGGCCGCGGCGGCATGTCCGTAGTGTACCGCGCCACCGATCTTCGCCTCCGTCGCGAGGTCGCGATCAAGGTGCTCCCTCCGGACCTGGCCTTTCGCGCCGATGTCCGCGCACGCTTTCAGCGCGAAGCCGAAATGGCGGCACGTCTCAGTCATCCGCACATCGTGCCTATCTACTCGGTCGATGAACGCGGCGGCCTCGTCTACTTCGTCATGGCGCTCATCGTCGGCGAGCCGCTCGGCGCCCGGCTCGCCCGGCTCGGCCCGATGCAGCCTGACGAGGCCCGCGCGATTCTCCGGAGTATCGCCGACGCCCTTGCATACGCGCACTCGCGTGGAGTGATACACCGCGACATCAAGCCGGACAACATTCTGCTCGACGTGGAAAGCGGCCGGCCGATGGTCACCGACTTCGGTATCGCTCGCGCGGCGGAGACCGACTCGCGCCTGACGGTCACCGGTACCGCAATGGGAACGCCGACCTACATGAGTCCCGAGCAGGCAATGGGTGAGCGGGAGCTCGACGGACGCAGCGACATTTATTCACTGGGCGTCGTGGCGTATCAGATGCTCGTTGGCGAGCCACCGTTCGTGGCGAGCAACACGCCGGCGATGCTCATGAAGCACGTCTCGGAACGGCCGCGAGCGCTCGACGAGCGGAGGCCGGGTCTGCCGAAGGCGCTGACGGCGGCGATCGAGCGCGCGCTTGCCAAGCGACCTGAAGACCGGTGGCCGGATGCCCGCGCGTTCCGTGATGCGCTCATGGCCACCGATGCGCCAAGAGCCGTCGCGCCGTCGGAATGGCAGGCTGCGCGGCCGGTGGCGCCGCGAGCGGCATCGCCGCAACCGGTCCTGCCGCGACCGGTGCCCGGCCACCAGGAACGGTTGACTGGTGTCGATCTTTGGCGAGCCCAGAGCGATCGGGCAACTCATCGAGAGTCCGTACCGCGGGCTACGGACCTGCATTCCGCTAAGGTCGAAGATCGTGTGCGAATCTTTCGTCGCAACCTCGTCGGCTACGGAGCCACCTCCGGATTCCTGTTCGTGGTGAACATGGTCACTTCACCCTGGTTCCCGTGGTTTCTGTTTCCAACCCTGGGAATGGGAGTCGGCGTTGCGCGGCAATGGGGCGCGCTGTGGGCTGATGGCGTATCGACGCGTCAGATCTTCGGCCGAAAGCCGGCGGACGACCGAGCGGACGCCCGCCTCACGTCAGGCACGCCGACCGACGAGGGGGGAACGGCGCTCGGCCCCGAACTGCTCGCCGGTCCGCACGGTGTTGCCGTGAAGCGCGCCATCGAGCACCGTATCTCGATCGCCGCGATAATCGCCGCGCTGCCGGCCGATGACCGTGCTCTCCTCCCGGAGATCATGCCCACGGTCGACGCGCTTGTCGCGCGCGCAGGCTCACTCGCCGCGGTTCTGCACCGGCTCGACACCGACTGCTCACCCGACCTTCTCGTAAGGCTCGACGATCGCATTGCCCAGGTGGAGCAGGAGGCGGATACCGCCGCGGACCATGATCGGCGCCTGGCTCTGCTGCAGCGCCAGCGAACGACGATCGGCGAGCTGTTGGAGCGGAGGGAAACTGTCGCTCGTCAGGCGGAAAGCGTGACGATGACCCTCGAGAACCTCAAACTCGACCTCCTCAAGCTTCGTTCGTCAGGCGTGCGCTCCGCCCTGAACGACCTGAGCAGCGCCACTCAGGAGGCGCGGGCCTTGTCGCGAGACCTGGGTTACCTGTTGGAAGCGGCCAGGGAAGTGCGGGAGCTGTGAGGGCAAAAATCGGAAATCGGGAAACGGAGGGCAGGAAATAGGAAATAGGAATTGGGAAATGGGGGTGGTGTGCGTCTATTTGTGCACGCGGCGACCGAGATCTCGCTAATGGATGAACCCCGATGCGTTTCGTCAGTCCCTAGTCCTTCCGCCGTTCGCTCTCAAATCGACGCACACCACCCCTATTTCCCAGTTCCTATTTCCTACTTCCTTCCTCCATTTCCCATTTCCCGTTGCCGTTCGCAATGACGTCACATCTTGTTCCCATCTCCCTTCTCTGTCTCTGTCTCTCCTCCGGTCTCCCCGGCCAGGCCGCGCCTGACAGTACCCGGCAGCCTGATCCCGTAGCGCCGGCGTGCGCCGCACCCATCGCCGACGTGCCTGCCGATTCGCTGGTGCGCCCCGGTGCTCCGCTGGTATCCACTCCCGATACCATTCGCGGGCTCTACGTGAATCGATGGGCTGCGATCGGTGGGAGGATGTGGGACCTGATCGGCGTTGCAAAGCGCACCGAGGTCAACGCGCTCGTAATAGACGTGAAGGATGACCGCGGACTCACACTTTATGCCTCGGGCGTGCCGTTGGCGCGCGAGATCGGTGCCGACACCGTCAATCCGATGCGCCTGACCAGAGTTCGGGCGGTGCTCGACAGCATGTATGCCCATGGGATCTATCCGATCGCCCGCATTGTCGTCGTAAAGGATCCGCTGCTGGCGAGGGCCAAACCCGAGTGGGCGGTAAAGCTGCGCTCCGATCCGGCTCGGCCGTGGCTGGACGAGAGCGGCTCGCCGTGGCTCGACCCGCACCACGAGGGAGTTTGGCGTTATGCAGCAGAGTTGGCTTGTGAGGCGGTGGCAATGGGATTCGCCGAAGTGCAGCTCGACTACGTGCGCTTTCCCGACGAGAAGGGGATGTGGCGCGAGTCGGCCTTTCCCCTGGCCGCTGGTCGAACGCGGGCACAGTTGATCCGCGAGCAGCTGCTGATGATGCGCGAGTGGCTGCGACCGCTTGGCGTTCCGCTTACCGCCGATGTGTTCGGCCTGACGACGTCCGACACGACGGACATGGGGATTGGCCAGCGCTGGGAAGATTTCATCGACGCCGTCGATGTCGTGCTGCCGATGACGTACCCCTCGCATTACGCGCCTGGCAGCTACGGGATCCCGGCGCCCAACGCCCGTCCCTACCAGGTGATCGATCGCGCGCTGGAGGATGCGAAGCGCCGCAGCGCCGGCATCGCCGGAGCGGCGAAGATCATTCCCTGGTATCAGGATTTCACTCTCGGTCCCCCACGCTACGGCGCCGAACAGATCCGTGCGCAGATCCAGGCCGGTGAAGACAACGGCATCCCCGATTGGATTCTATGGAACCCGGGGAGCAGGTACACCGAGGGGGCTTTGAGGGTCGGGGGTCGAGGTTCGGGGGTCGAGGGGTCGGGAAGAGGCGGGACAACCGAAAAAAGATGATGCGTGAGGATCAGTCCAGGATGATGGGTAAGGATCAGTCCGGGATGATGGGTAGGATCAGTCCGGGATGATGGGTGAGGATCAGTCCGGGATGATGGGTGAGGTCAGACCGGGATGTTGGTTAAGGGTGATTTCGGGCATTGGTCCCCCTGACCCCTAACCCCTGACCCCCCTACCCCCTACCCCCTAACCCTTACCCCCGCCCTCACTCCATCTCCTCCAGCCGCGATTCGAACTCGGCGGCCATTCCCGGATGCCCGTGTCGTTCGGCGGTTTCCACCCCTTTTCGTAATGTCGCGCGAGCTTCATCGAGCCGTCCCAACGCGACCAGCGCTTCGGCCAGCCGGCCGTACGCATTACCCTCGTCGTCGTGCCTGACGAGGTATGCCTGCAGGTGTTCGACCGCCTCGGCGTGCTCGCCGGACTTGAGTGCTTCGGTCGCCAGTCCAAACCGCGCGAGCGCATTCTCGGGATTGGCCGCGACCATCGCGCGAAAGGATTCCAGTCGGGACATAAGTGGGAAAAATGAAGCGTTGGCTGGTGCATGCTACGGGACCTGCGAAGATCGTGCTCGTATCCGGCAAGTCAACTCACCACTGCCTAGCCCCGACCAAGCAACTCGGCAATCACCCCCGCCACTGTTTCCGGCGCCTCTTCCGGAGTGAAGTGGCGGCCATCAGGAATGATGGTGAGTGTTGCGCCGCGAATGGCTCGCTGAAGCTTTCGAGCGAGCTCGAGCGTAAGGAACGGGTCATGAGCGCCCCACACCAGCGCGGTGGGGGCAACGATGTCGCCTAACCGGTTGGTGAGCGACACAGTCTCGGATGAGTCGAGCGCCAGCAGGTGCTGCACGAGCACGTCGCGGCCTTCGGCACCAGCGAAGGGTTTCAGGTACTGCTCTATCGAGTGAAGCCCCCGCTCCTGCTCGGCGTATCCGCGCTGCAGGTCGGTCTTAACCACGCCGAGTATCCAGGTTGCCGGCAGGAACCGGGTGAGGGGAAGGGAGGCCTTGGCGACCTTTACGTCGCGTGTCGGCCAGTCATCGTATCCGACCGAGTTCACCAGGCACAACTTGGCGACGCGCGTCGGATGCCTGACGGCGAGATGCTGCGCAATGCCGCCCCCGATGTCGTGGCCAACGAGCGTTGCGCGCTCAATTCGGAGCTTGTCCAGTAGCTGAAGCACACGGTTTGCGTGGCCGGTCAGACTCACATCGCGATCGTTAGGTACGTCCGATCGCCCAAAACCCAGAAGGTCGATGACCACCACGCGATGGCCGGCCGGCATCAGCGGGACGATATCCCGCCAGAGATGCGAGGAGGTGGGAAAGCCGTGGAGGAAGACGATCGGCTCGCCTTCGCCACGTACGCCAGCCGCGTAGTAGTAAAGCCGCGCTCCGTCCAGGTCGAGAAATTCGCCGCGCACGTCAGCGCCGGCGATGCGTTCGCCGGCGGTTCGCTCGTCCGGCGGACGGATGCCTAACCGTCGTGGTCAAGGCGCCCGCCCTGCCTGTACCCGCCAGCTGGCGCGTTCGCTCGGAGGCGCTGGTTCCCGCGCGTTCGTTGCATGGAATGGCATCCCCCCTAGTTCCCGGTTTTCGATCCGCTCGAAAGGCGCGCTCCGTGCGGCAGTCGCTCGCACGCGGCAGGGCCCTCTCTCGCTCCGGCATTTTAACGCATTGCCCCGGCCATGGCCGGACGGCATCGAGCCAGGCAAACGCCACGCGAGCACTTTCGACATGCGTTTTTTCAGCTCTCGCCCCCTTGCGCGCGACCTCGAGGAGAGACACCCTCTGCCGATGCGAACAGCGGCGCTACCGCGCGTGCGTCCTGACCGCTCTTCAACTCCCGTTTCCCATACCAATCCGTGTCCGATCCCCAAGTCGGTTCGCCACTTCTCGAAGCACCGCCCGAGCTGGAGCCGGTCGCTTTTCCACTCCGCTGGATTCTCGGAAACGCATCAGGACCGATACAGTATCGCGCCATTAGCGACGTTGCGAGGCTTGATATTCCCGCGACAGAGCTGGAAGGGCTGCGATATGCCAGCTCCACTGCGATCGCCCTTGCGGTCACCCAGTCCGCGAGTGGCGTTTGGGGGAACACTATGCTCACGACCCCCAATGGGCGCAGCACGGAGTTGGCGGGGGTCGGTACGATTCACGCCGTTCGCCGGCTCATGGAGTTCGGTTGGGACATGAACACGCCGCCGCTATTGTTGGCGCGACGACTGCTGTTCCGGCTCCTGGCCCTCGACCAGGACCGGGCTTTCGCTTACGAGCTCGTCCCATCGCGCGGGGCCGACCCAGGCGCGGTTCCGCGAGCCCGCGCCCTGCTCAGGGAAGCGGCGGCGGCGGTACTGGCGCAAGCCGGCTACAACAAGGATCCCAGGGTACGCGGCGCTGCGATTCGGATCGTGGGACCCGTCAACGACTTCCTTCGAACACCACTCGCTGAATCCCCCCTTATCCGCGCCGGAAATCAGCACGTGCTTAGCCCGGACGCGTCGCCGCCGTCGTTCTGGATGCTCCTGATGCTCGCGCACATGCCGATTTTCAGAACCGAGAATTTCGAGTTAGTGGACCGTCTGGCCACCTACCTGTCGCAACCTGTACCGCGTACCGCGCCATCCATCGCCGTTGACGGAGGCGTGGTAGCCATGCCCCACCTGCTGCTCGGCGATCCCCTGCCAAGCCTGCAGGCAGCCATGGCCGACTTGCCATGGGCCCTGACGTGGCTGGAAATAGCCGCCCGACTCGGCTTTCTGCAGAAAAACGAGGGGTGGAATTCGATCCTCGACAAGCTGATCGCGCAGCGCGATGGAGATCTGGTGTGGCGCTCCAGAAAGGGCACGGCCATAAGGCGAAGCGACAATCCCTACGCCTGGGCCACGTATCCGCTCGAAGACGACCTTACCGAAAATCGCATGTGGAGCGACGTGACCTTCCGCATAGGTCTCATTGCGAGGCTCGCAGGCCGGCCGATTCAGCTCGCCTGAGAAAGCAAGGCGTCAAACCGCCGAGGCGGTCGTGGACGGTGAGGTGACCAGCGAGCGAGGGACGGGCGCGCCATATCCCTTCGGCGTTCATGGGTTGCATGTCCGCTGGGTGCGCGTGGGAGGCCTCGAGGCGAGGTGCGTGGAAGCTGGCGATGTCCAGGCGCCCGCGATCGTGATGATGCCTGGTTGGGGATGTACCGCGTACACGTTTCGACGGAATATCCCCGCGCTCGTGAAAGGCGGCTGGCGGGTGATTGTCATCGAGCCGCCGGGACAGGGATTCAGTGAAAAACCCCGGAATCCCGGCGGTTATACTCTCGATTTGCTTGCGCAAGCAACGCTGGAGTTGTTCGATCGGCTCGGCGTCCACGCGCCGGCGATTATTGGTCAATCGCTCGGCGGGCGGGTGGCGCTTCAGATAGCCGGTGAGACACCGGACCGGATCTCGCGGCTCGTGCTCTGGAGCCCGGTAGGGTTCGGCTGTTCGCAACTCGTGTATGCCGGCTCCGTGCTCCCGGTTCGCATGGTGCCGCTATTGGAACACGTGGTCGGCCCCGCGCTTGTTCGACTCGGCCTCCGTATCGTCTATGGCAGCCGTCATCCTCCCACGGCTGAGGACGTTCGGGAATATGCCGCCCCGCTCGAGACCGCGGGCTATGTGCGTTCCCAATTGGAGTTGCTCCGGAACGTGCGGTGGGGCGCGGTGGGTGACGAGCTACTCGCCCGGCTGACGCTCCCGGTGTTGGTAGTGACGGGCACCGCCGACCCTCTGATCCCGTGGAAGCGCGTGCGTGACGGACTTCCAGCTTTGCCGAGGGCCAGGCTTCATCTCGTTCGCGGAGCGGGCCACGCGACGAATGAGACGCACTCCGACGAGGTCAACCGGGAGACGCTGGCGTTCCTGCGCGTACCTGACGGCTTGGCAACGAGTTAGATTTCGTTCGAGCGCCTCGTCGGGGCGCGTACACGGGAATTGGAGAAAGTGACGGCAACAGCGGAAATGGCAATGAGCTTTGCGGAGCTGGGGCTCGCTCCGGAGCTCATGCAAGCGATCGAGGATTCGGGGTATTTGCTCCCAACCCCAATTCAGCGGGAAGCAATCCCGCTCGCGCTCAAAGGGCGCGACCTGATGGGACTAGCCCAGACGGGCACCGGAAAGACGGCCGCGTTCGTCCTTCCAACACTCAACTTACTGCTTGGCGGACCCAAGCGTCTGCGCGCCGTCGTTCTCGTGCCGACGCGGGAGTTGGCCGTGCAGGTTCACGCGTCGGTGGAGAAGTACGGCGCGCACACCGACATCGAGGTCGCCGATATCTACGGCGGGGTTGCACTTGGTCCGCAGGAAAAGGCTTTGCGGCGCGGTGTGCAGATGGTTGTAGCAACGCCGGGCAGGTTGATCGACCACATGGAGCGGCAGAACGTGGTCTTCGACGATCTGGAGATCCTGATCCTCGACGAGGCCGACCGTATGCTCGACATGGGCTTCGCTCCGCAGCTGAATCGAATCGTCCGGGAAATTCCACCTTACCGGCAGACGATGCTGTTCAGCGCGACGATGCCACCGGAGGTCGAGGCGCTGGCGCGAAAGTATCTGCGCAAGCCCGTTGTCATTCAGGTCGGGCGCCGCTCGCAGGCCGTGAACACGGTAACGCACGCCGTCTATCCGGTGCCGAAGTCGCGCAAGACGTTGCTGCTTCTGCACCTGCTGGAGAACGAAGCGGCTCTTGATTCGGTGCTCATTTTCACGCGGACCAAGCACGGCGCCGACAAGCTGTTAGGCGAGCTGCTCCGCGCGGGAATCCAGGCTGAAACGATGCACGGCGACCGCTCTCAGTCGGAGCGTACGCGCGCGCTCGAGAACTTCAAGTCCGGCGCCACGCGGGTTCTCGTCGCAACCGATATTGCTCAGCGAGGGCTCGACATCTTCGGAATCTCACACGTCGTGAACTACGACGTGCCGACGCAGGCTGAGGACTACGTGCACCGAATCGGCCGGACTGGACGCGCGGCGGCGACCGGTGATGCCTTCACCTTCATGTCACCTGACGAGATCTCGATGGTACGCCTCATCGAGTCCGTGCTTGGCCAGCAGATTCCGCGCATTCAGGTGCCTGGCTACGATTTCGGCAGCGGAGCAGCGGGATGAAGGGTGTCGCCGTGATACCGGCGCTGTGCCTGGCGCTGGCTTGCGGTCGCGTGGTCTCTCCCTCGCCGCCTCCGAGCGAGCCGGATCTGTTTGAGACGGTGACTTTACCGGGCGTTTCAATAGCTCTAGCGGCAAAGTCGGCGCGCACGCTCCAGGACCTTCAGTACATTACGCGACGATTCGGCTCGGATTCGACATGGGGCTTCCGCTCGGTCGACAGCATTCACGTACGTGTGCGATACCTGCGCGCATCCCCGGACAGCACCAGGCTCGTCGGAGAGTACTGGGGCAGGTGTGAAGAACGGGGCAATTCATGCCTGCGCGGCGAGTTCTTCCTCCTTGTGCAAGGGGTAGCAGCGGAAGAAGTGGCGCCGCAGTAGTTGGAGCACCCGAATCGTCAACTCTTCACCCGTCCCAGCCGCGATACCACGAGTGTATCCGCGGCGCCGCGACGGCGAATCGTCAGCGTCGTATTTGCAGCGCCGTACCCTCGCCCGGTCGGCCCGTACGCGATCGAATCGCGTGTAGCCGAGAGAGTGACGGCGTACCAGACGCCGAGTGGCAGGTCGAGCAATGTATCGGGCTGCGCGAGAACGAGCGCTCGGCCGGAGGCTGTGTCGAAGCGCAAGGCAACCACGCGCGATTCCGCCAGGGCCGAAGACCGCGCCAGGTGGAGCGCAGAGACGAGCTCGGTGCTCGCGGCGCGCACCGCGCTGCGATCGCGCAGCGAAGCCAACCCAGCGATTGTGATAGCAGCAAGCAACGCACAAATCGAGAGTGCAACAACCAGCTCGGGCAGCGTCGCCCCCACTGCTTGCGTATTCTTCATGGCTCCGATAATGGGCGGTTGGCTCAGCGCAGCCGCATCGAATGCGCCCCACACTCATCGAATCACCGCATGTCACCCCCACGCTCGCCTCATCGCCGGCACTCTCCGTGTCGCGCCGCTCTCGCACCGCTCGCGGCCGCCGCTTGCTTGATGGTTGCCGCTTGTCAGGCGCCGCAGCCACAGGCGCTGGAGGGTCTTGGTGAATCGGTGCTACAGCTCGGCGATGCCGTAAGCTCCTTGCAGCAGGAGAACGCGATACTGCAGGATCAAGTCGATTCGCTACGGCTCGCCGTCGCCAAGCAGGACACCGCTCTCCGCCGTATTGCCAATCTGGCCGGTATGCCACTCCCATGAAGCAAGCGGTCGTTCCCACCGGTCGCCTTCGGCAGTAGCTTCGCACCTACGCCTTCTCATTTTTTGGAGATCTCCGTGTCCACCTCCCGTTCGATTGCCGCGCTCATCGCGGCGCTCGTACCCGCGCTGCTCGCCTCCCAGCAGCCCGTCGACAGCGTTTACTCCGCGAAGATTCGTGAGCTTACCCCGACCCATGAGCGATGGAAGTTCACCACCGAGCTCGTCGATCACCTACCAGAGTCCGACGTTCCGACGCCGCTCGATGTGCTGGGATACGTGCCGGGTGAGATCGGCCGTCTGTCGTACGTCGCTGACGTCAACAAGTACTTTCGTGCGCTGGCCGCCGCCTCGCCGCGCGTCAGGCTGACGACGATCGGCGAGAGCGACGAGGGGCGCGAGATGATCCTCGCCGTCATTGCCGACGAAGCGACGCTCGCGCGACTGGACGAATACAAGGCGATGGCGGCGCGACTTGCCGACCCGCGGGGTCTGCCTGACGTGGAGCGCGCACGATTGATCAGGGAAGCCAAACCTATCTATTGGCTCACTGGTGCAATCCATTCGCCGGAGACCGGCAGCCCGGAGATGCTGATGGAGCTCGCCTATCGCATGGCGGTGGGAGAGAGCGAGCACCTTCGTGCGATTCGGGCGAACGTGATCACGATGATCACTCCGGTGCAGGAGCTCGACGGACGTGACCGGATCGTCGATGCCAACAAGCTTTCGCGCGAGCTCGGCCTCGGCCCGCAGGCGGTAAGCCTCGTCTACTGGGGCAAGTACACGGCGCACGACAACAACCGTGATGGGATGGTCGTGTCGCAGAAGCTCACCAGGGACTTCATCAAGACGTTCCTGGAATGGCATCCTACCGTCACCCACGACCTGCACGAGTCGGTGCCGTTCCTGTACACCAGCACGGGAACCGGCCCGTACAACGACGAATTCGATCCGATCGTCGTCGACGAATGGCACGCGCTCGCCTATCAGGAGATCATGGAGCTGACACGGCGCGGACTGCCCGGGGTGTGGACGCACGGCTTCTATGATGGCTGGGCGCCGAACTACATGCTCTCGATCGCCAATCTGCACAACTCGATCGGGCGTTTTTACGAGACGTACACGTCAGGCGGCGCCGACTGTCAGACGGTGAATCTTCCCAGCCGGTCAACCGACCGGATATGGTACCGTCCCAATCCTCCGGTGAACGGCGTCAGGTGGTGCATTCGGTCGAACATCAATTTTTCGCAGTCCGGCGTGCTGATCGCGCTCAAGTACGTGGCGGATCGCCGTGAGACTTTCGTCGAGAATTTCGTGACCAAGGCCGAGCGGATGATCGCTCGCGGTAAACGCTCGGCGCCGTACGCATACGTGATTCCGCGGGAGCAGCGGCATGCCGGTGAGGCGGCCGACCTGGTGAACCTGTTCCGCACGCAGGGATCGGAAGTTCACCGGGCCACCGCGGAACGTCGGGTTGCCGTGCTCGGTGACGCCGGACGTCGCGAGCGCCCGGCGGCGAACGCGCCACGGGCGGACACGGCGGCGGCTCCGGGTGCCGACTCGGCCCGGGTGGATAGCGCGGCGGCGCGCAATGATGCGCCAGGCGCGACGATCACCGTGCGTCCGGGCGATTGGATCGTCAGGCTCGATCAGCCTTACACGGCGACGGTGCGGACGCTGCTCTCGCGGCAGCGGTATTCGACCAGCGATCCGGCTCCGTACGACGACACGGGCTGGACGCTCGACGAGCTCCGCCACGTGACGACGTACGCGGTAGCCGATTCGCAGATCCTGACAACTGCAATGGAGCTGGTCGGCGAAGCGGCGACCGTCGCTGGAGCGGTCAGCGGATCGGGCGGAGTGCTCCTCGTCGAGCACATGGGTGACTGGCGTTCCGCGGTGCTGCCATGGAGGGCTCGCGGTGCGAGAGTATCGGTGGCCGAGTCGGCCTTCGATGCCGGTGGCCGTCGGTGGCCGGCGGGCACGTTCATCGTCGAAGGCGGCGCGGACGGCGCGAACGGGGCGGTACGGGAGCTGGGGCTTATCGGCGTGAGAGTCGGCTCCGTGCCGAGCGTAGCGCGCCACGCTATCCGGTTGCCACGGGTGGCGCTCATGCACTCCTGGATCGAAACGCAAAACGAGGGGTGGGTGCGTTATGCGTTCGACCAGATCGGCGTTCCATATACCTACATCTCCGATCAGGCTCTGCTGCAGCCGAATGCGCTGGATCGTTATGATGTCGTGGTGTTTCCGCACGTCCGTGGCTCGGCGGCAAGCATACTGAACGGCCGCCCCAGGATAGGACCGGCGATCCCGTGGAAGAAGTCGGCGCTCACGCCGAATCTCGGGATTATCGACCAGACCGACGACATCCGCGTCGGGATGGGTCTCGAGGGCGCGGCGGCCCTGCGACGGTTCGTCGAGCGTGGAGGGCTTCTCATAACGACCGGTAACAGCTCGGAACTGCCGGTTCATCTCGGCTTCAATCCAGGGGTCAGCGTCGTGCAGGCCCGCCAGCTGCAGACTCGCGGAGCCGTCATGCGTGCGCAGCCTGGTGAAAAGGGAAGCCCGATACTGTACGGCTACTCGTCCAGCAGCTTCCCGGTCTACTTCAACGCTGAACCGGTGTTGTCGGTATCCGAACGCGACACGTCGGAGCGCTCGCGGCGAATCGATCCGGCGATTGTCGCCCAGGCCGAGCAGATGCGTCCCAAGGCGATCCTGCAGTTTCATGAGCGCGCCGACTCGCTGCTGGTCTCGGGATTGCTTGCAAACGGACAGGAACTCGCCAAGCGAGCTGCGATCGTCGACGCTCCGGTGGGGAATGGTCACGTGGTCCTGTTCGCCATTCGTCCGTTCTGGCGGTGGCAGACGCAGGGCTCATTCGCACTGGCGGTGAATGCCATGGTGAACTGGAATCACCTCGGCTTGACTGGCAGGGAGCCGGCGGAGGTGTCGGAGGGGAGTGGGCAGTGAGGAAGTGCGAGGTGCGAGGTGGAGAGGTGGAGAGGTGAGAGATGAGCGATGCGAAGTGCGCAGTGCGAAGTGTGGGGAACAGCGTCCGCCGTGCGAGGCTTACCCCTCGCATCCTGCGGCCTTTTCGCTAGGATTGGGGCATGCAAATAACAATTGAATATTGCACGGTTTGAGACTACGAACCGCGGGCTGTCAGGCTGATGGCCGAGATTCAGCAACGCTATCCGGCTGCGGAAGTCATCATGAATCCCTCCGGTGGCGGCCGGTTCGAGGTGGTGCGCGACGGCGTACCGGTCTTCCAGAAATCGAAGCTCAAGCGGCACGCCGAGCCTGGCGAGGTGGTGGAGCTGCTGGAGCGCATGGGGTAATTCACACGAACGATGCGCATCGCGATCTCAACCGGGGGTGGTGACGCCCCCGGGCTGAACGCGGTCATCCGGGCGGCGGCGCTCTCCGCACTCAATCGCGGCTGGGAAGTGCTCGGAATCAAGCGGGGATATCACGGCCTGTTAGGCATCGATGAGATCATTCCGCTGACGAAGGAATCAGTACGGGGAATCGCCCATCTTGGCGGAACCATCCTGCGCACCACCAATCGCGGCAATCCCTTCAATTGGCCGCGTCGCCGCGCCGACGGCACCGTCGAGGAAATAGACCGGTCGGACGAGCTCATCGAGAACATGCACGAGCGGGGCATCGACGCGATCATCACGATCGGCGGCGATGGGTCGCTCGAGATCGCGCAGCGGTTGTTCGAGAAGGGAGTGAACATCGTCGGAGTTCCAAAGACGATCGACAACGACGTAGCCGGGACGGTGACGACGTTCGGCTTCGACACCGCGGTCAACACGGCGATCGATGCGATCGACAAGCTGCACACGACCGCCGAGAGTCATGACCGGGTTATCGTGCTCGAGGTGATGGGACGGCACGCCGGGTTCATCGCCCTCCATTCGGGGGTCGCTGGTACCGCCGATGTCATTCTCCTCCCCGAGATTCCTTACGACGTCGAGAAAGTCTGCGAGAAAATCATGGCGCGGCACCGCGCCGGCCGGCAGTTCTCGATCGTCGTCGCTGCCGAGGGTGCCTTTCCGGTGGGTGGAGGGGTATCGACGCAAGGCGCTTCCCTGCCTGGCGAGGCGCCTCGACTCGGTGGCATCGCTGAGGGCCTCGCCCAGGACATTCAGGAGCATACCAAGAAGGAGTGCCGCTCGCTGATCCTCGGCCACCTCCAACGCGGGGGCGCGCCGACAGGCTACGACCGACTGCTTGCCACGCGCTTCGGCGGCGCCGCGGTACGCGCCGTTGCCGACCAGAAATGGGGCTACATGGTCGCGCTCCAGACGCCGCACATCGTCTGCATCCCGATCTCCGAGGCGCTCGCCGAGACCAAGCGTGTGGATCCCGCGCATGATGTGGTGCAGACGGCGCGAGCGATGGGGATTTCTTTTGGAGACTAGCAACGAGGGGTTAGGGATCAGGGGTTAGGGGTCAGGGAATGTGTGCGTCGATGTCCCGTCGGTGGCGTCGCGATCCGTTTCGCCTAGCCGCTTAAGACGACGCACGCCAGCCCAGGCCCCTGACCCCTAGCCCCTCCTTCTCTAGTCCTTCGTCCCCTCAAACGGCTCCATGTGTATCAACGCCCCCAGCACCCTCGGTTCGGCTTCGCGAATGGCGCTCTTGACCTTGCCGCTCAGGATGTGCGCCTCCTGAAGGGACATCTCCGGCGCGGCCTGCACGTGCATGTCCACGAAGAATCCGATCCCTGCCTTGCGAATGAGCACCTTCTCCACCAGCTGAACTTCGGCGACGCTCCGCGCAATCATCGTGACGCGTTCGATCAGATCGGCGGAAGGTGCGCGGTCCATCAGGTCCCCGACCGCCGGACGGATGATCCTGATGCCGTTGAGCAGGATGATGCCCGAGGCGACGACGGCTGCGTAATCATCTGCCGACTCCCATCCCGGACCCTTGATGAGCGCAATGCTGATTCCGACGAAGGCCGCGCCCGAGGTGATAGCATCACTGCGATGGTGCCAGGCATCGGCGGAAAGGGCTCGGCTGCCGATGTCGCCCCCAGCGCGGGCCACGTACCGGTAGAGCACTTCCTTGATCAGGATCACGAGAACGAGCACGATCAGCGTGAATGGGGCCGGTGCGTTTTGCGGAGTGCGGATCTCGCGGACCGCCGCAATCGAGATGCCGATGCTGGCACCAATCAGCAGCAGCCCCACGATCGCGGCCGCTACCTGCTCGGCTCTGGCGAAACCGAACGGGTATTCTTCGGTCGCGGACCGCGTGGCCATTCGCAGCCCTCCCCAGACGATCAACGAGGAGACGACGTCCGAACCGCTCTCCACCGCGTCGGCGATCAGCGCATACGAGGTTCCGAGAACGCCCGCGATGAGCTTGGTGACCGCCAGGGCGGCATTGACGAGCATGCCAAACTGGGCGATACGCATACCGCGTTCGAGCGTCTGGCCAATGGAAGCGGTGGACATTGTCGCGGGGTAATGTATCCTGTCATGGGCGCGGGCACAGCGAGCTCCCTGGCGATGTCACCGCACCCGGACGGGAATTCCCGGATTGGGGACAGGGCTGCGGGCGACTATTTGCGCCGGATATTCGTAAGCTATTGCCAATTAGTATCTTAGACGCCATGTTGGGAGCCTGGATCGTGGCACCGTACGTGCCTCAGAGAGGGCAGTGAACATGCTGCTTTCCCGGAGTAATTAATGAAGTCTTTCAATAGCTGGATTCTCGCAGGCGCACTTCTCGTGGCAGCCCCGCTCGCGGCGCAGTCGCGCGATTCCGCCGAGCGCGAACATAAGCCGCCGCCGGGAATGTGCCGAATCTGGTTGAATGACGTGCCGGCTAATCGCCAGCCTGAGCCGACGGACTGCCCGACAGCCATTCGGAAGCGGCCGCCCAACGGGAGGGTGATTTTCGGTGACGAGGTGCGTCGTAACGTACGCGACAAGCCGGCTGAGCTGCCCGAGGGTGTAAAGCAGTTGAGGGGGCGCGAGAACGAGCGCAAGCCCGAAACCAAGGAGAAGGAGCCGGAGCGGAAGCCCAGCGAGCAGATCCGGGTGCGCCGGCCGCCGGTGCTGCCTCCTCAGGCACAGCCGTCCCGCGTTTTTCCGCGTTAGGCTCCCGGCCGGGGCGGCATTCGCACAGATTTCGGGCACCGCGGTCAACCGCGGGCCCGATTTTGCGTTTCCGCCCTGAATTCGCTCTAGATGCCTGCTCAGCCACCCCTGCTCCCGTTCGACGCGCGCGCGCCGAAGATGATCGGCTACTGGATCGCACTGGCTGTCTTTCTGGTAGTCGATGTAATCACCAAGCAGGTCGCAGAACGCACGCTGCTCCTGCACCGGCCGAGGCCGGTCTTCGGAGATTGGATACAGTTCACACTGGCGTACAACCCTGGGGCGGCGTTCAGCATGCATGTCGGCGATGCGTCGCGCTGGGTGTTCAGCATCATCGCGGTCGTGGTGCTGATCCTGCTATGGCGTATGCTGCGTGAGGCGCCCCAGTCCGACGTGCTGCGCGGTACCGCGGTGGGGATGGTGAGCGCGGGGGCGATAGGGAACCTGCTCGACCGGCTGCGGTCCGAGCGCGGGGTAGTGGACTTTCTCGATCTGGGGGTGGGGTCGTGGCGCTTCTACACGTTCAACGTCGCGGACATGGGCGTTACCGTCGGGGCGGTGCTCCTTGCCTGGTCGTTGTGGCGGGAAGGGCGGCAGCACCGCGGGCATGACGAAGGACCAGCCGCCGCTGCCTGACGAGACTCCGCGCGCCGGCACCGGCGCGCTCCGGGAGCCGCACGACCGCTATCTCCCGCCCGACCACGACGCGTTCATCGCCGCCGAGCCGCCGACGGGGCGTATTCTGGTCATCGCGCCCACGCGCGCCGCGTGCGAGACGATCGAGTTGGCGCTCGGACTTCATCTCGACACGGTTCTCCAGCGCGAGCACGGCGAAGAAGTGCTCCAGCTCGCCGCCTCGGGAAAGGGATTCGGCATCGTTGCCGGAACGGGCACGGGCAAGACGCTCGCCGTGCGGCCGATCGCGGAAACCATCCTTGGCACGACCGAACTCCGCGTGGGCGTTGTCAACCGCGAGCGGGAAGCGACTCCCGAACTGCCGTCCTGGAACGTCATCATCATCACCACCGGTATCGCGCGACGGTGGTTCCAGGATGGCGACATTCTGCCCCGGGATACTCTGGTCGTCGACGAAATACATCAGACGTCAGCCGAGCTCGAGCTCTGCCTGGCGTTAGGAAAGCGCGTCGGATGCCGGTTCATCTGGCTGTCGGCGACGGTTGATCCGAGCTTCTACTCTCGCTACCTCGATTCGGCAGGCGTGATCGAGAGCACCGCGTTCGATCCGAGTCGCAAGGCAACGGTCAGGATCATTCCGCGCGAGCCGCTCGAGTTCCTCGATGACCGCTTTCTGCGCGAGGTTACACGAGAGAAGCGTGGTGTAGGCGTGTTTCTCCCGACGCGCGCTGGTGTCGAGCAGGTTGCGGCCGAAGTGGCGGCGCGCGCGCCGAAAATCGAGACGGCTTTCTACCACGGCGGTGAGCCGATACGGGTGATCCGTCCCTTTCTCGAAGACGAGGTACAGAAACCGTACCTCCTGACGATGACCGCGGCTGGCCAGAGCGCGCTCAACGTGCGGGGGCTCGATACAGTCGTCATCGACGACGTGCGCTTCGCCAATGTAATTGAGAACGGGCGCAACGTCCTTACGCGCGTGCACCTGGGTGCCAACGAGCTCCTCCAGATGGCCGGCCGGGTGCACGGGCGCGTGAAGAACGGGCGCGTGTACATTCTCAGCGACCGGGACATTCATTTCAGCTCGCTCAAGCCGACCGAGCCTGAGTTTCAGCTCGCCGGCGATTCGGAGCGCGTGGCCATGACCTGTGCGGCGCTCGGCGTGCGCGCGGATGAGCTGGAGCTACCGGTTCCGCTGGACAAGGTTGCCTATCGCGAGGCCGTTCAACTGCTGGAGTCGCGGGGGGTGGTGGAGGACGGCAAGCTTTCCAAGTACGGAAGGGCCGTCGAAGCACTTCCCGTCGACCGGCCGTGGGCGGAGCTGCTCGTGCACGCGCCGGATGCGCTCGTTCCCTACGTGGCTGTAATGAGCGGAGTGGAGTCGCTGCACCGCATGACGCGCGATGACCGCGATCTGCGCGGGCTCATCGTCGCCGGAAGCGATAATCTGACCGCGTACAATCTCTACGCGGAGGCGTTCCGTCGCGCGGGCTATGTGGGCGAGGTATACGGACTGCCGCGGCACCTGTTCGAGGAGACGGCGGTCGCCGAGTGGGCCGAAGAGCGCGGAGCCCTGGTGAAGGCCGTCGAGGATGCAGCGTTGGGCATGGCCAGCGTGCACCGGTCGCTCGGCCTGCCACTGCCGGCTGACATGCCCCCCGCCGGCAACGCCGAGCACCGCGCTTTTGCCGAGCTTCTGGCGGCGATACTCCCGTTCGATCTGGTGATAGATGAGCGGAGCGCCGATGGAGAGGAGGTCCGAGTCGGCAAGACGAGCGTGTGCGGAAGCTGGGGTGCCATCGCCGGTACCATCCGCTACTTCGCCGACCGCTTCGGCGTTCCCCGCGCATCGATCGAAGGAACGCAGATCGCCTACGACCTGGTTCGTCGTTATGCACGCCGGGGGCCGCCGACGCTCATCTACGAGCCGCATCGGAAGCGCGCGCCTCTCGCGCTGCAGCGCACGATCCACTATTTCGGCTACGAGCTGGAACGGGAGTTGGAGCCGGTCGAGGCCTTTCCGGCCGAGCTGGCTGACGAAGCACGGCGGATGCTCGCGCTGGCGATGGCGCGGGCTGAGGCGCGACACCGCGCCGTTCAGATCAACAGGCCGGCGATCGAGGAAGTGCGTGAGGTCTGGCGGCGTCTGGGTGGTGCCACACCGCGGCTCGGGGAAGCCGAACTGGCGAGGCTCTACGAAGCCCGCCTGGCCGATGTCGCGTCGATGGACGAGTTTCGGTCGGCTGATCTGACGCTGGACTTGAACGACTTCTTGTCCGACGAAGCGCGCGCTCGCGCCGCGGCGCTGCCTGACGCGGTGACTATTCGCGGCGCCGAGGTGCCTATCCAGTACGATGTGGAGTCCGATGTGGGCGGAGTCGCCCGGCTGCGCATGCCGGAAAAGATGGCGAGGACGCTCGTCGAGGCCGAGGTTCCGGCGCTCGATCGGCCGGTGCGGTTCATGGTGACGCGAGGCAAGCGGGGCACGGTGCGCGCGGCGACGATAGACGAGCTGCAGGAGGAGCTGGACCGGCCCTGGTTCTCGGCCGACGAGTATGCCGATGACGGCGCGCCTGGCGAGAGCGGCAGAACTGTCGGCCAGCGGCGCGGTCGAAGTGGCGGTGGATCGCGTGGCGGTCGACGCGGATCGACCACGCGTGGTTCAGCGCGCGGGAGCCAACACGGTGGAGCTGGCGCGAGTCGCGGCGAGGGAGCCCCTTCCAGTGAGGCGGGTAACTCGACGCCAGCCGCGCGGGGGCGTGGGGCCAAACCGCGAGGCAGGCGCAGTGGGCCGCCGGGCGGCAAGCGCGGAAAGGGAGGGCGCCGGGGTAGATGAGCAGCCGTCCTTGCCGAGCCTCGATGGCTTCACGGGCGGCGAAACGGATCCTTAACCTTGCCGAGGGTGGAATATGAGGCTGCCTTTCGCCGGTCTGCTGTTCATTGCAGCGGCATGCACATCGCCTGACGAAGGCGGCGCCGTCGATACGCTCACCACAGACCAGCGTGACAGCGCCATCGCCGAGTCCAATCTTCCCGGTGCACGCGGCGTGTCCGGCGCGATGCGAGCGGCCGATTCGGCCAATGCCCGTGCCGCGCGCCTCGATTCGCTGGCAAACGATCCCTGACGGCGAACCTCCGGTGTCCACTACCGTTCGTGGCAACGTCCCCATCTGGGAGGACGCAGCGTGGGAAGGACTCCCCGCGCTCGGGGAGGAGCTCGTGGCCGACGTCTGCGTCGTCGGCCTTGGCGGCTCTGGATTGGCGGCTGTGCACGAACTCCTCGATCGTGGTGCCCGCGTCGTCGGCGTCGATGCGGGAGCGGTCGCCGGGGGAGCCGCCGGCCGCAATGGAGGCTTTCTCATCGCGGGACTTGCCGAATTTCATCACGATGCCGTCGCCCGGTTCGGGCGGCAGCGTGCAGCGGGTTTGTATCGCCTGACGATGGAGGAGATCGAGCGCATTGCCGGGGAGACGCCCCAGGCGGTCCGGTTGACCGGCTCGCTGCGCATCGCCGCTTCCCACGAAGAGGAGCTCGACTGCCGGCTACAGCTCGACGCAATGCGCGCCGACGCGCTCCCGGCGGAGTCGTACGAGGGTGAGGAGGGGCGCGGTCTGCTCATCTCGACCGACGGCGTTTACCACCCGATGCACCGGTGCCGTACCCTTGCGCGCGAGGCCATAGCCCGGGGAGCCCGACTATTCGAGCGCTCCGCTGCCGAGCACATTTCGGGAACCGAGGTGCGCACGGCAGCCGGCAGGGTGCGGTGCGGCGCCGTCGTCGCCTGCATCGATGGTGCACTCGCTCGGATGTTTCCGGAGCTGTCGACGCGAGTGCGAAGCGCGCGGCTTCAGATGCTGGCTACCGCGCCGACTGATGCCGTTCGACTGCGGCGGCCGGTATACACCCGCTGGGGGTACGATTACTGGCAGCAACTCCCCGATCGTTGTCTCGTCTTCGGCGGATTTCGGGACGTGGCTGAGCAGGAGGAATGGACCGACGCGGCCGAGCCCACCGCGCGCGTCCAGGAGCTGCAGGAGCGATTCGTTCGCGAGAAGTTGGGTGTGCATGAGGAGATTACTCATCGTTGGGCGGCGACGGTCTCGTTCAGCGGCACGGGCCTTCCGATCCTCGAAGAAGTCCGCACCGGGGTGTGGGCAGCTGGCGCCTATAGCGGCACCGGGAACGTCATGGGAGCGCTGTGCGGTCGCGCCGCGGCCCGGCTGTCTACCGGCGAGCACGCCGCGATCGCCGATCTGCTGCGGCTCGATAAGTCAGTGTCCTAACGCACTTCGCACTACGCACTGCGCACCTCGTACTGCGCACTGCGCACCTCGCACTTTCCACCTCGCATCTCTCTTCTCTGTAATGGACAACATCTGTCACACGCTCGTTGGCGCAGCACTGGCCAAGTCCGGACTCGAGCGCCGGACCGCGCTCGGTGGTGCGACCTTGATGATCGGTGCGAATTTTCCCGACATCGATGTCGTTGCCGTGCCGCTCGGCATGAGCTTTGAGTGGCGCCGCGGCGTGACTCACGGAGTTCTCGCGTTGATCGTGCTGCCGTTCGTACTGACCAGCGTCATGCTCGCTTGGGATCACTTCGTCAGGCGAAAAACGGCCGGCGCTACGTATCAACCGGCCGACCTTCGCGGTTTGCTCCTTCTTTCAACGCTGTCGATGCTGACGCATCCGGTGCTCGATTGGATGAACGTCTACGGAGTTCGGTGGCTGATGCCATTCGATGGCACATGGTTCTACGGTGACGCGCTGTTCATAGTCGACCCGTGGATCTGGGGTGCGCTTGCGGTCGGCGTGGTTGCATCGCGAAGACGCTGGCGAGCCGGCGATCCGGCTCCCGGCGCCGGACGCCCGGCGGTGATCGCGATGGCCCTCGTCTCCACCTACGTGGTTGGCATGCTGGTGTTAGGTCATGTAGGAGAGGGGGTTGCCCGTCGCGGCCTGGCGGCGCAAGGTGTGGCAAACGTGGATCGGATCATGGCCGGACCGGTGCCTGCGAATCCGCTGCGAAGACAGATCGTAGCCTCGGTCGATTCGGGTGCGCGCTACCGATTCGGCGAGGTACGCTGGACTCCGACGGCGAGCTTCACTCTCGAGGAATTCGTGATTCAATCCGATATCGACAGCCCGGCGGCAACCCTCGCCCGGGCCACGCCGCGTGGGAGCGGCTTTCTCGGTTGGGCACGCTTTCCCTTCTTCACGTTCGAAGGGCGCGGAACCGAAGCCACCATCTGGATAGGCGACGCGCGCTACACGGTTGATCCCGCGGTGTCGTGGGCGGCGGTACGGCTCGGCATGGCGGCGGAGTAGCGGAGGCGGACGATGGCGGGGTCGACTGCACCTCAATCCTCGAGCTCGTACTCTTCAGTAGCGTACGGCCGAAATCCGCGAGCCACATAGTTAGGGATTGCCGCGGGCGAGTCGAGGGTGCAGGTGTGGAGCCAAACACGGTCGGCCCCCAACGACCAGGCCCGCTCCACGGCGTCGACCAGCAGCCATTTGCCGAGTCCGCGTCCCGCGAATTCGGCAAGGAGCCCGAATAGCACGATCTCGACCGAGCGGTCGTCGTGGCACTCGAGCTCGTAGAATCCGGCACGTTTGCCCTCCATCGTGAGCTCGTACAGCGTCACGCGTTCCGTGGCGAAGCGCTCCACCACCCTGGTATCGGTCCATCCATCCCGGTCGTGCCAGCGATACTCCGATCCCACCCGTGCGTAGAGCTCGCGAAAAAGTTCCGGAGGCACGGGGAAGCATCGCTGCACGCCGGCGCCGACGGGAGGCTCCGTTTGCCCGTGAACTAGTTCATCGGACGACGTGAGCTGGAGGAACGTGCGGGTGACCTTTGTCATCGGGAGGAAGCTAGCGCGAGCCGGACGCTCCTGTTCCCATCTCCCGTTTGCCAGTCGCCGGTGTGCAAACCAGCCGGTCCAGCGCGCAATGTGGACCGAGTGGACCAAGTCGCGCAGTAATTTCATGTATAAAGCGTTTTATCGCAGGCGGTTAACTTCATTATTGATTCTTGGACCGTCCAGTCGTATATTCACGACAATGAAAGATCGTAGAAGCCAGATCATCGACGCAGCGACGAAGCTGATTTGCCGCAGTGGTTTTGCGCAGACGTCGGTTGACGACGTCATTCGCGAAGCCGGTTTGTGTGGGAAAGGGCACTTCTACCATCACTTCAAATCGAAGGAAGAGTTGGGGTTCGCGGTTGTTCAGCGACAGTTCGACCACTTTGCCGGACATGGGTTGGCGATCCTGCGGGATCCGCGCGTGCCGCCGCTGGAGCGGCTCGACCGCTTCATCGATGCAATGGTGGACGGGCAGGAGGAGCGTGGGTGTGCGGTGGGGTGCCCGTTCGGCACTCTCGGAGCGGAGCTGTCCGAGCAGAACGAAGGTCTGCGCGTGGAGCTGGCGCAGGTATTCGAGCGGTGGGCGAGCCAGCTCGACGTGTTGCTCTACGAGGCGCGCGATGAGCTGATCGAGGGGACGGATACTCGCGGCCTTGCCCAGTTCATCATCGCGACGCTCGAGGGGGCGATGCTGATGTCCCGGGTGCAGCGTCGCATGACGATCATGCGAAGCATCGCCGAGCAGTTGAAGCAGTACGTGGGTTCGCGGGTTCGTGGACGGGTCATGGCGGCGGCCAGGCCGTCTGCATAACGAAGTATCGCGGCGCCACCCGCACGAGCGGCGGCCGCTGGGAGGGAATGCGGGATGACGACCATGCTGTTGTCCCCGCCCATGAAGTCGGGGTGGGGGGATGAAGCGCAGGCCGAAGTGTCTTCTCAGGAAGGTGTTCGCGCCGAAGCGCGCCGCGCGTTCGAAGCCGAAGCGCTGGCGCAGCTCGATGCGCTGTACAGCTTTGCGCTCAAGTTGACGCGCGACAGGACCGACGCCGAGGATCTGGTGTCGGACACGCTGCTGCGCGCGTTCGATCGATGGGAACAGTACCGGCTCGGTTCCAACATCCGGGCTTGGCTGTTCACCATTCAGTATCACACGTTCGTCAGCCGCAAGCGCCGTGTGTCGGCTCGAGAGGTAACACTCACGCCCGACGGCGATGACCGCCCTTCGCTCGATGTGGTGGGGGAAGCCGATCCGGAGTCGCGGTTCTACGAAGGATTTCTCGACGACGAGATCACCCGGGCGATCGATGCCCTGCCTGACGAATATCGCGACGCCGTTGTGCTGAGCGATCTGCACGAGCTGCGGTACGCCGAGATTGCCGAAATACTGGACGTGCCCGAGGGCACGGTGAAGTCGCGGCTGTTTCGGGGAAGGCGGCTGCTGCAGCGGGCGCTCGTCGGCTACGCGGTCGACATGGGGTACATAAAGCCGCGCTCCGCAGCGGCCTGAGCGGCCGGGACGTCAGGCGCGATTCGCCATTTCGCGCCTGACGCGCGCGCGATGGCGGCTCGCCTTGGCGCGATTACCGCACGTTCCCATTTGGCACCAGCGCCGGCGGCCATTGCGGGTCGAATCGAGGAAGACCCGCGGGCAATGCGAATCGCCGCACCGCCTTACGCGGGCGAGCTCCCCGGTCACCAGCGAGTCGGCTGCCGACTCGACCACCGGGATCATCAGCGCCGCGAACGCGTCGCCACCCGGAATGAATGACCGCATGAACGTTCCATCCGGCCGCTCTTCGAGCCGCCGGGTTCCCACGCTTCGTCCGAGCACCCGATTGATCTCGAGAACGGCCGACCGTTGCACTTCCAGCGATTGTGCCCCGCGCTCGGCCAAGGCGCGCAACGTTGCGCGAATTCGACGTCCTTCGGCCAACACGGCACTAGCCCCCGCCAACTGCAGCTGAGCCCGCCGACGAATCCCGCTCGACCGCTCGGCGTCGAGCAGCGATGAGGCCTCGAGCCACCGCAGGAACGCATCGAAATCGCGCAGCAGGTCCACACGCATCCCCTGCCGGACGTCGTCGGTGTTGACGAAGTCGAGCCAGAGTCGGTCGCCAAGAAAGATGAACACCAGCCCGTCTGTCGAAGCGCTGTGAGTACGGGACATGCGTTGGATTGGGCGATGATCGTACCGCGCCGCGAGCCACGTGGCAAGAACGGACTCCCAGGCGGTTACGGTCTTCGATACAACAACGCTGGTTAAGAGCCCAAGGGCGTTGGTGCCCCGAATCGCCCAACGACGGTTCCGGGCTTAGAACCCCCATGATTTCCGAGGGGTATCATTACCTGTGAATGCAGCCAGTTCACTACTCGACAGGAGACGGCGATGCGAATGAAGCTCGTTCAGCAGTTTTTCGGTTCGGTGGCGGTAATCGGTGCGCTCATGCTTTCCGGGAAAGCAACGGCGCAGACCGCTCCGCCGGACTCTTCCGTAGCGATGGTCGGCACCACACTGATCTCCGTACACTACGGCGCACCGTCCGTTGGCGGACGCGAAGTGTTCGGCGGAGTGGTTCCCTATAATCAGCCGTGGCGCCCAGGCAACGGCGACGCCACGACCTTTCGCACTCTCCGTGCGCTCCAAATGGGTGACGTGACCCTTCCGCGCGGCACCTACACGCTGTTTGCCATACCGGCGGCTGCATCGCGTGCGTGCAACGGTGGCGGCGCGGCGGGTCCAGGGGTGCTGATTCTGAGCAAGCAGACGAGCGGAGCGTTCGATCAGGCGCAGGAAGCTGCGCGCGCGCCCATGCGCGGATGCCAGCTCGAGGATCCCATCGAACGCCTGGCGATTCGTGTCATTCCGGGCTCGGGCAGCACCGGTACCCTGCGCATCGAGTGGGAGCGCACCCGGTATGACGTTCCTTTCAGCCTGGTCCGCTAGCAGGCTGCTGAAAAAGCAGTCAAGGAAACAGGAATTGGGAAATAGGAAATAGGGAAGGACTTGTCGACCCACCCTTCAGGTGGATCGACGAACTTTTCAGACGAGCGACAAGCGCCGCACGGCGCGCAGTCACGCACCTTCCCTAGTTCCTAGTTTTCCTCTAATCCTCCACAGCTACCGGCTCTGAATTCGGATTGCCCGGCCGGTTCGGCTGTCCGTCTGCTCTCCGTCACGGACGGCGAAGGCGCCGTTCACGAGCACGTGTGGAATTCCCGTCGGATACTGAAACGGGTCGGTGAACGTCGCGCGGTCCGCAACGGTGGCCGGATCGAAGGCAACCACATCCGCCGCGCTGCCCACCCGCAGCCGTCCCCGGTCCGCGAGCCTGACGCGAGATGCCGGGAAGCCACTCATCTTCCACACGGCCTGTTCCAGAGTGAGCGCCTTCGCCTGGCGAACGAAGTAGCCGAGCACTCGCGGAAAGCTGCCCAGGCCACGCGGGTGCGGATGTCCACGTCGTGCCGGCCCCTCTACGGCAAAGGCGCCGCCATCGCTGCACACCATGCCCAGCGGGTGCGCGAGAAAGCGCGCCAGATTGTCTTCGCTCATAGCGAATCCGACCATGCCCACATTACCATCGTTGCGAGTCAGAAGAGCAACAGTAAGCTCGTCAGGCGCCACTCCCAGCGACTTCGCATATGTTCCCAGCCGCTGTCCCTCCGCCGCCTTGTCGGACTCGGCGCGCACCGAAGCAATCATTACGTTGTCCCATCCGCCGATACTCTCCGCCTTGGCGGCGGCCTGCGCGCGCAATGCCGGCCCGGTGTCGGCACCGGCAAGTCGGGCGAGGAAGGCGGCGGTGCCGCCATCCCGGCTGGAGGGCGGAAAGAGGTTGCTCAGGCCAGTTTGATAGGCAATGTACGGGTAGCGATCGAAGGCTATGTCGAGCCCGGCGGCATCGGCTGCTTCGATGCGCGCGAGTACAGTGTCGATCTTGGGCCAGTTGCGCGGCCCCTGCGTTTTCAGGTGGGAAATCTGGAGCGGGCAACCGGCGCCGGTAGCGACGGCGATGGCTTCATCGACCGCTTCCATGAGCCGGTCGTCCTCGTTGCGCATGTGGGTGGCGTAGGGCAGACCGCGTTGGGCGAGTGGCCGGCAGAGCGCGATGAGCTCCTCGCGGCTGGCGAAAGCGCCCGGTGTGTATTCGAGCCCGGTTGAAGCGCCGCAGGCGCCGTCGGCCAACGCCTGGCTAACGAGCGCGATCATCTGCTCCAGCTCGGCGGCGGTGGCCGGGCGGTCATCGGCGCCGACCACCACGCCGCGCACTGTCCCGAGCCCGACCATCGATGCGACGTTCACGGATGGGCGGAGCGAATCGACCGCGGCGAACACGTCGGCCATCGTCTCCGGGCCATCGTCGCGCCGCGACGGGGCGCGCGACCCGCCATCCTGGCCGGCGACAATGGTCGTGATCCCCTGCCTTACGACTGATGCGGCGCGCGGATCGGCGCTCAACGAGCCGTCGCCGTGCGAGTGGATGTCGATGAATCCGGGTGCGACGGCCAGTCCGCGCACATTGACCTCTTCGCCGCCCTGGGCGGCGAGACGCGGGCCGATCGCGCTGATCCGGCCGCCGGTGATTGCGACATCGGCTTCCACGGCGGGCGCGCCGCTGCCGTCGAACACGGCGCCTCCACGGAGCACGAGATCGGCACGGGAAGGCTCGGGTGAAGGCTGCGGGCTGGATGCGCAGGCGCGATCGGCGAGCAGAAGCGCGGCGGCGCCCTGCAGAAAGGTGCGGCGAGTCGTCATGCGGGAAGCTCGATTGCGGGCGTGGGTGGGCTCACGGCGTCAGGCGCCGCTGCGAGCGCGTCTTCTCGATAGGATAGCCAACCGGTTGTTTCGTCGGCCGAGAGCTCGACTTCGGTTCCAAGTGGAAGCGTGAGGTTGGGCGCATCGTGTCCGGCCGGAAAATCCATCAGAATCGGCACATCGAGATCGGAGACGAGGTCGAGCAGGAAGTTTTCGAACTCATCCTCCTCGGACCGGTCGAGGGTGAGCTGGCCGAAGACGATGCCTCGAATGTTGCGCAGCAGTCCAGCGGCTCGCAGATGCACCAGCCGCTCGTCGACGACCGACATCGGATCGCGCGTTTCCTCGAGAAAGAGAATCGCGTCGTTGGTATCGATTTCGTAAGGGGTACCGACAGTCTGCTGCACCATCGACAAATTGCCACCAGTAAGCCGACCCTGTGCGCGCCCGGGGCGTACCGCGCGAGCAATGCCGCGTCCGAGCCGGGTAGGGGGGCGCGGCGACGTCATCGCCGCAATGAGCGTCGACGTCGTCAGGTCTCGCGAACCGGGAAGGAGATCGTCGGCGGTAGGACCATGAAAGGTGCGCAGGCCGGCCCGGCGTGCGAGCCAGAGGTGCAGCACCGTGATATCCGAATATCCAACGAAGATCTTCGGTGCCCGGCGGAACACCTCCGGCTCCAGGTGCGGAAGAATACGCACGGCGCCGTAGCCACCGGTCCCGGCAACGATCGCCTTGACCTCGGGGTCGAGCCACATCGCCATGAAGTTTTCCGCCCGCGACTCGTCCTCCACACGTCGGAAGCGCCTGAACCGCTCGATGTCGGGATCAAGACGCACTCGGAAGCCAGCTCGCTCCAGTGCATCTACGCCTCGCGACAGCGGTCCCAGCCGTGGCGCATAGGACGGCGCAACGACGCCGATGAGGTCTCCCTTCGCGAGCGTAGGTGGTCGGAGGAGCAAAGCGAGGGTCGGGGGTCGAGGGTCGCGGGGCGAGGGAGGCGGGACGAGGGTTGCGGGCGCGGGGCGCGGCATCGCTCCGACTCAAGTACTCAAACCTCGACGCATTCTAACCCTTAACATGCTGCGGCACCTCACGCCTCCGCAATTCGCCCCCCGCGCCCCCCGACCCCCGATCCCGCGTCCCGCCTCCCGCGCCCCCCGCCCCCCGACCCCCGACCCCCATTACCTTTAACCCATGCCGCCAAGCGATACGTACTTCCGCAAGGGCTTTGGGCTCAAGGCCGCCGTGCAGCAGACGCTCGCCGCGGACTATACGGCGCGCCTGGTGGACCTGTTGCTCGAGCGGGGGCACACGCTCACGGTGGAGGGGGTCACGATTCGCCTCGCCAAGGAATTCGGGTTCTGCTACGGGGTGGAGCGCGCAGTGGATTACGCATATCAGACGCGCGCCAAGTTCCCCGATCGGCGGATCGTGCTGGTGGGCGAGATCATTCACAATCCCCACGTGAACGAGAAGCTGCGCGGGATGGGGGTGGAGATTCTCATGCCTGGCGCCGATGGATTCGACTACTCGTCGGTATCAGCCGATGACGTGGTGATCCTGCCCGCGTTCGGTGTGACGATAGGTGATTTCGAGACGTTACGGGCGATCGGCTGTGTTCTGGTCGATACGACCTGCGGGTCCGTTCTGCACGTATGGAAGCGGGTGGATGGCTATGGGCGTGATGGATTCACCGCGCTCATCCACGGCAAGCACTACCATGAGGAAACACGGGCGACGGCGTCGCAGATCCTTCGCTATCCCGGCGGCCAATACCTGATCGTGCGCGACATGTCGGAAGCGGAAGACGTAATGGCGTACATCGAGGGCACTCGATCGGCCGAGGAGCTCATGGTGCGTTATGCGCCTCACGCCTGTTCGCCCGGCTTCGATCCCGAACGGGATCTGCGCCGCATCGGCGTCGCCAATCAGACGACGATGCTGGCCACCGAATCGCTGGCTATCGCCGCGGCGGTGGGCGAATCGATGGAACGTGCGCACGGGGCTGCCTATCGAGCGGAGCACTTCCGGTCTTTCGACACGATTTGCAGCGCGACTCAGGACCGGCAGGACGCCGTACTCGCGCTGCTCGAGGAGCCTCTCGACGTGATGGTCGTAATCGGCGGCTACAATTCCAGCAATACGATGTCGCTGGCGGCGATCTGCGCCGAGCGGGTGCCGACCTACCACATCGAGGATGCAACCTGCATCGAGCCCGATCGGGGCGTGATCCGGTTCAAGCCGATCGGCGAGCCGCCGGAACGCATGGCATCGAACTGGCTCCCGGCCGGCGGCGAGATTCGTGTGGGCCTTACGGCTGGAGCGAGCACGCCAAACAACAAGATCGGCGACGCCGTATCCCGCATCTTCGCCACCCGGGGGATCGCACCGGAAGCGGTGCCGGTCTAGCCCGGCGCATCCGGGTCGTTCGCTCTCCCGCGCGGTGCCCGTCCTCATGCTGCGTTAGGCGTGCAGTTCCCAGCCTCTGAAACGGAGAGTGCGGCCGCCGTACTCCAGGCACTGATCACCTTCGGCCTGGCCGGGTTGTGCGCGTACCTCTATCGCCAGTTCCGCAAGCCGTATCTGGCCTGGTGGGCGGTTGCCTGGGGCCTCTACGTGCTGCGGGTCGGTGCCATACTCAGCTTTCTCACCACGGACGAGCGGGCGTGGCTCTATTGGCACCAGGTGACGACCGGCTGGACGGCGATCGTGCTGCTTGGCGCCGCGCTGGAGTTCGGGAGGCCGCTGAGGTGGCGGCGTCAGTTTCTGCCTTTGCTGCTCTTTCCGCCGGTGTGGTCCTACATCGCCATCTACCGGCTCGACAACTTTCTGCTCGCCGCCGGACCGGCGGTGCTCTTTCTGAGTGCGGCGACGCTTTGGACGGGGATCGCATTTCTTCGCCACTGGCGGAAGACCGGATCGCACGGGGCCGCTCTGTTAGGCTGGGGGTTCGTCGTCTGGGCCATTCATCACCTCGACTACCCGATCCTGCGAGCGCGTGGTGCGTGGAATCCGTGGGGATACTACCTGGATATTCTGTTCGTGCTGGTGACCGGCGCGGGGATCTTCCTGCTGGTGACGGAGGATCTGCGCCGCGGATTGGGAGCGCTGGCGGCGCTCTCCGGCGACCTTCAGGGCGGAGAGGATGATGCGGAGACCCTCGACCAGCTGCTGGCGCGTCCCCTGAGCCTTCCCGGAGTGCGTGGAACCGCAATAATGCTCTCGGCGGAAAGCGGCGAAGCGGGCGGAGCTGGGGACGTGTTCGTGCGCGGAGCGGGCAGCTGTGCCGGACTTACCGGACGCGCTGCAGAAGGCGGACTTCGCAAGCTGATAGATCTGGCTGCCACGACGCGGCGTACTCAGCGAGGCGGAGACTGGCCGGTCTCGGCCGATGACAGTCCGGGTGCGCCGTATGCGGCGGCATTACCCATTCTTCACGGCGCGGACCTGGTGGGGGTTCTGGTGATCCTCGGCGATACGCGGGATCCATTCACCGCGCTCGACGATCGCTTTCTAGTCGCGTTAGGTCAACAGGTAGGTGCGGCGCTCGAGAATGCGGACCTTTATCGGAGATTGCGTGCTCGGACGGGCGAGCTGGAGCGGCTGTCGCTGCGCATGGTGCAGCAGCACGAGGAACAACGGCGTACGCTTTCCTATCATCTGCACGATGAGACAGCGCAGGTGTTTGCAGCTGTGAAGATGCAACTCGGGATGGTTCGGGAATCCAGCGACGCGGCCGGTGCCGAGCGGCTGGACCGGGTGTTGTCTCTCGTCGATACCGGCATCCAGAGCATCCGGAACCTGACGAACGATCTCCGCCCCTCGCTGCTCGATGATCTCGGCTTGCTGCCGGCTCTTCGTGCACTCGCGGCGGACTTTGCGAGCCAATCGGGGCTCGACGTCAAGGTCCATTCGCCACCGGCGCTGCCGTCCCTGCCTGACGAAGTCGAGCTGGCCCTGTTCCGCGCCCTGCAGGAGGCACTCTCGAACGTCGGGCGGCATGCGGAGGCGTCGGCCGTAGCCATCACCCTCCAGAACAAGGCCGACGGCGCGGTTCAGATGACGGTGCGCGACGATGGCCGAGCGAGGATCTCGGCGCGTGCGCTCGACGGCCACGGCCGCATGGGTCTGGCGGGGATGCGCGAGCGGATCGCGGCGCTCGGTGGTACGTTATCCGTGCGGGGCACGCCCAGTGGTGGCGTGACACTGTCCGTCACTCTTGCTGCACCGGAAAACTCTGTATGATGCTGCCTGAGATTCGGATACTCATCGCCGATGACCACGCCGTGGTGCGGGAGGGGATTCAATCCGTTCTGCACGCGGGGGAGGGATTCACGGTTGTCGCCACCGCGGCCACCGGGACCGAGGCGCTGACTCTTGCGAAGCAGCACCGTCCGGACGTCGTGGTGCTGGATATTTCGATGCCGGGCAAGACCGGACTCGAGGTGGCTTCGGAACTTCGTCAGGCATTGCCCGACACCCGCGTGCTCATGCTCAGCATTCACGATCACGCCGAGTACGTGATGGAGAGCGTGAGGGCGGGCGCGGGCGGCTATCTCCGCAAGGACGCCGCGCCGTCGGAACTGCGCGATGCGGTGCGTGCGGTCCATCGGGGAGACTCGTTCTTCAGCGCGCCGGTGGCGCGCCATCTCGGTGAAGGCGTGCGCGCGGCAGTCGAGAACGACGCGCGGCGGCATCGGCTCGCTACTCTGTCTGCCCGTGAGCGCGAAGTGCTTCAGGGCATCGTGACCGGCGAGACCAACAAGGAGATCGCCGCCCGGCTAGGCATCAGTCCGCGAACGGTCGAGACTCACCGCGAAAGCCTGATGCGCAAGCTGGAGATCCGGACGGTAGCCGGACTCACCCGTTTCGCCGTGGAAATGGGGCTCGAGCCGGGTCAGGCCTGACGCGATCCCGTGTGGGTTAGCTAAGCAGCATCAATGGGCGGCGCTCCGGCGCCGCCTTTTTTCATCCCCGCAGGCGCGCTGGCGTCCTTCGCGATCTTCAACGAACGCTGTCCGCCGGGTGTGACGCGTCGCTGACGCATTGTGCACACCGTGAGCGAGGATCAAGGATGCAATACTTCGCACCGTCGCCATGAAAATGGTACTGCGTGCGGAGAAATGCTGCGAGTGAAGCGGGCCACCGGGTGAATGTTGGCCTCGTCCCGGGAATGCCCAACGCGCTGAGGCGTCAGGCGGCGGCCGGGAGCCAGGATGACGGAGGAGGTGTCCGAATGACGCGATGGCTGGTGGTACTGAGTGTCGTGACGCTGTCCGCGGGAGCACTCGAGGCGCACGCGGACGCGATCCCGACGGAATTCGGGGACGACAAGTGTGGTGGCTATCCGGGCCCCATCTGTGCGACGACTTCCGTCTCGAAGTGCACCGAATGGCGTGGCGAGAAATTCGAGATCACCGCTGCGGGCAAGAGCGTGTCCGCTGGATATACGATTACGTGTGCAAGCTGGAAAACGGTGACTTCCACCACCTACTACCCCGCGTAGAACGGCTCGAGCTGGCGCACGCGCTACCGAGTTCGCGAGTTAGGAAATAGGAAATAGGAATTGGGAATCAGATGGGACCGTTCTTCTCCACGACAACAGGAGACCTTCATGAGACTTCAATGGATTGCCGTTCCCGCGCTCATCGCGGGCCTGCTCGCCACCGCCAATATCGCATTCGCCGATCAATTCCTGCCTGACGATGGATCGGGTGTGCCGGAATGCGTGGCTGCTGCCGGACCCGAGTGCCGCGTTGAAAAGACGGAAAGCTGCACCAGGTACGCCATTGTCCACGTCAAGATCGGCACGGAGACCGTGATCACACGCCAGTGCTCTGAGCGCACGGTGAAAGAAACGTACCTGTACTGGAAGCTGTGAGGCGCGGCGCCTGACTCTCTCTCCCACATACTTCCGTTCACTACAAACTCCAAGATGTCCTCCAGACAGCTGCTCACGCCACTGATTCTTCTCGTGTTCCTGAGCCTGACCGCTGGCGTACTGGCCGAATCCAGGGCACAGCGCTCGACGCTGCGTTCTCTGGGGGACTCCGACGGCCGCCCGCTGGTCGCCTACCTGCTGGTTCGGGCCGGCGATTGTGAATCGCACCACGAATTGCTGCAACAGCTGGAACGACCGAGCATTGCACGCACCACGGAGAACGGTGGTGCGCTGCTCATCGGAAGTTCTGCCTCCGTTCGCAAGGCACAGGCGGCGATAGCGCGGGAGATGCCATTGATTCGTGCCCGGCAAGCCTCGATGCTCGAACGGAGGCTCCTCTGGAGGCTTGGATTCAGGCAAACGCCTGTGCTGCTCGTCTTGAACGCGTCGACAGGCTCCGTGCGCTTCTCGGCTCGGGCACCGCTCACGATTCGCGATCGTGTTGGGTTGCTGCGAACGCTATCCGCCGTAACCTCGGAGTGACCACCTCTCAACCCCGACAAGTCATGTGCGGCTACAGAACGGCGCTCGGTGCGTTGCTCATCGGCGCGACAGCAGCGTGCGGCGGCGATGACCGTCCGTCCGGAGTCGTGAGCGCCTCATCCATCGGAAATGGGCTCCGCAACTTCGATACGACGATCGACACGCTCTGGGTCGCTGGCGGCGTCGAACGCGACTCGATATTTGTGGAGCCGTGGTTCGTTGCGGCCGGTGGCGGCGCAGTGTTCGTATCGGACGCGGGCAAGGGTCTGCTCGCCTTTAGCGATTCAGGCAACGCGGCCTGGCACGCCAGCGACCTGTTTGGCCCGCTCGCCGTCCTTGCGGAATCGACACTCGTCGCTGTCCGCTCGAGCGATCGCTATCTGCTCTTTTTCGACATGCACGGCGAACGCCTGCCTTTCGCCACGGCGACGGGCGTTCCCGAAACACAGTCACTGTGTGCCAGCACGGAGCGGACGATACTCGTCACCGGAGGCCCGGCCCGCCTTACGAGTGTCGGCCGTTGGGGAGGCCCATCGGCGGCGCATCCCTTTCCATGGCGGGACCTGGTCGATAGCTCGTCACTGCTCAGGCAGACGTTTGTCGCCTCGTCCTCGGGTAGGCCCGGCTGCGTGATTGCTCTGGTCGTCGGCAACCAGTTTGCCCTCACGCATGGATCGGACTCCCTCAGCTTCCATCCGTTCGTCGAGTCGATCGTCGTGCCGGCGGTACGCCAGACCGTCGATACGGCAGGCGACGCGATCACCTCCACCGTATCGTTCGTGTCCCGCGCAACCGCCGCGGAAGACGTGGCGATGGACGACTCCCTGATCTTCATCGCCTTCGGCGGCTCGACGCCGCATCGCGAGGGGCTGATCGACATCTATGACAGGGAGACCGGCGCCTATCGATCAAGCCTGAAGCTCGGGGTGCGCATTCGGGCGATTGCCGCGGGCAACGGGGCAGTCTACGTGCTTCACTCGAACTCGGGTGTTCCGGCGGTGGCGGCACTTCGAGCGCGCGTCCCCTGACGCCCGGCTCGATGACGACGTACTAACCGAACGGCACCTCATGCTCGAAGCCATCAACCTCACCAAGATCTACCCTAACGGCGTGCGCGCCCTGTCGGAGCTCTCGATCCGGGTGGCCGACGGCGAGCTGTTCTGCCTGCTCGGTGCCAACGGTGCAGGCAAGACCACCACCTTGAGCTGTTTTCTCGACTTCACATCGCCATCGTCAGGCGTGGCGCAAGTCGATGGCATCCACGTAGCCAGGCGGCCGATGGATGCCAAGCGACGTTGCGCGTACGTCGCCGAAACGGTGGCGGTTTACGAGACGCTGAGTGCGGTCGAGAACCTGCGCTACTTCGCGCAACTCTGCGGCGTGCGCCTGACGCGAGCCACCGCCGCAGACGCGCTCAATGCGGCGGGGCTTGATGAATCCCAGCAGTCACGGCCGGTGCGGCAGTACTCCAGGGGGATGCGCCAGAAGCTGGGGATTGCGATCGCCATAAGCCGCGGTGCCGGCAACCTCCTTCTTGATGAGCCCACCTCCGGACTCGATCCGACCGCGGCGGGGGAGCTGATGGAAGTGCTGAAAAGGGTGCGCGACCAGGGGTGCGCCATCTTGATGAGCACTCACGATGTGTTTCGGGCGGCAGCGTATGCCGATCGTATCGGCATAATGCGAGGTGGAGCTCTCGTGCGCGAGCTTTCGCCGCTCACGCACGATCGCGCCGCGTTGGAATCGATCTACGCCGGTTGCATGGGCGGGAGCGTCGCTTGATCCGGCACGTGGCGTGGCGGGAGCTGGTCGAGCACGTGCGCAGCGCCCGTTTCGTCGCGCTCTGCGCCCTCGCGCTGCTGCTACTGCCGTTGAGCGCTCATGTGAACGCCACGCAGTACGAAGCACGCCTGGCTCAGGCGGCGGCACTACGAGTGGAGCAGCAACGAAAGAGCGAGGAGCCCATCATCGAGAGCGGCGCGTTCAAGTCCATGTACGGCTGGCGGGATGGCGAGGTGTTGGCCGATCCCGCGCTTCGCGCCGTGCGTGCCCCGTCTCGCTTCGCCGTGCTGGCGATCGGCTCGGAGCGCACTCTTCCGACCTTCTGGCAGTTCAGCAGCGAGGGTATCGAAGCCGGACCTAACGCGTCCGCGGACGCAGATGTGGCGGGCGCCGACCGCATGGATGCCGTCTTCATAGTCGAGACCGTACTGGGACTGCTGGCTCTGCTGCTCGTGTTCGATGCGGTGAGTGGTGAAAGGGAATCGGGGGTACTCCGCCTGCTGCTCGCGGCGCCGGTGCGGCGCGGTGACCTGCTGCTTGGCAAGGCGCTCGGTGCGCTGCTTACCCTCGCAGTGCCGCTGATTCTGGGCTTCGGGGTATCGCTGCTCGTGCTCGAGGCGTATGGAGTCTCGCTGCTGAGGGGGCAATCCCTGGGGCGGGTTGCGATTCTCCTGGCGGCGTCGGGGCTCTATCTGTCGAACATGGTGGCGCTCGGTCTGGCGGTAAGCGTTGCCACTGCACGAGCAAAGAGCTCGTGGGTGGCGCTGCTCGTCGTGTGGATTTCGATAGTGCTCGTGATTCCACGGGCGGCGCACATGGTAGCGGCCACACTGCACCCGGTACGGCCCACACACGAATCGCGTCAGGCGAAGATCGATGCGATTCAGCTGATTCAACATGAGCGCGCCAGGACACTGTCCGCGGCGTGGCAGCGCGTAGCTGGCGCGGACTCGGCGCCGGCCGGATACGTGTCGAGTGCGCTCGCGGCTGCGTACGCGCGCGCAACCGCGGATGACGAGCGAAGGTTCATGGTACGCAAGCGCGCTGCGATCCGGCATACCAACGCCGAACGCCAGCGGATCGCCGCAAGGAGGCGGGCCCTGGCGCTAACTATCTCGCGATTCTCTCCCGCGGCGAGCTATTCCGCGCTCGCGGCGAATCTGGCTGGAACCGGGGACGATGCCGCGCGTCGTTGGACGGAGCAGGTCGGAGCCCATCAAGCACGGCTGGAGAACGCAACGTTCGATCGGCGTTTCGGAATGGAGCTGTTTCCGGCGCATCTGGATTTTCTCCGGATCATCTGGTGGCCCGATCTGCGGAACTCAGGCGACCGCCCTCCAGCCTATCGCGACCTGCCGCAGTTCAGCTATCAGGAGCCGTCTCTTGGTCTCGTGATCCGACAGTCACTCCCCGACCTTGCCGTTCTGGCGGTGGGGAGCGCGGCATGGCTGGCCGTGGCGCTGATGGCCTTTCAACGGGCGGAGGTGCAGTGATACGGGTGGCACTTCTGCTGCTTCTCGCCGCGAACATTCCCGCGCGGGCGCAGCAGCATGCGGAGCCTGATCCAAGACTGCTCTCGTTGGCGCTGCTCAGGGCGCGCGCTGAACTGACGCAGGCGGATTCCGCATACGCCCGCACTCTCCACTTGCGGGACCGCGACCTCATCTCTGCCGCCGAACTGGAGGCACGGCTCGCCGACCGCGAGCGCGCCGCACTGGGCGTTATGGAGCGATGGGTGGCACTCACGGCTGCGGAGCCGCGGCTTCGTGTCATTCACGCATTCAAACGGCGAGCTGCCAGCGGCGAGATGATGGCGCGCATTCGCGTCGTCATCGATCCGCCAGCGCCCCCAGTGGATGTTGCGCTGGCTGACTTCCGGGATCTGCTCGAGAGTGTAGCACCCTCCACCGGGCCGGTGTTCGTGAGTCTCAAGGATGAGGTGGGGTCGGGCGGCACGGCCATCGGCGTGCCGTATCAATACAGGTGGCGCGAGGAGCACGACGCCATCCGGGACATCGAGTTTCGGCTTCTGCGTGACGTCGATGCAGTGGTCGTCTCACTCGTGGGCGCCGGCCGTCGCGAGGAGCACAAGGTATGGCTCGAGGCCGACGTTTCGGGCACGATCACCGTGCAGCCTAACCCATTTTCACAGGAAGCGGACGTCGGCGCCGAGGCAAGTTACGAGCTCGGTCTCGAGCGCTTTGGCGGCGATGACCGTCCGGTACGCCTCACGATAGAGGGGCTCCCGGCCTCGATTCCCCATGCCTTCTTCGATCCGGAGTCCGGTGCGCGGATCGCCCAGCTCAGATTCGACGTTGGCCAGCGCCAGCGGAAGCTCAGGCTCACTCTGTCGATGCCGGCCCCGGACGCCGCGGCACTCGTCATCGACAGCGCCTATCGATTCAAGGTCATCGCCTCGTCTGATGACGAGCGCCGGGCTTCCGTTGCGGGAGGCGGGCCTGACGAGGTACACTCGTACGGCGCTGGCGTTGCCGAACTGGAGGTCGTCCCACGTGGCGTTGGCCGTGCGGAGCTGCGTGCGTCCAATCTCTTCCATGAGCTTCATGAAGGAGAGATCGCCGAACTTGCCATTACAGTTCGCAACATCGGAACTCGCACACTCGATCAGGTGCGGGTCACCGTCGAAGGGCCGTCCGGCTGGAATGTCGAAAGCGTGCCAGCGGAGCTGCGCGCGGTGGCTCCTAACACCGAGCAAGCGGTACGCCTCACGCTGACACCAGGGGCAGGAGCCGAGCTCGGAGACTTCGAAGCGCGGCTCCGGCTGGACGGGTCGTCAGGCAGCGCGCGAATCGTAGTGCAGCCAACGATCGTAAGGCTGCGCCTAAGGGCTCGTACCGGCGGCCTGGCTACCGCGGCGCTTCTCGGAGGCCTGCTCGTTCTCGCCGCGGGGGGTGTGTGGATGGCACGCAGGATCGGAAATCGCTAGGGTTGGAGCCCCTGGCCCTGACCCCCGATCCCCAACTCCTCAAATGTATCCAAGCCCCCGCAGCCGCCGGCGCAGATCGTCGGCGTCGGGGAATCCGTCGTCCACCTGCGGAATCAGCTGCAACAGCTCGAGAGTCTTGACCACCTTGGCGGCGGCTTGCTCAATGCTTTCCTCGTCGGACCGGATGTAGACCTCGGGCTTCTCCGGACGTTCGTACGGATCACTCACGCCGGTGAAGTCATCGATCACGCCGGCACGGGCCTTCGCGTAGAGTCCCTCGGTGTCGCGCCGTTCGGCCACTTCGAGCGGGCAGTCGACGAAGATCTCGACGAAATTCGAGACGTGCTGCCGAATTTCCTGGCGCGTGGCCCGGTAGGGCGAGACTGCCGCGCAGATCGCGATCACGCCATTGCGCGACAGCAATTTGGCCACGTAGCCGATACGGCGCACGTTTTCTTCGCGGTCCTCGTGAGTGAATCCGAGACCGCGTGAAAGGCTCTGCCGAACCTCGGGGCCGTCGAGAAGCTCCACCGGAAGTGCGCGAGCTGCGAGAAGCTCGCGCACCCTGTTGGCGATGGCGGATTTGCCGGACGCCGGGACGCCGGTGAACCAGAGCGTAATGCCTGAGGTCATCCGGGAAAGGTATTCCGCCACATTCCCGTTGGCGAGGATCGCGTCGCCCGGGAAACGTCGCGCGGCGCGCCGGCCACTCCGCATTGCGTCTCACCAGGAGGCGCCCCATGTTCCGCGCGCGCGATATGTTCGAAGAGTGCAGCGCCCGATCCCGATTCCCCAAACCGAATCCCGACCCATGGCGCGTCCCGATCCCGAAACCCCGTACATTCCCGCCTCAACGACGCTTCCCGAGATCACGATCCGGGCGCTGGTGCTCGGCGTAATCCTCTCGGTAGTGCTCGCCGGCGCGAACGCGTACCTCGGACTGTTCGCCGGCATCACCGTTTCGGCTTCGATTCCGGCCGCGGTGATCTCGATGGCGGTGCTGAAGATGTTCCGCAATTCGAACATCCTCGAGAACAACATCGTCCAAACGGCGGCATCGGCAGGAGAGAGCCTGGCGGCAGGGGTAATCTTCACCATTCCCGCGCTGGTGATACTGGGCACGTGGACGGAATTCAATTACTGGGAGACGACGCTGATCGCGGGATTGGGCGGAGCGTTAGGCGTGCTGTTCACCATCCCGCTTCGGCGTGCGCTGATCGTGGAGAATCCGCTGCGCTTTCCCGAAGGTGTGGCGACGGCCGAGGTGCTGAAGGTCGGGGAACGAGGCGGTGCGGGGGTAAAGTATCTGGCGTGGGCGGGGCTGATCGGCGCGCTGTTCAAGCTCGGCGACACCGGAGTGCGGCTATGGGGCAGTGCGCTCGAGTCGGCGCGCTACGTGGGCGGCACGATCGCATACTTCGGAACGAACCTCTCGCCGGCTCTCGTCGGCGTCGGCTACATAGTAGGGCTCAACATCGCCGTTCTGATCTTTCTCGGCGGCGCAATGAACTGGCTGGTCGCGATCCCGATCGTGGCGTTGGTGCAGGGTGTGCCGGAGGGTGTCGAGGCAGTGGACGCGGCGGGCCGATTGTGGAGCACGCAGACGCGATACCTGGGCGTCGGCGCGATGGTAATCGGCGGCCTTTGGGCGCTGGTCAAGCTTCGGACCAGCATCATCGGGGGGATTCGTTCCGGGCTGGATGCCTATCGAGCGCAAAAAATGCCCGGGCAGGAGGCCATTGCCCGGACAGAACGTGATACCCCCATGCCATGGGTCGGAGCCGGGCTGGCACTGGCTGCAATTCCGCTCGGAGCGATGTTCGTCCATTTCACGCAGTCGTTATGGATCGGGCTGTTGATGGCGGTGATAATGCTGATCGCCGGATTTCTGTTCTCGGCGGTCGCCGGATACATGGCGGGACTCGTCGGCTCATCGAACAATCCCATTTCCGGCGTGACGATCGCCACGAGTCTCACCGCGGCGCTCCTGCTGCTGGTCCTGATGGGCGCGGACAATCCGCTGGGCCCGGCGGCGGCGATCTTCATCGGTGCCACGGTCGCGTGTGCGGCCGCCATCGCCGGCGACAACATGCAGGATCTGAAAGCGGGAAGGATCCTCGGTGCGACTCCGGTCAAGCAGCAGATAATGCAGGTGGTTGGGGTGGCGGCGTCAGCCTTCGTCATGGCGCCAGTGCTCAAGCTGTTGCTGCAGGCCTACGGGATCGGTGTACCGACTGCCTTGCATCCGCAGCCGCTCGCCGCACCGCAGGCGACGCTCATGGCGGCCGTCGCCGGGGGCGTGTTCCGGGGAGGGTTGCCATGGGCAATGGTGATGGCCGGTATGGCCGTCGCGGTCCTCGTGATCATGCTGGACGTGTGGCTGGAGAAGCGCGGGAGCGAGTTCCGGACTCCGGTGCTGGCGGTGGCGGTGGGGATCTATCTGCCTTTCCAGTTGTCGGTTGCCATTATGTTAGGCGGCGTCGTCGCCTGGCTGGTCGGACGACGCCGCACGCGGATCCAGGCGGCGATGCCCGAGGCGACGCGCGGCGGCTTTTCGGAGTGGACGACCACCGGCGACCGCCACGGGCTGTTGTTCGCCGCTGGGCTGATCACCGGGGAGGCGCTGGTCGGCATTTTTCTGGCAGTTCCGATCGTGGTGACCGGGGACCGCAACGCGCTGGCGATTCTTGGCGTGCACGAATGGGTGTGGCCGGGGGTGATGCTCCTGTTGCTCGTCATGTTCGGATTGTACCGCGTGGCGCTCGGGGATCGGACGGCGATCGGGAACGGATCGTAGCCCCGCCGGCTCAAGACTCACCGGCGTCAGCGGTGCGAAGTGAGGTAACCCGATTCATACGGTTCCGTCGGCGCTGGGCGTCGGAGCGGCTGGCAGCGCCCATGTGTTAGGCGGGAGGATCGGCGACGGCGGACTCGGCGAGCGGTCCTTGACACATTTCGCGGCCGGCATTACTGTCTTCGGCACAACGGAACGTTCGTGGTGTTTGCCGCCTATTGCAGCCACGTTAAACAATTGCTAAAAAGCGACGCCCGGCGGCTTCTTCCGTCCGGGCCTTTTTGTCTTACAGGACATTCGGCGACTCGTATGACATTGGCAGAGTACCATGCGGCGATCACCGGGCGACCTGTGAGGCGATACCTGCGCCGGACCGTCTCGGCGAGAGGAATCCAATGAGTGCCAGCGCGGTAGTTCGCGTTCCCGGTTCCACATCCAATCTTGGAGCGGGATTCGACTGCGTGGGCATTGCTGTGGACCGGTGGCTCTCCCTTACGGCGGCTGTCGAGCTTGGTGCCAGCGAGCCGGTGCGCCTGCACCGCGAGGGCACGCTGCGCGGCCTTGCTGTCGCGCCCGGCCAGGATCGCATCGTAAGGGCGTTCACGGCTGCGTGCGAGGCAGCTGGTTGCGGGCTGCCGCACGGTTTGCACATCCGCGCCAGCTCCGACATCCCCGTCTCGCGTGGACTCGGCTCCTCAGCTGCGGCGGTCGTGGCTGGCGCTGCCGCCGCCAATGTTCTCCTGCGACTTGGATTCGACGACCGGCGTCTGCTCGAGCTTTGCGCTTCCATCGAGGGACATCCTGATAACGTGGCGCCGGCAATCCACGGCGGCGCCACGCTGGCCGTGTCTGCCGAGTTGGGCCAGCAGTTCCATGCCGGAGCCGCGGGGTGGGTCACGGGCCGAATCGAGCTGCATCCGGATCTCGCGCTCGCGCTGGCCGTCCCCGACTTCGAAGCCGAAACGGGGTTCATGCGCGCAGCGCTGCCGGCCACTGTTCCGCACGCGGTTGCCGCGCGCGCGGCGGCACTTGGTGCGGCGCTCGTATCGGGCCTGACGAGCGGAGATGCCAGGTTGCTGGAGCTCGCACTCGACGATGTGCTTCACGTTCCGTTTCGCCGCGGTCTCATCCAGGGATACGACGACGTGGTGCGGGCAGCGCGATCGGCCGGCGCGTTCGGCGCCACGCTCAGTGGATCGGGATCAACAGTGTGCGGCCTGACGCCGCGCAAAGTCGTAAACGACGTGGCCGCGGCCATGGTGGAAGCATGGCGAAGGGTGGATGTGCAGGCAGAGGCGATCGTATGCGAATCGCCGGCACGCGGATACATCGCTACGGTGCGTGATGAGCTTGGCCACGAATCGGATGCCGGGGCGGGTGCCATGGCTCAGAAAACCACTGGACAACGGAGGCGAACGTGACTGTGACCCTGTTCCTGCCGACGGTGCTGGCGAAGCTGACCGGCGGCGGCACACTGACGGCCACCGGTGCGACCGTCGGTGACGTGATTGGCGACGTTGCGTCTCGCTATCCTGCGCTGGCGCCTCGCCTGCGGGATGCATCCGGAACACCGTACGCATTCGTGACGTTTTATCTGAATGACGAGGATATTCGTTTTCAGGGCGGCTTCGATGCGCCGGTCCGGGACGGTGACGAGCTCACCATCGTACCGGCGATAGCAGGGGGATGAAATGTCCGCAGACACCACCACCCGATTGCTCGTTATGACCGATGAGAAGCGTCGGGATGATTCCGGGCTGCCGGAGCTCTCGCCTGACGAGATACTCCGTTATAGCCGGCACCTCATCATTCCGGATGTCGCTCTTGGCGGCCAGCGAAGGCTCAAGGGATCTCGCGTACTTCTCGTTGGCGCGGGTGGACTGGGCTCGCCGCTTGCGCTCTACCTGGCCGCTGCCGGCGTCGGCACGCTGGGTCTCGTCGACTTCGATGTGGTGGACCTGACGAACCTCCAGCGTCAGATATTGCATGGCACTAAGGACGTCGGCCGCTCCAAGATCTCCTCGGCAGAGGAGCGCATCGCCGACGTCAATCCGCACGTCCATGTCGAGCCGTATGAAACACAGCTCACATCGCAGAATGCGATGGAGATTCTGCGCGACTATGATGTGGTCGTTGACGGCACCGACAATTTTCCCACGCGGTACCTGACGAACGACGCGTGCGTACTGCTGGGCAAGCCGAACGTCTACGGCAGCATCTTCCGTTTCGAGGGGCAGGCGTCGGTGTTCGCCACCGCCGACGGGCCGTGCTACCGGTGTCTGTTCCGGGAGCCGCCGCCGCCGGGGCTGGTGCCAAGCTGTGCCGAGGGCGGGGTGCTCGGCGTGCTGCCGGGAATCATAGGAACCATCCAGGCGACGGAAACGATCAAGCTGCTGCTGGGGATCGGCGAGCCGCTCATCGGCCGCCTGTTGCTGTTCGATGCCTTGCGAATGCAGGTGCGAACGATGCAGCTGCGCAGGGATCCGGCATGCCCCGCGTGCGGAACGCGCGAAATCCGGGAGCTGGTCGACTACGAGGAGTTCTGTGGAATCCGTCAGGCAGCGGCGACCGAGGCCGGCAGCGCCGTGCCGGAGATCATGCCACGGGAGCTCGCCGGGCGCTTGCGTGCCGGCGATGATCTTATGCTGATCGACGTGCGTGAGCCTCACGAGTGGGAGATAGCACGCATCGGCGGCGCGCAGCTCATTCCGCTAGCGATGCTCCCCGCCGCTCTCTCGGAGCTCGATGCCTCGCGTGACATCGTGGTGCACTGCAAGGTCGGCAGTCGCAGCGCCAAGGCGGTGCGCCAGCTTCAGGCCGCCGGCTTTACGCGCGTCTGGAACCTTGCTGGAGGAATTCAGCGCTGGAGCGACGATGTCGATCCCACGGTGGCCAAGTATTGAACCAGCACTTCGATCCTCCACCGCTCGCGTCAGCCTGCTCGCTTCGTCCATCCGTTTCGCAACCCGTTCCTTCACCAAGCCATGCCGTCCACTCTCTCGCTCTCACCACTCCCACAACGCTGCCGGATCTGCGCGGCCGAAGTCGAAGCGGCACCAGTGGCGGTCTGCGAGCACTGTCTGGGACCACTGGAACCGCTATATCCGTCGCGGCAGCGGCCTGACGCGGCGACCATCGCGGCGCGAGCACCTTCGCTGTGGAGGTACCGGGAGTGGTTGCCGTTCGAAGGAACTCCGGTGCTGGCACCTGACACGGGCTTCACACCGCTGGTGGAGTCGCCGGCACTGGCGGCACGTCTTGGCGTTCAACGCCTGTGGGTGAAGAACGACAGTGTATCGCACCCCTCGCTTTCGTTTAAAGATCGAGTGATGGCGACGGCGATCAACGCGGCCCATGGATTCGGCCTGACGACCATTGGATGCGCCTCGACTGGCAATCTGGCCAACGCCGTGGCGGCCCAGGCTGCCAGGGCTGGACTAACCGCCTACGTATTCGTGCCCGAGGATCTCGAGCCGCAGAAGGTCATAGCAACCGCGGTATACGGCGCTCGAGTTGTCCGCATTCGTGGCCATTACGACGATGTCAACCGCCTTTGCACACAGCTCGCCGACCGATTCGGTTGGGGAATCGTCAACGTCAACCTGCGGGGATACTACGGCGAAGGCTCCAAGACGATGGCGTTCGAAATCGCCGAGCAGCTAGGCTGGAGACTGCCGTCGGCGGTCGTCGCGCCGATGGCCGGCGGTTCGCTGTTGACCAAACTCGGAAAGGGATTCGGAGAGTTTCAGCAGTCAGAGCTGGTTTCCGGCGTGGCTCCGCGACTGTATGGCGCGCAGGCGTCCGGATGCGCACCGATAATCCGATTGCTCGAGAGTGGTGGGGACGCGATCGTGCCCGAGATCCCTCACACGATCGCGCGGTCGATAGCGATCGGCAATCCGGCTGATGGATTCTTTGCCGCCCGAGCCATGCGCGAAAGCGGTGGATGGGGAGCGGCTGTGAGCGATGAGCAGCTAATCGCCGGGATCCGGCTGCTGGCAGAAACTACCGGCATCTTTGCCGAGACCGCCGGCGGCGTTACCGTCGCGGCCGCGTTGGCGTTGGTGCGGAGTGGCCATCTGAAGCCTGACGATGAGGTCGTCATCTGCATAACCGGAAACGGACTCAAGACTCCCGATGCGGTGAGCGACACGGTCCGCAGTATTCCCGTAGTCGATGCAAAGGTGAAGATCGTGGCGGAGCTGGTTGCGAACTGGGACTAGCGGCGTTTGCCAAGCCGGGGAAGTCAGGGGCACTCTGACAACGCAACTCAGGAAATGGCTACCGACGTCGGCTGTTGCCGCTGGGCACCCCGGCCTCGAGCACGAGGAATGACGTGCGGTTGTCGGGGCGGTCCTGCACGCTGCAGGCGAGTACCGCCAAACCGTAGCGCGCGGCTGCCGCGGGAGGAGCGATGACGGCTGCGGCGCGTGGATCGACGGTCTCGCTGCTTCCCGGTATGGTGAACGGCTCATCGTCGAGTGCGCCGGCGAGAGCCGACGCCACGCTGGCCGAGTCCACGGCGGGAATCGCCGCGAAACGAGGGTGGGCGGCAAGGAAGAGAGCGCATTGCGCCAGTGCGGCAGGATGTCCAAGAACCGTTTGAACGTCCGCCTGACGAACTCCGGGGCGGGCGACCAGGTGGTGCCGAACGCGCAGCGTTATCTCCCCGACGGCGCGCAACTGTATCGCGCTCGATTCGCCGGCACCTTCCAGTGCAGCGCAAGCTGCATCCACGCGACCGATGGTCGAGTTCCACACAGGCAGCACAGCGAACTGCACGGTCCCGGCTGTCAGCGAGTCCACCGCCGCCACGAACGAAGGTACGCCGACAGCTTCGGCCCGTCCGCCCCAATATCGTGCGACCGCCTCCTCACCGAAGGCACCTCGAGCACCTTGATAGGCAACTCGCGGGCGCTCCCCACCTTCGTTCATCCGGTCCCCAGAGCCAGCAGGGGCAGGGGGGCCGAGACAGTCCGACCTATCGCCGAAGACACCGCACGCACCCGTTCCATCAAACTGTCGAAGTCGCCAGGCGTGAGCGATTGCTCGCCATCGGAGAGCGCGGTCGCCGGTGACGGGTGAACCTCTATCAGCAGCCCATCGGCGCCTGCCGCTACCGCGGCCACGGCGAGAGAGGGAACCAGGTGAGCCCGGCCGGCAGCGTGACTCGGGTCGACGATCACCGGCAGATGTGTTTCGAGCTTGAGCACCGCTATTGCGCCAATGTCCAGCGTATTGCGGGTCGAAGTCTCGAATGTGCGAATGCCACGCTCGCAGAGGATCACGTTTGTGTTTCCGTTGGCCATGACGTGCTCGGCCGCCATGAGCAATTCCGCAACCGTCGCCGACATTCCGCGCTTGAGAAGCACCGGCTTGGAAGAGTGTCCCAGCTCGGAGAGCAGCGAATAGTTCTGCATGTTGCGTGCGCCGACCTGCAGCACGTCCGAATGACGTTCCACCAGCGACACCATTCGCACGTCGAGTACCTCCGTGACGACCGGCAGTCCGGTCAGCTCGCGCGCCTCGGCGAGCAGCTCCAGAGCGGCTTCACCCATACCCTGGAAGGCGTAGGGTGAAGTGCGTGGCTTGAACGCGCCGCCGCGCAGCATGGTGGCACCGGCTGCGCGCACCGAGTAGGCAGTGTCGAGCAGCATGCCCCGGCTTTCCACGGAGCACGGTCCGGCAATCACGGTAATGGCGGTGTCGCCTATCGCAACGTGCTCGCCGACCCGAATGACGGTGTCAGGCTGGCGGGGCGCAGGGATGCGGGAGACGAGTAACGGTGAAGTCATGAGGTGTACGCCTCGAGTACGGCGACAAACAAAAAACGGCCCCCGTGGAGAAACCCGGGAGCCGTCAGCGATCGTCACCGCGAAGCTGAGTGCTGTCGCTACTCAGTCGTGAGTGTGCGCGCGCCGCGGCTTCCGGTGGTAAACCAGAAGCCGGCCATAAAATACGAGTATGCGGCGCGGATCATAAGGCGATAATAGGTCAGCGTGGAGATCAACGCAAGAGGAGGAAATTCGAATTGCGAAGTACGAAGTGCGAAGTTCAGCAGCCGGCCTGGACAGTTATCGCTTCGCAATTCTCTTCTTCTCCGTTCATAGCACGCCGATGAGCGGCCACCAGAATCGCGCGACGAGCAGAAGAACGAGAATGGAGATGAGGGTCATCATCGTTCCGACTCTAACGAAATCGGTCATCCGTAGATAGCCGCTGGCGAACGCGATTGTGTTGGGCGCGGAGCTGATGGGAAGGGTGAAGGCGCAGCCGCCGCCGATCGACGCGGCGAAAACGAGCGCTACCGGCGAGACTCCCAGCTGAGGCGCAAGGCTGAAGCCGATCGGCAACATTACGGCGACGGCCGCCGCATTGCTCATGAACTCCGAGAGCAGCAGCGTGCACACCGCGATGCCGACAATGGCGAGGTAAGGCGGAATTCGAACGTCGCCAATCGCACTCGCAGCCAGCCAGCCGGCCGCGCTGGAGTGGTCGATTGCTACGCCGAGCGCTATTGCGCCGCCGTACATCAGGATGACGTTCCAGTGGATGTACCCCTCGAGATCCTCCCACTTGAGCACGCCGGCGACGAACATGGCTCCAGCCGCCAGGAGGGCGATCACGCCGAAATCGAGGGTTCGCCCGCCGAGAAAGACCCATCCGGCGATGGTAACCAGCATGATCACGGCCACCTTGCCTTGCATGGCGCCGATAGGCCCCAGTTCTTCAACGGCCTGTCGCAAGGCTGTGCGTGCATCGGTCGCATCGATTGCTTCGCTTCGATAGGCAAGCCGTAGCAGCAGCGGGATGACCATGACTCCAACGATCACGAGCGGCGCCGCCGCCAGCAGCCACTGTCCGAAGGTGATCGTCTGGCCGTATGTGTTGTTCAACATGCCGAGTGCGAGGGGCGCTCGAGTACTTCCCAGAAAGCTCGCGTTCGAGCCGACCATCGCGCCCCACGCCAGTGACAGAAAGAGCACCTTGCCGTACGCACTTTCGCCTGGCCTGATCCGCATTGCGCGCGCGAGCTCGAAGGCTATCGGAAAGAGCATCGCCACCGTTGCCTGCGCGGGCATGAATACGGTGAGCAACGCCGAGGTGAGCATCATCCCGGTAGCCAGGCGGTGCGGCGACGAGCCGAACCGGGAGAGAAACGCAAGTGCGATGCGCTTGCTCAGACCCGACCGGATTAGTGCGGCGGCCAGGATGAACACGCCGAGAATGAAGAAGACCGCCGAGCTGCCGAAGGCGGCGAAAGCTTCGCTGGCGGGCATCGCATTCGTCAGGCCGAGAAAGGCGATCGCGAGCAAGCCGGTGATGCCGACGGGAAGGGCGTTGGTCACCCAGAGGGTGGTGCAGAGCAGGAATACGGAGAATGCACTCTTGCCGGCCGCGGAAAGTCCGTCTGGCGGCGGGACGAGGTAGACGGTGACTGCCGCAAGCACACCGGCAGTGATTACCGTTATGCGGAACCAGTCCTGCCAGTCCCGTGGCGGACGAGGCTTGACGACCGGTTCCGCGAGCTGACGGCGGTCGGCCGGCCACTGAAAGCCGCTGCTCTCGCCGCCGCCGGCGTTCGGCGGCGGCACCTTCGCCGGGGCGGTAGGCTCAGGCGTGTGCGTGGACACCAGCCGCTCGCCGCCGCCCCGAGGCTTCGATTGCCGCGATGAGGCTGGCGACGTACTCGTCGGGCAATTGAATGCGACCGAGCAGCGACTCTGCGTTGCTGCCGTGGTCGTCGGAGCCGCCCGTCATCACGAGGCCGTGACGATCGGCGATCGCGCGGTAGTGCGCCTCCATGGCCGGTGTGTGACGGGAATAGAACACCTCGACGCCCTCGAGTCCGGCGGCAATGTACCGATCGATGACCTCGTCCCCGATCGTGTCGTCGTCGGAGCGGAAGCGCCCGGGGTGGGCAAGGACCGCGACACCGCCCGCGGCGCGTATCTGTGCGATCGACTCTTCCGGGGTGATCTTCACGCGTTCCACGTAAGCGCGTCCGCCGTTGGCGATCCATTCCTCGGTGAACGCATCCTTTATCTCGCGGATGTGCCCCGCCTCCTGCATTGCCCGCGCGACGTGCGGCCGCCCGACGTTCTCGTCGCCGGCGATCTCCTGCACGCGTTCCCACGATACCGCCACTCCCAGCTCGTTCAGCTTTTCGACCATTAGAAAGGCGCGACTGAACCTGCCAGCGCATAGCCGTCTCAATTCCCGCTTGAGTGCCGGATCATCGGGGTCGAGCCCGTAGCCGAGCATGTGAATCTCGCGCTCGTCATCGAGTGTGGAGTATTCGACGGCGGGGATGCACCGAATCCCGGTTCGCTCAGCCTCGGCCATCGCTTCCGGCACGCCGTCCATGGTGTCGTGATCGGCGAGCGCCATGGTCGTGAACCCTGCCGCCGCGACGCGCCTGACGACGACCGCCGGCGCATCGGAGCCGTCGGAGGCGGTAGAGTGGAGGTGAAGGTCGGCGGGCATGGTCGAAGAGTGGTGTGTTTGAAAAAGTTCGATGTGAAGGAAAAGGAAAGAGGAAAGAGGAAATGGGAACCAGGGCTGGAGCGCGTCGACTGAACGCGCGTGAATCGGCGGTCATTCAGGCTTTTGTAACCCGTTCCCGATTCCCAACGCTTCCCAATTCCTATTTCCTATTTCCTAATTCCTAATTCCTAATTCCTAATTCCTAATTCCTATTTTACTCCGGCGCCGACTTCCGCTCCGCGATACGCCTCGATCAGAATCTTCGCAACCTCCGGACGCGTGAACTCCGAAGGGGGAAGCTCACCGTTCGTCAACATTTCGCGTACCTTGGTGCCGCTCAGGTGCACGTGATTGGAGCGGTCGTGCGGGCACGTCTTTGCCGACGCCATGTTCCCGCATGCCTGACAGAAAAACGAATGCTCGAACTTGAGCGGCGTAATTCCCAGTTCGTCGAACGAAAAGCGATCGACCATCAGCTGCGCATCGTAGGTGCCGTAGTAATTCCCCACTCCGGCATGATCGCGCCCGACGATGAAGTGCGTGCAGCCGTAGTTCTTCCGACAGATCGCATGCCAGACTGCTTCGCGCGGCCCTGCGTAACGCATCGCGGCCGGGAACACGCTCAGCATTGCGCGATCCTTGGGATAATACTTGTCCAGAATTTCCTCGTACGTGCGCATGCGAACGTCTGCCGGGACATCGTCGTTCTTCGTTGCGCCTACCAGTGGGTGGAGCAACAGCCCGTCCACACCTTCCATGGCAACTTTCTGCAGGTACTCGTGCGCACGGTGAACCGGGTTGCGGGTCTGGAAAGCAACGACGGTCTTCCAGCCCAACTCATCGAAACGGCTTCGCGTTTCCAGCGGCGTCAGGCGGTACTCCGCAAAGTCGGGCGGGCTGGGGCGGTCTATCACCCATATCGGACCGCCGAGATACACGTCACCCTGGGCCAGCACGCGGGCGACCCCTGGATGCGCACCGTCCGCCGTTCCGAAGCACTGTTCGGCCTCTCGCGTCTTGTCGTAGGTGTACTTCTCCGTCACCTGTAGAATGCCGACGATCCGGCCAACAGCGTCGGTCAATGCAACCTCCGCTCCTTCGGCGATGCGATCCGCTTCGTTGGCTTTTACTGCGAGTGTGACTGGAAGCGCCCACACGAGCCCATCGGAGAGGCGCATGTTGTCGACGACGCACTCGTAATCGAGCTTGCGCATGAAGCCGGTGAGTGGGCTGAGAGCGCCAACGCCGATCATCTCGAGATCGCTGAGCTCCTTTTCACCGAGAATAATGCAGGGAAGCGTAGCGGCGCGGGCGAGAGCTTCATCGCGAGCGGTGCCGCTGAGTTCCCGGTTCACGAGTACACCACCGTGTGGCACACTGGGACCTGGAACTGCCTCACGCGCGCCGCGGCGGCCGGAAGCGAGGTCACCGGAGGCGGGGATATAGCCGCGCTGCTCGAGCAGCGCTATGACTTTCGAAACGCTCTCCTCGATCGACTCCGCGTCCGTGTCGCAAACGAGATCAGGATTCTCCGGCGCTTCATAAGGATCGTTGACCCCGGTGAAGCCCTGGATCTCTCCGGCCAATGCTTTCTTGTAAAGTCCCTTCAGGTCGCGAGAAACGAGAGTGTCGAGCGTGGCATCGACGAACACCTCGACGAACTCGCCGATCTCCCGGCGGCTTATTTCCCGCTGCGCCCGATACGGTGAAATGAAGGCGGACAATACAACGACATCGTTACGGGTCAGGAGTCTGGCGACGAAGGTGACTCGTTCGATATTCTTGTCCCTGTCTTCCTTCGAGAAGCCGAGATCGCGAGTGAGAGTCTGCCGGACTACATCGCCATCGAGCCGTTCGGCATGAACGCCGCGTTCGTGAAGAATTGCTTCGACGCGCTTGGCGATCGTGGTTTTTCCCGATCCGGAAAGTCCGGTGAACCAGACTGTTACACCTTTGGACATGATCTTTATTTGTGTATAAATGATTGAGGGGGCAGGTGCATGCGATGCCGGCCTCGTCGGGTGTGGCGGGGGCAATTTATGCGCCCCATTGGCATGCGCGCGGTATGTGGCGCAAGCGCCGCTGTGGCAACGAGTTCGGCGTACAGTGAATATTACTGGCTGGAGGGTGAAATCTACGCCGCGCGACACATCCCGTGGTGAACGGGCAACAGGGCTGAGCGAAAACAGCTGATAGTGCTGAACGGAAGTGACTCGAGTGATTTCTCCGTAGAGGCGAAGATAACGTAGTCGGGGCTGCAGAGCGGGCGTCTGTTGCGGTTTTGCAACGGGATGGTGCTACAAACTGCCACCTTGCCAGCGACGCCGGTCAGAGAACAGATTCGTGTAAGTTCAAGTTCGAATGGTATTTAGCCGTCTCTGAGTGCAGCGCGCCCGCGCGGCACCCATACTTGCAACAGCGGGTCGCGTCGCGGGTGCAGACAGCGCTGCGCGCGCCCGCCCTCAACTGCCAGGAGTTCGAAATATGTACATTGGACCGGACACCTTGATGCCCGTTGCCTCGGCGCTTGCCGCTATCGCCGGGATAGTGCTCATGTTCTGGCGGCGTACCGTAATGATGGTTCGAATGGGGGCGAACGCGGTGAGCCGAAGCCTTTCGCGCATGACGGGCAAGCGCTGACGAAACCCAGCGCAGAGCGCGACCGCGGCGCCGCCTGCATGAGGCGGTTTCAGAGCGGCATTGCGTGTCGCCGCCCGGCCGAAGACGTTCGGTTCGCTGGTCGTTCCCCGACGCGAACCGATATCCAGTGACTAAAGTCAAGAAGGTCCTGGTGATCGGACTCGACGGCATGGAGCCGTCGATCGTCGAGCCCATGCTCGAGCGTGGTGAATTGCCCAATCTCGCTCGCCTGCGCGCGACCGGAGGCTATTCGCGATGCCAAACGACGTTTCCGGCGCAGACTCCAGTGGCGTGGTCCACGTTCGCGACGGGAGTGAATCCGGGCGGGCATGGCATCTTCGACTTCATCAGGCGCGATCCAGGAACGTACCTCCCCGATCTTGCGCTCAACCGTTATGAACAGAAGAGCGCGTTCCTTCCCCCGAAGGCGGTAAATTTGCGCCGCGGGACTCCGGTATGGTCCGTATTGTCGGAGGCCGGCGTTCCGTCCGTGGTGATCCGCTGCCCCTGCACGTACCCGCCTGACGAGTTCAAGGGGCGCATGCTAGCCGGCATGGGGGTGCCAGACCTGCGAGGCGGGCTCGGGACAGCAACGTTCTACAGCTCGCGCGTCGGCGTGACGCCGGGCGAGAGCGAGCACGTGGAGCACATTGCGCCTGACGGGCGGGACAGTGCGAAGGCGCGGCTGGTCGGTCCTCGAAATCCCAAGACGCGCGGGGACGCTTCGGTGGACCTGACCTTCGAGATCGATCGCGCCGGCAGAAGGATCGTCGTAAAATCCGACGGACAGCCGAAAGTCCTGGAAGTGCGCGAAGGAACCTGGAGTGACTGGCTCCATCTCAAGTTCAAGCTCGGGATGCTCCAGTCGGTGACCGGGATGGTACGTTTTCATCTCGTGAGGCTCGAGCCGCACGTGGAGATCTACGCTTCGCCGGTGAACTTCGAGCCGGGGGCATCCATGTTCCCGATCAGCCATCCATGGGAGTACGCCACCGAATTGGAGCGCGAAGTCGGCACCTTCTACACGACGGGGATGGTCGAAGACCACACCGGCCTCAGCAACGAGCGCTTTTCCGAGAGCGCGTACCTGGACCAGTGTACGCAGGTGCTTCGCGAACGCGAGCGCATGCTCCTGTTCGAGTTGGATCGGGTGAAGGAGGGATTGCTGTTCTGTCTGTTCGATACCCCCGATCGTCTGGCGCACATGTTCTGGCGCTTCCGGGAAAAGGGCCATCCAGCCAACCACAATGGGGATGATTCGTCTGAATGGGCAGGAGCGATCGAGGAGCATTACCGCGAGTGCGACGCGATCGTCGGCAAGGTAATGGCGCGCGCGGATGACCAGACGCTGCTGATCGTGCTCAGCGACCACGGCTTCAGTTCGTTCCAGCGTGGCGTACATCTCAACACGTGGCTGCATGACAACGGCTTTCTGGCGCTGCAGCCCGGCGCCGAACCGGGCGAGGGCGCAGGCGATTTCTTCAAGCATGTCGATTGGGCGGGTACCAAGGCGTATGCACTGGGACTCGGCAGCATCTACCTGAACGTGCGCGGACGTGAGGCACAGGGAATCGTGTCACCTGACGACCTCTCTTCGGTATCGGCATCGATCGCCGCGGGCCTTACCGGGCTTCGCGATGAAGCCCGGGGCGCGGATGCTGTGCGGGCGGTCGTTACCAGGGACGCAGTCTATAGCGGTGCCTACGCGGCCGACTCACCCGATCTGATCGCCTGCTTCGCGGCGGGCTACCGCGTAAGCTGGGCTACCGCGTTAGGTGGGGTGCCGCGCGGTTACGTCGAAGACAACGTCAAGCGCTGGGGCGGCGATCACATCATCGATCCGGCACTCGTACCGGGCGTCCTGTTCATGAACCGGGCGTTCGACGGCGCGCGGGCCAGCCTGCTGGATCTGGCGCCGACCATTCTGGCCGCGCTCGGCGTTCCCAAGGGGGGTGCCATGGAAGGCACTTCACTCCTCGTGTGAGCGTCCGGCTGACACGCACACTTCTCGAGAACGGCGACGGATGATGACGGCGACGGCGTTCGATACTCTGGCCGCGCGCTTCGCGGCGGCCGCCAGCCGGTGGCCCGACCGCATAGCGGTGGAAGATCCCCCTGACGGATCGGTCTCCTATGCGGAGCTCGATGCGCTGACTGATCGCGTGCGCGACCGGCTGATTGCCGCCGGCGTGCGCCGCGGTGATCGCGTGGGCGTGTACATGCGGAAGTCCATCGATGCGGTGGCGGTCCTGCTCGGTGCCATGAAGGCGGGTGCGGCGTACGTACCGGTGGATGCATCGGCGCCGGCATGGCGAAGTGCGTACATTCTGCACGACTGCGCGGTGCGGCTCACGTTCATTGAACGCGATCTGCTCGATGAATGGGGCGCGGAGGTCGACAAGCTCGGTGATCGGCCGCTGGTCATTGCGGTCGACGGCGCCGGTAACGGCCAGGCGCTTCGCACGACGCTCGATCTGCTGGATGCTAAGGAGGGAATGGCGCCGCGCAACGAAGTGCGTGGTGAGACCGACGATCTCGCATACATCCTGTACACCTCCGGGTCCACCGGCAAACCGAAGGGCGTAATGCTGACCCATCGCAACGCCCTGACCTTCGTGGATTGGTGTGCGTCGGAGCTGGTGCCGGTGGAATCCGATCGATTCTCGTCGCACGCGCCCTTCCACTTCGATCTGTCCATTCTCGACCTCTACCTGCCCCTCACGTGCGGTGCGACGATGGTGCTCATTGGCTCCGATGTGGGAAAAGCGCCGCTGGCGCTTGCCGCACTGATCGCCGGGCGCCGCCTTACGGTGTGGTATTCTACCCCGTCGATCCTCACGATGCTGGTGCAGTACGGCAAGCTGGCGCGCCACGAACTGTCATCGCTGCGGGCAGTGCTTTTCGCCGGTGAGGTCTTTCCGGTAAAGCACCTGCGCGCGCTGCAGAAGGCGTTACCGGCGCCGCGGTATCTGAACCTGTACGGTCCCACCGAGACCAACGTCTGCACCTGGTATGAACTGGGCGGACGGGTGCCTGACGAGCGTACCGAGCCGTACCCGATCGGACGTGTGTGCCCGCCGCTTCGTGCCAGAGTCGTCGACCACGACGGAACGGATGTCGAGGTGGGCGAGGAGGGAGAGTTGTGCATCTCCGGCCCCGGTGTAATGCAGGGCTACTGGAATCTCCCGGAGCGGACGGCTCAGGCGTTTCTTCCGAATACCGGCGTTGATCGATGGTATCGCACAGGTGATCTGGTCGTCGATGATGGCCTCGGCTCGTACACGTTCGTCGGACGCCGCGACCGAATGGTCAAGCGCAGGGGCTATCGCATAGAGCTCGGCGAGATCGAGGCCGGGCTTTACCGGCATGAGTGTGTGGAGGAGGCCGCGGTGATCGCGCTGAAGGACGGCGAAGGTAACGTGCGCATCAAGGCGTTCCTCCGCTGTGTTGGCCGAACGCCCTCCGTCATAGAGCTGAAGCAGTTTTGCGCCGAGGCTCTACCGACGTACATGGTGCCTGACGCATTCGAAATCCGGGACGCGCTGCCGAAGACGACCACGGACAAGATCGACTATCAGCGTCTGCAGGAGAGCGCCTGAAATGGATTTCGCGCTGTCGGCGGATCAGCAGGAGTTGCGGGAGGCGATCGTCAGGTTTGCGCGAGCGGAACTGAGCAGTGGCGTAATCGGCCGGGATCGTGATCAGTCGTTTCCGCGCGATCTGTGGACGCAGTGCGCGCGGATGGGTTTGATGGGACTGCCGGTGCCCGAAGAGTACGGGGGAAGTGGGTTCGATCCGCTGACCTGCGCGGTCGCGCTCGAGGCGCTCGGCTACGGTTGCTCGGACAATGGGTTGTCGTTCTCGATTTGCGCGCACCTGCTCGCGTGCGTGGTGCCGATATGGAAATTCGGTACCGACGAGCAGAAACAGCGGCTGCTGCCCGGCCTTTGCGATGGCACGCTGATCGGGGGACACGCCATGACGGAGCCGGGATCGGGCTCGGATGCATTCGCGCTTCGGACGCGGGCGGTCGCGGACGGTGATGGGTTTCGCATAACGGGTACCAAGACGTTCATCTCGAATGCTCCGCAGGGCGACGTACTGATCGTGTTCGCGGTAACCGACGAAGCCAAGGGGTACTTCGGTGGAGTGACGGGATTCGTGCTCGAGCGAGGGATGCCGGGATTTCGGGCGGGGCCCAAGATGGAGAAGATGGGACTTCGCACCGCGCCGCTGGGCGACCTCATTCTGGAAGAAGCGGTAGTGCCGCGCGAGGCTGTGCTCGGCGCCGTGGGTGGCGGAGCCGGAGTCTTCTCCCACGCGATGGACTGGGAGAGGTCGCTGCTGTTCGCGATTCACATTGGAGGTGCCGAACGCCTGATGGAGCAGGCGGTAACGTACGCGCGCACCCGGATGCAGTTCGGACAGCGCATCGGCAAGTTCCAGGCGGTCGCGCACCGCATTGCGGACATGAAGGTGAATCTCGAAGCGGCGCGGCTGCTCGTGTACCGCGCCGCGTGGAAGCTTGGCCGGGTGCGCAACGTGTCGATGGACGCATCGATGGCCAAGCTGTTTACCAGCGAAATGCTCGTGCGGACTGCCATGGATACGGTGCAGGTGTTCGGCGGCTACGGATTCGCGACCGAGTACGAGGTGGAGCGCGCTCTTCGCGATGCGGTAGGGAGTACGTTGTACTCCGGGACATCGGAGATGCAGCGTTCGATCATCGCCCGTTGGATGGGACTGTAGCGGACGCACGTACTGAGAGACTGAAGGTTGAGGCAGGGTCGGGGAGAGCGGATGATCGTGGAGGACGCCGGTACGTATACATTCAACACGGCCGGCTACCAGCCGGTCAGGGGGCCGATGTGAGCAGCATGGACAGCATCAAGAGCACAGTGAAGGACTACATTCTGACGGAGTTTCTTCCGGGAACATCGCCGTCCGAGCTCACCGACCAAACGCCGCTGATTCAGGGCGCAATTCTCGATTCGCTCGCGACGGTTCAGCTGGTCGCATTTCTCGAGGAGCGTTTCGGGATCGAAGTTCAGGCGCACGAAGCGAGCGTCGATCATCTCAACACGCTCGATGACATCGCCGCGCTGGTGCAGCAGAAAATGGCATAGTGCGAGGGGCTGGCCTGCGCTTCAGCTCGCACACAGACAAAAAGGGCTCATGAAACTTCTCGTCATAGGACTGGATTGCGCGGCGCCTGCGCTGCTGTTCGGCGATGAGCGCCTGAAGAACATACGGCGCCTGATGGAGGGGGGCTGCTATGGCCGCCTCGAAAGCGTAGTCCCGCCGATCACGATTCCGGCGTGGCAGTGCATGGTGACGAGCCAGGATCCCGGATCGCTCGGCGTCTACGGATTCCGCAACCGGGCGGATCACTCCTACGACAAGCTCGAGATCGTGAATTCCAGATCGTTCAAGGGAATGACTATCTGGGACAGCCTGGCGATGGAGGGCAAGCGTTCGGTGGTGATCGGAGTTCCGCCATCGTTCCCACCGCGTCGGTTGAACGGGATCTCGGTCGGCTGCTTCATGACGCCGTCGGTGGATGATGACTATACCTTCCCCGCCAACATCAAGGACGAGATACGCGAGTTGGTCGGAGAGTATCTGGTGGACGTCAAGGGATTCCGTACCGACGACAAGGCATGGCTGCGCGATCAGATCTTCGAGATGAGCGCCAAGCAATTCACGGTCGTCAGGCACTACCTGCAGAATGCCGAATGGGACTACTTTCACTTCGTGAACATCGCGCTCGATCGCGTTCACCACGGCTTCTGGAAGTACATCGACGAGACTCATCCGGACTACGAGCCCGATTCCCCGTTCGCCCGGGTGATCCCCGACTTCTATGCCCACCTCGACGAAGAGATCGGCCGGGTGCTCGAGTTGCTCGACGATGATACGGCGGTGCTGGTCGTATCCGATCATGGAGCGCAGGCGCTGCACGGCGGCTTCTGCGTCAATGAATGGCTGGTGCAGCAGGGCTTGCTCGTGCTCAACGAATATCCCGCTACGGTGACGCCGTTCGGACAACTGAACGTGAATTGGGAGAAGACACGAGTGTGGAGTGAGGGCGGATACTACGCTCGCGTTTTCTTCAACGTGAAGGGGCGGGAACCAAAGGGCGTGATCGAGCCGTCGGAGTACTCTGCATTCAGGGATGAGATGGCGCACAAGTTCGAACTGCTGCCCACGCCGGAGGGGAAGCCGATGGGAAGCCTCGTGTTCAAGCCCGAGGAGACCTATCACTCGGTGAAGAACGTGGCACCTGACCTCATCGTGCATTTCGGCGCACTCGATTGGCGGTCGATCGGAGGTGTTGGCTATAACGAGTCGCTATACCTGCGAGAGAACGACACCGGACCGGACGACTGCAATCACGCGCAGTTCGGAGCATTCATTCTCGCCGCGCCAAACGTGCCCGCGGTAGGTGAATTGCAAGGCGCCAGGCTGCTCGACATCGCCCCGACGCTCATGGAGGTAGGGGGATACGAGATTCCGGAGAGCTTTCAGGGACGATCCCTTTTCGGGGGATCCCTCGCTTCCGGAAATGGCAGCGGAGCGGTGGACGCAGAGGGTGAGGAGATCATCCGCCAGCGACTCAGCGGTCTCGGCTACATCTCGTGAGGCGCCTGCGACAATTCGCGTCGTTGCGGCGTACACCGGCCGATCCACCGAAGGGAACGATGATTCATGGCACCGCCTAGCGCGCAGGAAGCGGAATCGTCGCTCCTCTCGGTGGTGGTCGTGCCCTACGCCGGGATTGCTTCGATGCGCCATTGCCTCGACGCGCTCAAAGCGCAGGTGGGTGCCGGCGCGCTGGAGGTAATCATCCCGGTCGATGACCAGACGGCGAGTTGGCAATCGCTTCGCACTCATCCGCTCCACCCTCGCATCGTCAATGTCGCTGAAGGCTCCGGTGCGTCGGCGCGCCGGGCGCAGGGTGTTCACGAAGCGCGAGGCGCGCTGGTCGCCATAACCGAAGATCATTGCGTGCCGGATGCGTCGTGGTGCGCCGCGATCCGTGCGGCCCACGATGCGCCCCACGCCGCGATTGGAGGCGCAGTCGACAAGGAGGAGCCCGACGGGATGATGGGTTGGGCGCTCTACCTGACCGACTATGGGCGCTACATGAGTCCCGTTTCCGAGGGACCGGCCGCCTATCTCACCGACTGCAATGTGTCGTACAAGCGTGAGGCACTGCAGGCGATTGCCCCGATCTGGCGCGATGCATTCCACGAAACGGCCGTCAACTGGGCACTCGCCAACAGAGGAGAGACGCTCTGGCTGACCCCCGCCATTCGTGTCCGCCAGCGTCGCTCCCGCTCGCTCGGCGCTGCCTTGCGCGAACGGTATGAGCACGGCCGGATTTTCGCGGGCACGCGCGTGACGGACGTGTCGCTGGGGCGCAGGGCGAGCCTTGCGGCGATGACGCCCGCCCTGCCGGCGGTAATCTGCCAGAGGGCGATGCGCCACGGCGCGCGCGGAGGGAGGACCCTGGCGGCGGCCGCCGCGCTCCCGGCGATTCTCGTCACCGGGGTCGCCTGGTCGTTAGGTGAGCTGGTCGGGTACCTGACTGGCCGCGGACCGGGAGAGGAACGGTGATCTGGCGCGGGATCGAGCTCTGCTGCCCGGCCTGCCGCTCCGATCTCGACGAGTCCGGGGATGGCGAGCCCGAATTTCGATGCCGGTCGTGCAGGTCGAGTTTTCCAGTCATCCTCGGCATCCCTGATCTGCGCGTTTTCTCCGATCCGTACCTAGATGTCGAGGCCGACCGCGCCAAGGGGAGAAAGCTTGCCGAGCGATTCGATGACTTCGACTTCGCCGGCCTAGTCGAGCACTACTACAGAGAGACGCCCGTGGTCACGGCGGCGCAGGCTCGCGCGTTTACCGGCGGGCAGGTCGCGGCCGAGGCGCGCGCGCGCGCTACTCTTGAAGCGTGGGAGGGTGTTCCACCGGCCGTACCCCGAAACGCGGCTCTGCTCGAGATAGGCTGTGGCACCGGGCCGATGCTGCTCGCCGCCAGGGATCGTTATGCGCGAATTGCCGGGATCGACATCGCCTTCCGCTGGCTGGTCGTCGGCAAGAAGCGGTTGCTCGAGGCCGGCGCCGACATTCCGACCCTCTGTGCGTGTGCAGAGGCGCTGCCCTTTCCCGATGCTGGCGCCGACGTGGTCGTCGGTGACGCGGTAATCGAGAACGTGAAGGATCAGGTCCGCACGCTGGCCGAGGCGCATCGCGTACTTCGGCCTGGGGGACGGATTCACCTCACGGCATCCAACCGGTTCAGCCTCGGTCCCGATTCGCAGACCGGGATCTGGGCGGTGGGTTGGTTGCCAGCGGGGATGGTGGAAAAGCGGGTCCGGCGAAGCGGAGGAATTCCGCCCAAGCGGACGCTGTTCTCCGCTCCGGCGATCCGCGGCCTGCTGCGCGGTGCGGGTTTCAGCCAGGTATCGCTGGGTCTTCCAACGTTTCCGGCGGCGCAGCGCGCGCAGTTCCCACTACTCGTGAGGCGTCTCGCCTCCGTGTACGAGCTTGCCACCCGGCTGCCGATCACCCGGCAGGCGCTGTTTGCTATCGGTCCCAAACTCACCGCCGGAGCCGTCAAGGGCTAGAGGCGCCGTCACACGGTCAGGGCAGGTAGCTGGTGGCGACGGAAGGCAATGCCGCCGACAAGGTAAAGGGCGATGACATAGGAAGCTGCCGCGGCGGCCAGCGTTATTGGGAACGGAGCCGAGCGGAGCGCCAGAATCACCGCGCCCATCACGGCTGTTGCCGCGATCACCTTCCAGAAGCGTGCGGCTCGCGTCATGAGAAAGCCAACTTCGCGGGCAAACCACAGCGCGAGCGCCAGGCGGACCACTTCGGTGGTGACGGTGGCGATAGCGGCGCCGAACATGCCGAAGCGCGGAATGAGCGTGAAGTTCAGCGCGAGATTCAGTACGGTGCCGATGGCGTTCTGGTGCAGCAATCGGTGTTCCCGCCGTGCGGCGAGAATCGCGGCGGTGGCCGGCTCACGGAGTTGCGCCAGCGGAATGGCCCAGATGAGCACTTGAAGAACGGGGCCGGCGGGCGCGTATTCCGGGCCGAAGGCGAAGTCGATCGCCGCCGGTGCCAGCAGCATTCCACCTAACGCGGTAGGAAACACTACCGCCGCCACCTGTGCCATTCCGGTGTGATAGAGCTCGGCCTGCCGGTCGGGCGATGCCGAAAGTCGCGCCAGTGCCGGCAAGAGGCTGATTCGATAGGCGATGCCGAGATTAATCGCGAGGCTCAGAGGCATGTACGCAGCAGCATAGTATCCGGCGAGCTCCGCGCCACGCGTGAATCGGAGGATGATGAGATCGGAGTTGTAGGCAATGAGCCCGAGCAGAGCAGCGGCTACCACGTGCACTGAACGGCGAAGCAGCGGCATGAGTACCGTCCAATCGAGCCTCGGCCGGACGGGAATGCCGTAGACCCGTATCCACCACGCCAGAAGCACCGAGCCGACGGTCAGGCCGATCAGATGCGCCAGCGGCACCCGCAACACGTCGTCAGGCGACTGCACTCCGATCACGAGCAGGAGCAGGATCAGGGCTTCAGCGAGTACGCGCGCGGTGGCGGCGTAGCCGCCGCGCTCGAATCCCAGGTGCACGAACCGCGTACTCGCGCCCATTGGAATGAGCGTGAGAGCAAAGACGGCGAGCACGGCGCCATCGGGGCTGGGCAGCCACCGCAGCGCGCCGGCGGCGAGGAGGATGGCCAGCACGACCGACAGCGCGATCCGGAAGCCGAGCACCGACTGGGCGACCTGCCTGGCGTTGGCGCGATCGCTGGCGAGCTCGCGCATCCCCACCAGATCGAGTCCGGCGTCGGTGAGCCGGCCAAAATAGTAGAGCACCGCCAGCGCTACGCCGACGATGCCGTACATCTCGACGCCGAGCGCCCGGGCCAGATACACGCTGCCCGCGAACGCGAGGACGCGGGCGATGACCTCGCCCGCGCCCAATTTCAGGAAACTGCGCCCAACGATGCCGTCAGACGGTGTGATAGTAGATCACCCAGCCACAGTATGCGACCCACAAAACGACGGTCACGAGCAGCGAGCGGTCGGTGAGCAGCGTCTTGGTGGGACTGCCGCCATTTCGCTGGTGCACCAGGTAGAGATACCGGAATACCCCGTACAGCACGAAGCCGGTGCTGTAGCTCAGCCAGTCGTTGCCCACCTGGCGCGCGGTCTCGGATGAGAGTGTGTACATGATGTACGACACGACCGTGACGGCGAGCAGTACCGAGGACATCTGATCGAGAAAGCCGGTGCTGTAGTGCGACAGCACGCTGCGGTGATCGGAAGAGCTGGCGCCTAACAGCGTGAGCTCGTGCCGGCGCTTGGTGAATCCGAGGTACAGGGCGAGAAGCCCGCCACAGAGCAGCAGCCACACCGACGCGCGAACATCGATCGCCGCCGAACCGGTCAGCAGGCGAATCAGGAAGAAGGCGGCGATTGCGAAGACGTCCAGAAGGACGACTTCCTTGAGCCGCAAAGTGTAGAGAATGTTGAGCGTCACGTACGTGGCGGCGAGTACTAATACCACCGGCCCAAGCTGCCACGCGAGCATGAGTGCCCCGGCAAGCAGCACGACTCCGACGATGATCGCCTGCCGCTTGCCAATTCGGCCCGACGCAATCGGCCGCTGCCGTTTGGTCGGATGCGCGCGGTCGGCATCGGCGTCTGCCGCGTCGTTCCACAGATAGATTGTGCTCGCCAGCAGACAGAACATCACAAAGGCGAGGAGCGAGCGTCCCACCCAGTAAGGCTCCAGTGCACGGCCGGAGAAAAGCAGCGGCGCAATCACGAAGAAGTTCTTCACCCACTGCGGCGGCCGAACGAGCTGAATCCAGTCGCGCAGCGTCGCCCGTGCCACGGGCACCGGAGCTCCCACCGCCATGTGGGTAAGCGGAGTCGTTTCAGCCGGCGTAAGAGGAGTCGTTGCCATTAGCGTTGGTTATGCGAGCGCGCCAGCCGGCGCTTCCATTCCTGGCTCGCTCCTCGGGCAAGCGGTGTGCCCTCTTCAGGTCGTTTGCTGGCATGGTGTTGCGTCGAGTCACCCGTACCGTTCGTTGCGGCTATGCAACGTGTGTGTGGCGAACCGACGACGTGACGTTGCGCTGGGCCCGGGCAACTGTCCTGACAGCAAGCTCCCGAGCACTGCGATTGGTGCTTTTCATCTTGCTCCAGCTTCCCATCCCACAGCGACTTACGATGCGCTGAAGGTGTTTGCGCGTCCAGTAGGGATGGCTGGGCGCGGCGCTTGCCCCTACGTTCCGTTGCTATCCAAAAACTCGCTCCTCTCCCGGACCTCCATGGCTGCCGACAAAGTCAAAGTTCTCTTTATCGCCGGCAACGGGCGAAGCGGAAGCACGCTGCTGGGCGTGGTACTCGGTCAGCTTCCAGGCTTTTACAACGTAGGTGAAGTGCGCCGGGTCTGGGACGAGTATAACAGCGATCACGATGCTCAGCGTGGCTTCGAGCGGATGTGCAGCTGCGGCGAGCCGTTCCGCAGCTGTCCGTCGTGGAGTTCCATCTTCGGCGAGGCGTTCGGCGGCCTGGACGCCGTGGACCGGCGAGTTCTCTCGAAGTCGAGCTGGAAGTTTTCGATGCACAAGCGCCTCATTGCGCCGACCATGCGACAGGTGGCATTTCCGTGGGAGCGAGAGGAGCTGGATGTGTTCTTAGGAGCCCTCGACCGTCTGTACGCGGCCATTCCCTCGGCCACCGGTTCGCGGCTCGTAATCGATGCTTCGAAGTGGCCGATGTACGGCGCGATGGTGTCCAGGCTCCCCTCGGTAGAACTCTACGTCCTGCATCTGATGCGAGACCCGCGGGCTGTGGCGTTCTCGTTCACACGCACCAAGGTGAAGCCTGGTCAGATTTTCATCCCACCGCAGAGCGTCCTCAAGACCATGGGGTACTGGCTCGCCGTGAATCCGGCCGTGGAGCGCTTCTGGAATGCCGAGTCGAATCC
>CAZPCC010000109.1:0-7852 GCA_964584905.1 uncultured Gemmatimonadaceae bacterium | reverse complement strand
GAGTAAGCGACTTCATCACCATCATGTCGTACGATCAGCACACGAGCCGAACGCCGCCCGGGCCGGTGTCGAGTCTGGAATGGATGCGTGACGTGATCGACTACGCCTTACGATACGTACCTCCCAACAAACTATCGGCCGGCATCCCAACCTACGGCCGCCATTGGCGCACGCAGGCGGATCCGGGACCAGATCGCGTGCGCGCGGGAATTCAGAGCATGAGTTGGTCTTGGGGATCGGCGCTGGTGGAGCGGAACGGCGGCATCATGCAGTGGGATTCCACCGCGCAGGTGCCGTTCGCTCATTTCTCCAACGGCGGTGTGTGGGAGTGGGTCTTTCTCGAGAACGCGCGGAGCTTCGAGGCCAAGCTGGGGCTGGTGCGTGAAAAGAAGCTGCGCGGGTTCTCGGCGTGGGTACTGGGAGGCGAGGACGAGCGCATTTGGGAGGTGCTGAGCAGCGAAGCTGCGCCCAAACCATGACTACGCTCGCCATGTTTCGCTTCCGGGTCCCCGTCCAGTCTTCACGCTTTGGATGCCGTGACAATGTGCGCCGGCATGGCGAATGACACGGTGCCGTCGAAGTTCTTCAGTGTGACGATGCGCGGGCGTTTTCACTCTCCACTGCCTCAATGCCGCACCTCCCGTCAGCCTCGGCCAGCTCTTAGCCGCAGTGCTGTACCCCAGGGGTCGCGAGCCACGCCGCCGTCGGCTGCTCGCTCCACCGGATTGCCCGCAGCCGAAAGCGCATCGAGCGCGGCATTCCCATCGGTGATCGATCCGAGAAGCATTTCCCATTCGAGGAGCTGAGCGTCGTCAGGCGAGGGACTTGACGCATTTGGACCAGCCCATGTGTTCACGCCAAGATGATGGTGGTAGCCGCCCGCGGACAGAAACAGGGCGCGGGGATAGCTCCACACCATTTTGTCGAGTCCAAGTGCATCGTGATAGAACAACGAGGCTCGCTCGATGTCACCGACATGGAGGTGCAGGTGTCCGATGCGTGTCCCTGCTGGCATCCCCGACCATGGCGCGCCTCCGGAAGCACGCAGAAGGTCGTCCATATCGAGAGGCAGGGTAGACATCAGGAGCTGGCGGTCCTGCGCTTGCCACGCGGAACGCGGCCTGTCCGAGTAGACCTCGATGCCGAGTCCATCCGGATCGCTGAGGTACAGCGCCTCGCTCACGAGGTGATCGGACGACCCGACGGGAACCTGTTTCGACGCCAGGTGCGCAATGAACCTTCCAAGCGATGCTCGGTCAGGAAGGAGGATCGCGTAATGAAAGAGCCCGAGCCGGCCTCGCGGGGGCACTGGCTGCGCACCGGCCCGCTCGACGAGCTCGATGATAGCGGCGTCATCGCCGAGTGTGCCTAGCGCTGCCGTTGCTCCGGACTGTTCAAGCAGGCTCAAGCCCAGTATCGACTGATAGAACTCGAGGGAGCGACCGAGGTCCGCCACCTGCAGGCGAACGCTGCCCGGTCGCGCGTCGCCCGGCAGCCGATATGCCGGAGCCCGAATCCCGTAGCCGGGATCCGGGGAGCTTTCCGTCGAGGATTGCGCTGAGTGGTTGCTCATGGCTCTGCTGTTCGTGCGCCGCCGCAGTTGCGGCGTGTGGGTTGTCGGCGTACGCGCGGTCGGGGAACTCGAGCAGCGGTCACCGTCAGCCCGACTTCGGCGCCAGGTCCACTCGATAGAACCGGCTCAGTTGTGTGTAAAGTTCCGGGTGCCGTCTGCGGAGTAGCCGCGGCTGCTCGAAGAATGCCTCGGTTGCGACGGCAAAAAACTCCGCCGGGTCGGTCGCTCCATATTCGTCCAGCATGCTCAGGTGCGGATCTTCTCGCAGCCGCTGGTATTCGGGGCGGAGTGCGCGCGCCCACGCGGCGTAGTCGCTGCGGCGGTCGAGAATCGGCACTCCGTCGGCGGCTCCGTCTTCGGTATCCAGCTGGTGGGCGAACTCGTGCAGAATCACGTTGCTGCCATCGTTCACATCGCGCGCCTCGGAGCGAGCGGAATCCCACGCCAGCACGAGTGCGCCCCGCTCCCATGACTCGCCTAACCGTTCTTCCTCACCTTCGGTGACGATTCCCCCGTCATGATGCTCGCTCACCGGCGCACGATAGGCGCCAGGATACACCAGCACCGAGTACAGGCCGGGATAGTAGTCCGCCCTGCGGCCGAGGAGGAGCAGCCCGGCGTGCGCCGCGATGGTGACGCGGATCTCATCGTTGATTTCGAGTCCGCCACACCCTTCGAAGTGCTTCTCGTCAAGCAACACCTGCACGTGCCCGCGGAGCTCCGCCTGCGCGTCAGGCGATAGACGGGCGTAGATAGGCACGTTGCGCTCGAGAATGGCTTGCCAGCCGTCGGGAAATGGCAGCTGGCTGACTCGGGCGCGTCGCCGTCGGCGAAAAAATCCAATCATTGCCGCGTTTTAAAGGCGAGACCGACTATCCCGCGTACCAGTCTGCCTTACATCCGGGGTACGAGCATGATGTGCGCCTTGGGCGTTCCCGGGTACATGATCCACGGCGCGCCTTGCACGGGCCTGGCGGACAGTCCCGTCGATTCCGGCGTCGCACCGGAGATGTAGATCACGAATAGGGAGCGTGCACCCGGTGCCGTACCGGTTGCCTCGTCGAACGCCCCCGCCGGTCCGGTTAACGAGTAGAGCGCAGCCGGGTGCAAGGGCATAACCAGTTTACCCGCCTTCACCTCGGCGAACCGTACCGTGTCCACCTGATCACCGGTGGTACCTTGCGCCCGGAGCTCTCGCCCCCGCGCCATGAATGGTTCGAGGGACTCGTGGTAGCAGGCGACGTGGAACTGTTGTTGTGCCGGGTCGCTAGCCAGGCAATTGAACGGGCCGGCGCCGGTACGCAGGGTCACGAGTCCTTTCTGGTTCGGCCGGTACCCCATTACGCGTGCGCCCTCCCGGAACTCCACGGGGAGTGGAAGAACGGCAGCGGCAATCTGCTGCGCCTCCGGCGGGGGCGCCGACACCGAGCCTGGCGACTGTGCGGACACCGCAAGGGGTGTCGTGGCGAGCGCGAATACTGAAGCGAACCGGTGCAAGTGTCTCATACAGGGCGAGTCTCAGTGTGTTAGGTATTACCGCGCGATGATGTCGATCAGTTTGTCGCCGGCTTGCGATACAGGCTGGGGAACTTCGTGCGCAGATGCTCCAGCTTGGGAGCATCGTTGATCACGATGTATGGCTGGTTGGGATGGCGGACGAGATAGTCCTGATGATATTGCTCCGCCTCATGGAACTCGTCCAGTGGCACGATCTGCGTGACGATTGGCCGCGTGAACGCCCCGCCCCTGGTCAGCTGTGCGACGTACGCCTCCGCCTCACGCTTCTCCGCCGCACTGCCATAGAAGATCGCCGAACGATACTGCGTGCCGACGTCGGGACCTTGCCTGTTGAGCTGGGTGGGATCGTGCGCGACGGCGAAGAAAACGTGCAGCAGCTGCGCGTATGTGACCTTGGACGGGTCGTAGACCACACGCACGGCTTCGGCGTGACCGGTGCGGCCCGAGCTGACCTGTTGGTACGTCGGTGCCTCTCCGGAGCCACCCGCATAGCCAGCGACGGCGGACGTCACTCCCACCATGTGCTCGAACACCGCTTCCACCCCCCAGAAGCACCCACCGGCGAACACGGCCGTGTCTTCGGAAGGTTGTAAGGCAAGCGCGCGCGCAGCCGTCGGTTGAGGAAGCATCTCGACCGTCGGGGCGTCACGCCAGAACCCGGAGCGGACGCTTCCAACAAGGGTTACCAGCGGCAAGGCCACGATGACGACGCCGAGCACCAGCTTTTGAGGGGTGTGTTGCATGAAGCCTAACCCTGGGCGAACCGCTTGCGCGTCCGTTCCCGCGCCTTGATTCTCTCTTCTTCTCGATTGCGCGGCGAGGCGGTCGTGTGAAGCGACTGGATCAGCCGGTGCGCGGCGGCCGTCACCTCGTCCACGGCTCTGTCGAACGCCGCTTCGTTCGCGCGCGATGGCCGCGTCGTTCCGCTTAGCTTGCGGACGAACTGCAGCGCGGACGCACGGATCTCGTCGTCAGTCGCCGGCGGTTCGAAGTTGGCAAGCGTCTTGATGTTTCGGCACATATAGGTGCTCCTGATGCTCGTAGTCTCAATGGACCAGCTGAGCTGCTAGTTCCTGGTGCCTGGATGCGAGGCTTAAAGGACCGCGTGCTATCAATTACCTATCCGTTTGGGCGCGCACTCCCCTCGCTGCACGAGTGTCTAAGTTTACCCACTCAGTTCGCCAAAGAGCCCGATTCGAGTACCTCCCGACGCCGCGAAACGTCCCCGTCTGGTATCAATACGGCAACCCACGCCGCATCTGCCGAAGCAGGACGCCCCTTCCACTCCAGGGTTGCAGGTCTCCCCGCACGAACCGTCACAGTCCTCGAAGCCCTGCGTACGGGAAGATTATTCGAACGCAACACGAAAGTGTGTGTACCTGGGGCGCTGGTGGTCAGACGGATCGTGACTTCGCCGTTTGCGGCAGTGACAGCCGCTAGCTCGAAGGGCGAATCGTCCTGAGCCGGCGCCACGATTGGGGGCGCGAGCAGATCCTCCATCAGCCACAGCCACCGGCTCGTCGAGTGCACCCAGACTTCCTTGTAAACGTACGTGTTCTGCACCGGCCAGTAGGGCAGGTCCGTCACGCCGCGGCTCTGCATGCCAACGGGGAGCGAGCCGACAAAATCACCTGACGATACGCTGTACTGCTGCGACCAGTCGTAGCCCTCTCCATACATGGTGCTTTGCACAAACGGATTGCGCCCGACGATCCATTGCGCCTGCTCCTGCGCGAGGCTCAGGGCGGTGCTGTCGCCGCGCAGCCGCCCGGCGGCGGAGAGTGCCTTGGCCTGCGACAGCAGAATGCCGAAGTTGCCGCGTCGCGCGAACCAGACGGGAAAGGCGCGCAGATACCAACCCTCTCCCATCGCCATGCCCTCCAGCACCTGCGCTCGATATGCCGCACGAGTCGCCATGTGCAGCGCACCGGAGTCCGGCACCTCCACTTCGCCACCGTCCCGATAGACGTACGAAGGGAGCACATGGTACGGCGCCGTCGTCGCTGCGCCGCGCTTCTGATACTCGGCATACAATGCGACCGTCGAATACCAGTTGATCCAATCCGGATGGTCAGGAAGCATCTCGACGAGCTGCGTCAACGCCACGATGGGGGCCTGATCGTTCCCCCGGTGGAACTGATGGAAGATCGTGTCCCGGTCGGGACCGGTATGGAAGAAGCCGGCGAGTGGAAAAGTGCTTCCAACAGGCTCCTTCTGTTGCGATGCAACGATCACTCGTGCCAGCTCGATCGCCTTGTCCGCATACTTCTGCTTTCCCGTCGCCCGGTACAACTCCAGCGACGCGGTAATGCCGATGCCGGCCAGCTCCACCGGCGTGGCGGCGAACGCGGGGGTGTGGCGCGTTTCTGCGCTTTCTACGCCGACGATCGCGTGCTCCCAGTCGTTTTCGGCTATGCCCAGGCTGCGCCGGGCGAGCACGGGGTCGGAGTCCTTCAGGATGCGGTAGCCGATGGCGGCGGCGGCAGCGGCGATGTAGTTGACGTTAGGATTGTTTTTTGCTTCACGCGTCCGGTCATCGGCGTCGCCGACGATGTTGTTCGTCCAGATGTTGTGGCTGGTGAACCCCATGCGATAACCCCCCTCGAATCGCACCCGCAACACCCAGTCGAGTCCCCACTTCGCTTCCTCTATCAGCCGCGCGAGAAGCTCAGGTTCGTCGCCGCGCGCGCGTAGCCGATCCGCCAGCGCGAACATTGAGTACGTCGCCTCTCCGGTATTGATGAGTCCCTGCGACAGATCGCCCGCGTCATGCCAGCCGCCGCTCATCACGATCCGCTGTTCTCCGTGCGTCGTGAACCAGTCGAGATGATCGACGCCATGGGAGCCGGGCACGTCAAAGCCGCACCGGTTGCCATAGAAGAAGTTGAGCGCCTTCCAGATCGTACCGGTCCACACATTGGAACCGATCCGGAACGGTTGCGTGCGGCGGTCTCCCGCGACGAGCACATAACGTCCGGGCTCGTTCACCTCGGAGAAATCCATGCGCTGAAACTCGCCGAGGCGGGAGACGACCTTCTGCATCGGCTTCTCGAGAACGACCTCGCCGAATGCATTGTCGTTCACGCGCAGAAGCTGAAAGGTTGGTGCCGAAAGGTCGCTGGCGAATGCACTCTTCGCGAAGCCAGTCTGGTAGCCGGTGTGACTGAACGAGACCCTGCCGGGAGCGACGTTCCAGCCGGTGTGGTGATCGGGCTCCACCCGTTGCAGCTCGAACCGGCCGATCTCGAATGCCACATGATCACCTGGCTCGGCGAGCATCTTGTTCACCCAGTAGCCGAGCTCGATCATCGTTACGCGGTCGCGCGCGAGTGGCTCGATCTCCCAAACGATCTGCTGCCAGCCGCTTTTCGCCAGCGTGACGTAGTGAATGCCCTCGCGGTAGTAGGCATCAGGCACCTTTTCAGCACCATCGTTATGTAGAACGATCTGCAGCGGAAGAGCGGGAACGCCGGTCACCTCGGGCCGGATCCACATCGAGATGCGATTGTACCCGGTCCAGTCCTCGCCATCGAATACCCGTCGCAGATTGACCGACGACAGCCGGCTCCGCGTTGGGGCGGTGGTGTCGGTGAACATCTGCATGTCGACGCGCAGCACTCGCATGCCGCCAAGCCTGGGTTCGGCGGGAAAGGAGAATGCCGCCGTTCCAGTCAAGGACCATCCGACGGTGTCCGTCATGTCGTGGAGCGTACGGCTGGCGAGCACCTCTTTCCCCAACCAGTCGAATTCGGCGGAATTCTCGAACTCGATCGGCAACAGGGCACGCGGAGATTGGGCCGCCAGCTTCGGTGCCAGCGCGAGGAAACAAAGTGCCATCGCCAGGCACGCTGGCAGTTCAATGTGGTGGCGGCGTTTCGATCGGAATATCATGCAGGTAGCGCCGTACTCGCTCATTGCGGCGCAGGCTGAAACTCCCAACGTGCCACGACAAACGCGTTCACATGCACCTCACGGGGCGTTATGCTGGTCTCACGCGCCTGCATCGTCCCGCCGGCCGCCCGCTGCAGTGCGAACGTCGAGCGCGACGGGAATTCGGTGCTGAGCTCGAGCAGGCGCCCGAGCGATCCACCCGCCGCGCGCGCCATCGTCGTTGCGTCCTGCCGCGCACTGGCTATCGCTTGCTCCAACGCGGAGCGACGCGCGCTGTCGGTCTGAGACGCAGTGAACTGAACGCCGTCGATACGGTTGGCACCGGCAGCGAGCGCCGTGTCTATCACCGGGCCTACGCGGTCGAGCGCCGACAGATGCACGTGCACCGAATTCCGGGCGATGTAGCCGTCCTGCAGCGGCGAGCGACCGGGGCCATCGGGCCGGTAATTCATTGCGACGGTGTAGCCGGCGGTCGCCATCCGCTCGGCTTCCACCCCGGCCGCACGCAAGGCCGCCAGCACGGCTTGCTGAATCCGCGCGTTCTCGGCGCCAGCCGCGGCGGCCGTTTCACCGCGTGTTTCGACAGCGATTCGGATCATGGCGCGATCGGCCGGGATCGTCGCATCCGCATGTCCGCTGACGACGATCTCGGCGGGCGGCTCCACGCGCGCTGTCGAAGGCGCAGCCTGTCCGACTGCGAGGCCGGAGGTGAGCGCGAGGAGGAGGAGTGATGTTTGAATCGGGCGAGGCATGATTCCCCCTGGAGAGTGAGCTTTTTCCTCGCGAGTCACCTCACTCGACGTGAGGAGACGGATTCGCAGGACCTCTGGCGAATCGGTCAGCGCTTCGCCAGCCGTTGCTCGACCATAC
>CAZPCC010000108.1:0-15979 GCA_964584905.1 uncultured Gemmatimonadaceae bacterium | reverse complement strand
GAGCTGGTCATGTGCCGCGGTTCCCACAATCGAGCTGGGAAGGCTTACACCCGGCATCACCTGACTCAGCTCGCCGACCGTCTGCGAAACGATGGCGAAAAAAACAATCGAGACAAGCGTGTCGACCAGCGGCACCAGATTGAGCTCGGTCACGCGGAACTTGGCAAACTGGGCGGCACGACGAGCGGCGCGTGCTTCGCGAGCGCGGCTCATCGCGCAGCCTCACGGGCCCGCGAGCCTAACGCAATCCCGCCGTAGCCTACTATACGCAGGCGCTCGAGCACGCGCACCACGTTGTCGTAGCTCACTTCATCGCTGGGGATGACGAGGACATCGTTGTTCTGCGGAAAGTCCGCTCGTACCTGCCGCATGAGCGCCTCGAACCGCAGGAACGTCGAATCGGATAGGCCGGCGATTCGCTGGTTGAGCCCCTCGGAATGCTCCACGCGCAGCCCATCGGGAGCAATGCGAACCGCAAGTAGCAGATTGAGCAGCCGCTCGGGCGATCGCGCCTGCGCCTCGGTCTGGGTGACTACCACAGGGGGAAGAGAAAGGTCGAACGATGTGAGAGCGGCCAGTGCGGCCCCCGAATACGTCGCCACGCTGAAGAAGACGATGGACGTAAGGATGTCGACCAGCGGCACGAGATTGAGTCCCCCGTGCGCCGTCAACGACGCCCTTTCACGGCGGCGAAGCTTTGATCGATGAAATCGCGAAGCCATCGCGGTAGTTATCGAATCGGTGCGTCAGCGAGCCGCGCCCACAGCGCCCGGCTCAACCGACGCCTACCGATGCCCCAGTCGAACGTCCGGACGATCCACCAGCGCATTGATCAGACGGACGGAAAACTCGTCGACCTGCTCAATGATCGTCTCCGCCTGACTCACCAGATACGCATGCGCCACGATGAGCGGCACCGCGGTGAGAAGTCCGAATCCCGTCGCGTTCAGCGCGATGGCAATACCGGTAGCCAATCCGGCCGACCGCGCCGCCGCCTCTACCTCCGAAACCGAGGCGAATGCCTCTCGAAGACCGAAGATCGTGCCGACCAGACCGACCAGCGTCGCGACGTTGGCCAGCATTGGCAGGTAGTGAAGCCTGCGCGTAAGGCGAGGCAGCACCGCCAACGCGGCCGCATCAGCCACGTTCTGCAGGTCGGCCTCATCGCGCGTACGGCTGCGGAGGATCAGCAGCCCCATGTCAGGCAGCACTGCCTTGTGCTGCGTGCACAGCCGGATCGCCTCTTCGATCTTTCCGGCGCGCACGAGCTGGATCACGCGATCGATGAAGGCTCGGCCATTGATCTTCGAGCGAATTACGATCGTGTACAGCCGCTCGAGAAATATGGCCAAGCCAGCAACGGCGATGGCGAGAATGAAGTACATTACCGGTCCGCCGGACCTGAACCATTCCACTAAGCCGCCCATTTGCGCGCGACCTCCGAGTCAGTCAGTGCTGCGTGAATGCTGAGAATTCAGCGTAAGGGAGCAGGAGGCGTGCCCGGCGGTTTTGCCGTCGTGTCGATGCGCTGCCTCTGCTCGCGCTGCCGCTCGCGAATCTGCTGTTCCAGTAAATCCAGCTGCCGCTTCCGTGCGGTTTCGATCGAATCAACCCGGGCCCGCCGTGCTTCCAGATCTCGCCGTAGCAGCTCGATTTCCTCGTTGCGTGTAGCCGCGGGAACATCGGTCCGTGGCGCGGTGCGGGGTACGCCAGCACTGTCCCTCGCCGGCATCTCCGGCACCAGCTGAGGAGTGCCGGCAACCGGAATGGGCGCGACGGCGGGCATCGTATCCGTCGTCGTTCCGCCAAGTACTTCCCTCCGCTGAACGATCTGGTACGCTGGAAGGATCATCGGCCAGAACTGATGGTCGTAGAATGCAGGAACGAGAACCTGAACCGGAAACTCCGCCACCTCGCGCGGCCGAACGGTCACGATCTGCGGAGTCGGGACCTGGCCCCGGATCTCGATCGTCTGTCGCTGGGCATCCGCAGGACGCCCCGCAGCCATGACGGCAACTGCCGTCATTGCAACTACCGTCATTGACTTCATTCACCACCTCCGGGAGGCGTCTCTGGCACGTTGCCGGCTAGTGCCTCACGAGCCCGATCCACCCAGGCATTGCTGAATCCCTCACCTTGTGCCTTCTCGAGTAACGAGCGCCAGGTGCTGCGCGCCGCCTCATAGTTCTGCTCCGCCTGTTGCGCCGATCCCTGCTGTGCCGCGGCCCGTTGCTCCTCGCTGAGCGAACTCGGCAACTGCACATTCTCCAGGAACCGCCCATACTCCCACTGCGCGAGCCCTACGTAGAACGTGGCCGCCGCCAGCCACTCGGGCGATCCTGATTGAATTGCCCGCGTGAAGTGGCCGTTCATCGTTCGCAGCAACGTCTGCTTGCGCGCCGATGCACGCTGCACTCCCGCGGCAGTGAGTTGCTGCACGGTCGGAATGACGAGCCGCACGCTCTGATACTGGTCGAACAACGCCCTTCCCTGATCGAAGGCCTGCTGGCCAGCCCGCTCGGCGCAATCGGCACGCAGCTCGGGAGCCGGGTTGCGGCAGAGCTGAGCCAGCTCCGTGCGCGCCGCGACCGTATCGCCCGACGCCCTCAAGAGTTGCAGCCGAGCCTGACGAGCCGCACCCGCGCGCGGATCGCGGGGGAACCGCTGCACGAACACACCGTACACCCGAGCCGCCTGGTCCTGCTGATTCGCTTCCTGATAAGCCTGTGCCGCGTTGTACAGCGCGCCGGAGGCCCGATCATCCCGCGGGAACTGGGTGGCGAACGCCTCGTACGCCTGCCCCGCCTCGGCCTTGCGATCGAGGGTGTCGAGCGTCAGAGCCAGCCGCACCATCGCGTCGGCCTTCGCTTCCCCAGCCGGAGCATCGCGGATCACCTCGCGTAATGCTATGACCGCTTCTTCACGCCGGCCCATCTCCGTCAGAAGCGTCGCGGCGAGCATCTGGTACTGTCCGCGAAAGCGATAGTTCGGGTATTGTTCGGCCATCCGGCGCGAAAGCTCGACCGCGCGCGACCGGGCCTCGCGCGACGCGCTCTCGTCGCCGCGCGATCGCGCCGCGCTGTCGGCAAGCATGTAGGCCTCAATGGCGTTGCGTAGCGCGTCAGGCGCTCCCGCATCGCGGGGATTCTGATCGGCGAACGCTACGTAGACCTCTTCGGCCGCTCGGCGGTACTCACCCTGCCTTACGAGAGTGTCGGCGAATCCCGATGCCGCCGCCGCGCGGATCCGCGTGATCGAATCGACGAGTGCCCGGCGGCCGGTGGCCATTGCCACCTGCTCCGCACGATCCCATTGCGCCTGCGCTTCGGCGTAGCTGCCCTGACGGTAGAGCGCATCACCGACGAGCTTCTGCGCACTCGGTGTGAACGCGTCGGAGGGATATCGTTCGGCGTACGTGCGGAACGCGTCCGCCATCACGTCCCAACGTTCCGTTTCCGATGCGCGACGCCCCTTCTGAATCAGAGCTCTCTTGGCTGTTTCGGTTCCGGGAAATGCCGCGACGTAACGATCGACGGCGCTGAATAGTGCATCCTGGGCGGCCCGGTCGGTCTTGCTGCGTACGAGGGCCGAATCCAGCGCGACGATCGCATTCTGCCCCGCCGTTTCCGCCAGCGCGGAGTCGCCGCTTTCGTATCGATAGGCGGCATTGCTGTACGTCTCGCCGGCGCGTGCATATTCACCGGCACCGAACAATGACTCGCCATAGAGGAACGCCACGCGCTGCGCGCTGTCGGATCGCGCGTACTCGCCCAGATACCGGCCGTACAGTTCCGCCGCCCGTGCGTATCCGGCGCGATCGCGCCGCGTACGCTGCGCGTTGGCCAGCGCATACTGCCCCGCCTGACGCAACGCATCCTCGCGCGCGACGTTGGCTTCATCGAGCAACCCGGGGTTCGCCCGTCCCCACGCCGATACCGGCGCGAACTGCTCGACGAGAACGAGCCGGGCCTCCTGGGCACGCTCCGGCTCGAGCATGCGATTCTGATAGATGTCGACGATCTCCCGTTGTGCGGCCAGCGCGAAGGAATCGGTTGGCGCCTCGGCGATTACCACTTGATAGGCATCGACGGCACGGCTGAAGTCTCCCTGGTCGCGGAGGCTTTCGGCTACCCGCTGCAGCACCGGCAGTTTGAAGCCGGGATCGCGATCGGCAAAGTACTGTTGGGCGGCAGCCGATCCACCGATCTGCGTGAACGCGATCGCCATGTAATCGAGCGATTCGCCGCGGAGCCCCAGCGAAGCCTGGCGCTCGGGAGAGAGCTGGTCGTACTCGCGCACCAGCCGGCCGAATACATCTACGGCCTTCCGGTACTCGTCCTGGCTGCTGAGGGTCGCCTGATTGTAGTACGCCCACCCCAGCTTGTAGAGAGACAGGAAGTACAGATCGCTTTGCGGCGGCGCGACCTGCACGGCGCGCTCATACGCCTGCGCGGCCCTCCCGAATGCGGCCCGACGCGCATCGCCCCGCTCGCGCGCGGCGACCTCGAAGTATGCATCGCCGACCCGGAACAACGCCTCGGTCGTGAACCGGGAGCTGTCCGCCTCGGACGCTGTGACGCGCTCGAACATGCGCGCCGCGTCGGAATGGCGCTGCATTCTGGTGTAGAGCGTGCCTAACGTGTAGGCGGCCGCCTCGCTGCGCGGGAACTGCGGATAGTTGGCTGTCAGATCTTGCAGATACCGTACCGCCTCTTCGTATGCGGGACGGATCGGCGCATCGCCGGCCACGCTGTCGGCTCCGCGCTGTGCCACCGCGAACTCGGCGTCGGCTCGCCGAACCAGCAGCTCGCCGAGCTGAAACAGCGCCTCGGGACGGAGCGGACTCTCCGGATAGCTGGAGACGAACGTGCGCAGCTTGGCGATGGCGGTATCACGTGCCGGCTCCGGAGCGGTGCGCGAAACCATCGCCACACGCGTCTCCGGAGTCTGTGCATCCGTGACACTGACAAGGCCGGCAACGGCCAGCAGCAGAACGAAAGAATACTTCACTATACTCACCTGGGACTGGACTCGTCAGGCTCGCCTGCGGCGCCACCAGGGGGCTCAGCCAGCGTGCCTGACGCGGTCGGGCTGCCGACCGCCTTGAAAAAGGACGCGCTCGCGGCACCGAACTCGGCCGCTTGAGCGTCTCGGCTCATCATGCCGAGAAACATATCGGCACGCGCACGCAGCTCCGCTTCCGCCGCCACCAGCACCGAACCTTCCGCCGTCGCGCGCGCAGCCTCAGCCGAAGCCAGTGCCGCGCGTGCCGCTCCCGTGCGCTGGTCCTCGGTGGCGCGCATGCGCGCCATCTCATTCATCAGAGCGGCGTTCGTCGAACTGATCGTCGCCCGGGTATCTCCCACCAGTCCTTCGGTGGCAGCTATGTGCGCACGCACGGTGTCCTGAAGTCTTACCACCGGATGCCGCGCGAACACGCTTGCCAGTCCATTCATGACGTTGTTGGCCAGCTGCTGATAGGTCAACGAAGTCTGCCGCTCCACTTCGATCAGCCCGGCGTCATCGGCGGAAAGCATCGTTCCGAACGAAGCGCGCAGGCTGTCGGCACGGCGTGCGTTATCCGCCGCATCCAGGCGAACGGCTTCGGCCTCACGCTGGATCAGCTCGCGCACCCTCATGCTCTCCTCCTCCGTCATCTGAGAAAGGCGGGTGAGCGAATCGCGAGCCTGTGTCAGCTCGCGGGAGAGAGTATCGAGCTGCGCGGCAGCCTCGCCCAGCATCTCCTGGAGCCGCTCGATCAGAGCGAGCTTCGCGTTATGCGCTGCGAGCTGCTCGGCGAGCTGGTATCTTGCCACCGCCACCACGACGTCGGCCTGGCTCAGGGCCTGCGAGCGCCGTACGAACTCGGCGCGCGTCGGGCCGCCGCTGTCGGTCAGGTATACGGCCCGCCGGGCGACCCCACCACCAGATGCCGGGGCCAGCGAGTCGAGCCGCGGGCCAACATCGGCGAGGGAGATGATCTCCGGACGCAACTGGCCGGGCGGGGTCGCCGGTGCGCTGGCCCCCATCACCTGAGCGATCGCTGCCTGGTCCATCCCGTGGTTGTCAGGCAGTGCCAGCACCTTGCCTGCCGCCGGCTGCTGCAGAAAGAGCAGTGTCGCCGCGCGCGCCTGCACGAACGACCGGGCCGCTTCCGCCATCGCCGCCGCGCTGCCGGCACGCATGACCGCCAGATCGCCGTTGAGCGAGTCGGCGATCGCCTGGAAATGCCGTCCGGCGTCGTCGATCCGCTGCTGCTGGAGCATCACCTGGCCGACCATCAACCGCGCTTCGTCGCGCTCGGGCAAATGCGGAAAGCGCGTCGCAAAGTCCGTGAACGCCTGCGACGCGGCATCGAACTGGGACGCCTTGTAGAGCGACCACGCCCGCGTGAGAGTCGCCGACGAGGAAAGCCCTCCAGTCGCCGACACCCGTCCCGCCGCGGCGCTCGCCGCCTCGTAGTCACCGCGTTGATAGGAAAGCTGGGCGATTGTCAGATTCACCTGGTCGGCGAACTCGCCCAGCGCGTCGCCGGCAACTCCCTGGAGCGCAGTTATCGTCGCCTGTGTCTGCGCCGTATCGCCGGCCATCAGTGCCAGGGCGCTCATGTAGCGTGAATATCCGGCAAAGGGGCCGCCGGCCGCCACCGCCGCATCGAACGAAGTGCGCGCCGATGCAGGGTCGCCGAGCCGGTACGAGGCCAGCCCGCCGACGAGCCCGGCGAAAGCCCGATCGTTGGCGGACACACTCTGCGCCAGCGATACCGCTTCCTGATAGGCGCCGCGTCGATAGGCGTCGAGCAACAGCTGCATCTGGAGAAGCGGGGCGTAGCGTGTGTTGCCCGACTCCAGCAGCGTGCGCGCCGTTTGGCGGAACGCATCCGACATGCCCAGTCGCGCGTACGACTCGGCGAGGAGGAACTGCGCCTCCGCCTGACCATAGGTCGAACCGTTACCCTCGAGCTGCGCTTCTGGCGCCTGACGCAATGCGCGCAGCCGGCTCATCGCCGCCAGCGGGCGCTCGACGAGCAAGTCGAACATGGCGACGCGCACTTCGGCGTCCACTGCGCGAGCCTGATCCAGTGCGGGCGGCGCCGCCGGCTGAGCCGCGAGTGGCGCCGCCAGGAGGAGCGCCGCCGCCAACGCCGGGAAAGGTCTAGGGATCGCCACCGACAGACTCAGAATGGGGTCGTGCCCCGAGCGGTCCACGTCCTGGGGACGAGTTGCCCGTTGCGGACCGCGAACTCGATGTACGTCGCCGTCTCTCCTTGTGCATCGACTTCCACCGTCTGCGAAAGCGGCTGCCCGTTGACGGTCGCCTGAAGCAGCAGGGTATGGCGCGTTGGCAGCACGTCGGCACGATAAAGCTGATCTACAGCGCCAAGACGCAAGGCGTTGTTCATCTCGGTATTGTAAGTTCGCGTAGCGACGCCGGAGCTGTTCATCTGCAGCTCCGCACCGCTGATCGATTGCTCGGAACCCGACGAGTCTGCCCGGAGCAATACGACAATCACCGCTCCGGTCCGCCGCCGGACCGCATCGCCTAGCGCCTGGAATCGCTCGCGCTGCATCGCCAGGTTGTCGCGCGAGCGCACGAGCACCGAGTCCAGCGCCTGTAGAGCGGACTGCTGGTCGCTCATCATCAACGCATCGGCACGGTCGCGCAGATTCGCCGCTATTGCTGCCTCGACACGTGTCTGTAGCATGACCCGCTGCCGACGCAATTCGACCAGCCGCTGCTCAGTCTCCTCCGCCTCCCGCAGCAGTTGCTCGCGGCGCGCCTCGTAGGCCTGCTGCCCCACAGTCGGTTCCGGCTGCTGCGCAACCGCAGCTCCGCCTGCCGGAAGCACGACCAATCCCATCAGCACTGCCCACCTCAGTCGCGTCATTAGCTGAATCGGTTCGAGATTCGTTCACGGACCACCATCCGTCCGGTTCGGCCTACTTCTGGCGCGGGGGCGGCGGCTGTCGCGTTTCCAGCACCCGAAGCCGCTCTTCCAGACGCTGGAGCGCTTCGCGTTCGGCGCGCAACTGCGCTTCGGCTTCCACCCGCCGCTGCTCCAGCTCCAACAGATTCTGCGCTTCGAGCCGGTTGATCTCGAGCTCCAACGTCGTTACGCGCTCCTGGCGCGTGTTGATCTCGGCCAGCAAGCCTTCACGCTGCCGCTCGAGCTCGGCAACCCGACCCTGTAAGAAGTCCCCGCGGAGCAGTGCGAAGATATTGCTCTGCCAGCCGAGGATAAAGGCAAACTTGCGGTAGTTGTAGTATGTGCCGGCGCCAACGGCACCATCCTCCGCACTTCCTGCCGTGAGCTCAGTAATGTAGGCCCCGGCCCGAAGCCCTCGATACTCCACGGCGGCGCCGATGTTCACATCCCACGCGTTGTGTTCCGCCATCAGCGACAGTTGCGTACTTGGCGACGCCTGGATATCCACCTTCATGCCACCGAAGAGTCCGCCGGTCGATGACTCCGCATATTCATCGCCCAGGCCGCCATCGTCCTCGAAAAGCCCATTGCCGAAGCCGAGCGAGACACTCATTTCCACACCCGTCATCGACTCGCCCAAGGCTCCGAGGTTGAACGACTTCGTAGCGACTCCGAAGAGGGTATTGGCCGTGTTGAATCCCCGATGAATCGAGTCAGCGATGTGGCGGTAGTTCGGCGAACCCGGCTCGGGCGGAATCAACTCGTATCCCGCTCCGAAGCGGTCGATCTTCTCGTAGGGTCCCACATTCCGAATGCCAACGGCAAGCCCCGGCAGCCAGCGAGCCGCTCCCTCGCGAAGCCGCATGGCGTCCTCGTTGAGCAGCAACACCTGACCAAAGAATCCATACTCCGGATTGGCCGTATAGAATGCCACCCCGGCCTCGACGCGCCCCCACATGGACAACGATGTGGTAAGCTGCGAGTTCGTCGCGTCGTTATAGTTGACTCCCGTTACGACAGGATCGCCAGGCTCGAACCGCTTGGCCGAGTAGCTGATGGCAAAGTCGCCGCTGAGCGGTGCCACCCAGGCAACCGGGATGTCGATCAGCCCTGCGCCCCAGTAAAGTGTTTGCGGAAAGGTGCTCTGCCCCGAAGCTGGCGTCGCCAGGCCGAGGGCGAGCGCAATCAGGGCGACCCGTTGAGTCGTGCGCAACATCTGTCTCGGTCCTCGCTAGTACAATGACGACGCGCCCGGCGGATTCGCGGGCGGCGGCGGCTGGCGCGTGCGCTCGAGCTCTTCCAGACGCTCCGTAGCGCGACGAATGGCTTCGCGCTCTTCCTGAATCTGCCCTTCCAATTCCTGCCGGCGGCGCGCTATCTCCGCCAGCTCACCAGCCTGCGCACGCCGCAGCGAAGTTTCCAACGCGGCGATTCGACGCTCGCGCGAGGTAATCTCCGCGCGGAGCCGCTGCTGCTCGCGCTCGAGCTCGCTGATCCGGCTGCGCAGAATCACGCCATTCCGGATGTCGTTGATGTTGCCGCTATAGCCGAGCGAAACGTTCAGCTTGGTGTAGTTATAGACGCGGCACAGACCTTCATTGCTGCACTTGCTGGGATCGCGCGAACCCTCCTCGAGCTCGGTGCCATAGATTCCCAGAGTAATGCCGCGCCAATCGCCAACGACTCCGGCATTCCAGTCCCAACCATCGTTCTCCGCCATCAGCGTTATGGAGGTGTTCAGCGATGGATGCGCTACGACACGCCCGCCGAGAAAGAGCCCTTCGACCAGCTGGCCCTTCAAGTTGTAGTCGTCGCCGAGTCCGCCATCGTCGCTGAACAGCCCGTTGCCATAACCGAGGGAGATGCTGCCTGACCAGGAGCTGGGAGAGCCGAACTCCTGAGTCGCCACCCCATAGATGGTTGGCGTAGTCGAAAAGCCGTCGTAGAAGACTCCCGTGGTCTGCTCGTACGTGCTATCGGTGGGGTTCAAGCGGAGGTCGTGCCCAACGAGCAACCGATCTTCGTTGTCGTACTTTCCGACATTACGGACACCAATCGCAACGGACGGGACATTGGCGAACTGCCCAGGTTTGATGAGCAGCGCCGAGCCAAAGAATCCCCATTCCGGGTTCTGGCTGTAGGCGGAAATTCCCACGGAGAATCGGCCGAGCCAATGGGTGTCCATCGAATAGTTGGTGTTCCATCGAGTCGCGAAGTTCATCGCCGATGGATCAACGAAGTGCTCGATGACCTTTCCCGAGCTTTGCACCCAGACATCGGAGTTGTCCGGAGACACCCAGGCGGTGGGGATGTTGATCAATCCCGTGCCGAACTGCAGCGTTGCCGGATAGGGATCTCGCTGCTGCGCGGCGAGGACAGACGGTACAGCCATCGCAGCGACGAGAGCGCCGGCGATCAGAGCGGCGCCGCCCGGCGGCATCATGCGCATGAGTCCTCCCGAAACGCGGTAAACAGCTTCAACTCCATGATAAGGTCGCGGTGGCGTACGGTAGCAGCCGCGGCCACAGGCACCACATGCGCCCGCCGAGCCGCGGCGGCGCAACCTAGTGGTGTCGGTAATACTTGGCAAACCCGAAGCAAATCGTATGCCCTGCAAGGTATTCGGCGTACAACGAGGAATAAGCGCGAAAGGTCACAAAGTACCCGAAATGAAGCAAGGCGGGGCGGACCAAGTTGGTCCGCCCCGCCTTGATTCCCTTCACCTCACGACGAGCTCGTCGTCAACTACATGAGCGAGCGCCGGTCAACTGCGCCGGCAGTGCGGCATCGAATACGTGAGCCAGCGGCGGCCCAGCGCCGGTAATCGGCTCGAGAACCAGCCTGAATCGATCGAAATCACAGAGCGTTTGACTGCCCGATACCGACGCGCTTGCGAACGCGCTCACGATACGAGTCGCCGACATGTTGCCGTCGTTGGGGGCAGAGTCCGCGTTGTCGAGCGAGACGCCGCTTGGCGACGCCAACCCCCCGAGATCGAAGAACTCCGTCGTTGAGTTCGTCGGACTGCACGACCCATCGTCGGAACTGCACAGGTACGCGTTATAGCGATAGCCGAGCGGTGGCCGCATCAGGCCACTGAACCTCACTTCGATCCGCGAGCCAACGAACTGCGCCGCGCGGATCCTCGTGGCTGCGCCGTTGATCGTCGTATCCACCAGGATCACGACCGTGTCGCCAATCACGCCGCCAGCCATGGTTCCCTGCGGCCTGAAGAGCTCCGGCCCGCGCGAATCATCTCCGAGAGTGAACTCTCCGAACTGAATTGCACCCCCTACCGTGCCGCCGACTTTCTTGATCACAGTCGTCCAGAGTGGTTGCGCCGTGGAGGGACTCGACGCGCCGGCGTCCTGCTCGATGCTGACGAGCAGCACGGAAAGAGAATCCGATACGTCAGGCTGACCGATCGCACTATAAGGGTCGGTCGTAAAGATGATCGAGCCCGGGCCGCCATCGAAAGTGGAAGTACCGGTGCCGCTCGCCACCGTATCAGTGCCAACCACCCGAACCCACCTGCCCGTAGCCGGCGCAGCTGCGTTGGTGGTCGGATTTACCAGCCACACCTTGTACACGCCAGACGCCAGCTCCTCGACGTTGTTCAGGGTGATGGCGACCGAATCAGGCTCCCCGAACGTGGAAGGAAGCGCAAGAGCCGTGGAGTACGAGATCGGAAACGCTGGCGACTGATCAACCGCTGCCGGAAACAGATTATCGGCAACGAATCTCAGCGTGGTGTTAGGTGCGGGGAATGGGGCATATGCATTCGCAACCGGAGTGCCGTTCGGCGCCAGGTCCTGAGCGATCTGCATCCTCATGGCGGGGCCGGAGCCGGTACCGTACGCGGTCTCCCATACTTCGACGTAGTTGTAGTTGGGAAGGGCGTACGTGGTGTTGTCGTTTCGGCCAACCATGGACTTCGCCTGCTGGCCGAACTCCGCCTGCGTCCAGATACCATTGCCGGACAACCAGCACTTATCCAGAGTGGCACCGCCAAAACCATCCGTCATGAACGTTCCGAAAACAAACGGGTTGGTGTTGGCTCCGGGGAAGGGCGCGCAACCGACCGGGGCGGCACCGCCCCAGTCCGTGTTGACCGCGCCTAACGTTCCAGCCGCCAGGACCAGCGTGTCCGGGTTTGCCACTGTCCCATTCAGAATGCGCGCGGCGTGATCAACAGATCCGTTCAGCACCAGCCGGTAATGCACGAACGCCATCTGATACACGGTGTTAGGCTTGAGGCCGGCAAGCACGGTAAACGCCTCCCAATACTCATCATCGGGATACGGCGACTCCGGTTGGTACAGCTGCAGACCGCTTCCCCCAAATCCGGCCGTCATTGACGTGGGAAAGGGATAGCGCGTGTCAATGGTCGCCGGCGCTGCATTGCGGGGCTTGTCGTTCCTCCAGAGCCACGCCGCGTTTGACGCCGACCACGCCCGGCCGAACTGCGCATGAAGCGCATCGGGCGGCCTTCTCGTGAATGCGTCCGCAACTGTCGGATCGACCTCCAGAGTGATCCGAACATCGCTTGTGCCACTCGGCAGCACCGGCGACGGATTCGTCGACGCGCCAGTGAACAGCAGGGCGTTTCCTTCTATGTTCCCGGCCGGGCTCACGGGGTCTCCGCGTACGCACGCGCCGAGCACCAGCACGCCAACGCCCGCGACCAGCTTTGTCATGAGTCTCGTCATGCGCGTCACTCCTGGTCCGGGTTGCCCGCATCAACGGCCGTGACCGATTGCGGCACGTAGCTGAAGCCAATGCCGAAACGGATGTTATGCACCGTGCTCTTCTCCGTCGGTGGATTGCCGTTCGCCGCGGGGAAAAGTGTGTTCTGGAAGTCGGGGTTCACCGGATACAGCTCATTCCGATCCCAGCTCGTAAAAACGAAGTCGCGCACGTCGAGGCGCACCGTCGTGTTGCCGGAGACGGCATAGCCAAAGCCACCGCCGAACTGGAACTGGCCGGTGGTGTAAGAAGCGTTGCCATCGTTCTGCTGAGCGTCGCCGTTGACCGTTACCAACCCGGCACCGCCCGAAACGAACGGCTGCAACCGCCCCACCCCGAATGTGCCCGTCCCCTGCAACCCGTACATCAGCAGCGTCACCCGCTGGCTGATCGTCCGCAACTGCGCGTTCTGTCCGAAGTTCAGCAGCAGGCTGGGGAAGTAATCGCCGCGAGTCTGCGGCCGTGCGGCCTCGAAGTAGAAGCCGAGCCCCAGCTGCCTGGCGAGCTTGTAGTCGGCGGACAAGCCGACGGTGGGCGTGAAAACGTTCTCGGTGAACGCGCCGTCGTCGTTCGCCTTCTTGTTGGCCAACGCGCTGGCTTCATCGAACCTGATGGTGCCGACGACGGGAGTGATTGTGAACCTGCCGGAAGCGAGTCCTTGCGCGGCGATACCATCTGTCGCGAGCACGAACCCTACCCCAGCGAGTATGGCTGCAACTGCTATTCGCATGAATCCTCCTGGGTAGCGGCCGGCCGCCTGTCGGCGGCCGGCCACCACCGGCTTAGAAGCCGATTTCGAAGGTGAAGTAGTTCGTGTTAGGCAGTTCGCCCTGCCCGTTCCACGCATAGTCGAACGCAACCGACCGGCCCGCTACCGGCAGCTTGAGACCGCCACCGAACGCCAAGCCACGCTCGAACCCCTGATAATCCGTGTTGCTTTCGTTCATCCACCGCTTTCCCACCCGCAGAAACGCAAGATCGCGGTAGCCGTATTCCATTCCGACCGTGCCTTGCAGGTCGGTATCGATACCCTGATCGAACTGCCCCACCGCGCGGATCGTTCCGGCATCCGTGTTAGGCGAGAACAGAGCTTCCGCCCCTCCGATCAGATCGGTCATGACGCTGAACCGGAACATCGTCGGCATCTCGAGCTTCTCGGTGCGATAGAAGACGCGGACCAGTCCAGGGGTGAGGTCATCGATCACGTTGGCGGTGATCGCAGTGCCCTCGTAGCGTCCGTCGCCGCCGATGTTCTGTAGCGAGGCGCCGAACGTCGTTCCATACAACCCGGTGCGGAACCGCACGCCGACATCGGCCCCGGTCCAGCTGGCCTTGGCGTTGGAGATTCCCTCCTGTGCGTACTTCACCCCGAGCCCGACGTTCAATCTGTCGGTCAGGCGTCGCGCGTAGGAAAGCATCGCCATCGAACCGGTGAATTCGAAGGATTCTCCACCGACCGGATCCCCACCATCGGGGAACGCCAGCGTCGTACGGGGAATCTCTCCGGAAGTCATGTTGCCCACCTGAATGCCGATCGCTCCACCAGCCAGCGGTAGAACGGCTCCGCCCCAGATCATGTCCAAACCCTCGCTCCCGTACATCTGCGCGTAGCTCACACCGCCTGAAAAACCCTCGACATCGGCGGAGCCGGCCAGATTCCAGTAAAGCGACGAAAGTCCTCCGGCGAGTGCCGAATACGCACCCGCCATCCCCATTGCGCGCGCCCCCTGACCCACTTCCAGGAAGTTTGCTCCGCGCGTTCCTACCCGGCTGATCGTCGAATTTCCGTCAGGCACCAGGGGCGTGCCGATTCCGGGTCCCGTGGTCTGGGCGGCAACCGAAATCGCGCCCAGTGCAAGACCGCCGACGGCGACTGCTCTAAATATGCGAATCATGATTTGAGGTCCTCGCTCAGCGGATTACGACGAACTTGCCCATGGAACTACCGAGGTCCCTTCCGTTGGCGTCCTGTCCGGAGATCATGTACAGGTACATCCCCGCTGCGATAATGGAGTTCTCCCGAGTCCGAAGATTCCATAACAGGTCACCCGTTTCGTTCAGGTCCTGCTCTTCCCACGTAATCTGTTGAACGAACTGCCCGGACACCGTGTATATCCTCACGGTGCCGCGAGATGGTACATGTGTGAACAGCAACGGCTGAGTAAGGCCGGCTGCCAGGCTCGAGAACACCACGTATGGGTTAGGTACTACCCTAACGTTCTTCAGATCGGCCCGGACGTTCTCGCACACTTCCCCTGTCGCGTTCGTCGTGCACGCATCCGTCAGGTCCCCGGTCAGCGACTGCGCCGTTACCGTGAACGAGAACTGCTGCGCGGTGGTCAACGCCGGAATGTAAAGCACCGATTGCTCCGTGCCTGCCGCGGTCGGAATGAAACCAGTCGATCCCGGCGTGAGCAATGCCACCGGGTTGCAGCTCGGCCGCGTGCCCTGCGAGCCGACGCACTCCACCACGAACGTGCTGAACGTCACCGTCGGCGTACCGCCGATGGTCTCGATGAAAATCAGTCGATCTCCCGGGATCCAAACATCGTCAGGCACCGTCACCGTTATGGTGTCCTGCCCGGTACCGAACAGAATGTTGTTGCTTGCGCGCTGCCGCATTGCGACCTGCACGTCCCGTCCGAACGTCTCGTTCGTTACGGAGAACGGCAGCTTGACGGGCACCAGATCGGTGAACCCGGTGGCCGTCTGGGCGGCCGCATCGGTCACGCCGGTCTGTGCGACCGCCCGCGCGTTGAGCGATGCAGTAACGGCAGAGCGTGTTGACTGCGGATTCGCCAGGTCCAGCCGGAAAGGCTCCCCCGGGCCGTACACATTTGCATCCCAGTCGAGCGTGTACAATCCGCCCTGTCCGCCTGTCGCGATCGAGGTTGCCGTTGTGTTGATCTGCGCATTCGGCAGCGCTAGCGGCAGAATTCGTTCGCCGTCCGGCCCGATGAACACCTGACCGCGGGTGTTGTCGAACGTCCGTGCTGCGGCCGGACGGAATCCGATTGTGAACCCCGGGAACGCCGTCGAGCTGTAGAACGTCTCCGGCGTCGCAGAGGGCGAAAAGTCGTTGGTGACCAGCAACGGCGTCGTTCCCTGCGCCAGCACCGCCGTCATTGTATTGAAGCTGTATGTCGTAGTCCGAATCCTGTAGCCCGTCCCGGCTACGTCGGTTGGCCCGTCCCGGACCGTCGCGCCGTTGAGCCCGACGCCGCCTATCGCATCGAGCGAGCCGGAGAACGTTGCCGCGTCACCGACGTATCCCGTCACCGTGCTCGCCGTACCCAACCGCGCGGG
>CAZPCC010000107.1:0-3651 GCA_964584905.1 uncultured Gemmatimonadaceae bacterium | reverse complement strand
ACCGGCTAGCGCGCAAAGGACTCCGTTGCCACTGGGCTTCCGAACACAAGATCTGCGAAATCTGCGAAATTTGTCCCTTCCTCGAGCGGTAATGGTCGCCAATGGAAGGCGGGGCTGTGGGCAAACGCCGAAAAAAGAGGGGAACTAAAGACTTCGCGGATTGGCTGGTTCAGTGGTTCTGCGGTTGGAGGTCAGTTCCTTCCCAATTCCAAAGGACAGCAAGGGAACCACAGATTTCGCAGATTTCGCAGATTGAAAGCGGTGAGTCTCCTGCATGAAGTCTCTTATCGCACTTCAAGTTTGTCGTCTCTTTCGTTTACGAACGTCGCAAACTTTATTAAGGAGACCGAAACGAAGATCAGCCTGGACGTTTACTTCGTTTGTTGCTTGTAATCTGCGTAATCTGCGTAATCTGTGGTTATGCAGCAGTTGCAGTTCCTGCTTTTCGCCAGGTCCGACCCGGCAGCAATGCTCGTCCCGCCGACTAAGCTGTACGGAGCCGGTATCCCTTACCGTCGTGCTCGATCTTTCCCCATGCCACCGCGGCATCGTGCTCGAAGATCATCAACCAGTCGTCTGCGGTTGCCTTTGCGAAGATCCGCCGTTTGCTCTCGAGTGTGACGAGCGGTTCCAGGTCGTAGCCCATGATCCACGGAAGCGGCAGGTGGTGCGACGTAGGTACCAGGTCGGCGGCGAAGAGTGCCTTCTCGCCGCCCGATTCCAGCAAAACGCTCTGATGGAACGGCACATGGCCGGGAGTCGGCAGGAGCCGGATGCCGGGAAGAATCTCGGTCTCGCCCTCGACGAGCTCGAGTTGCCCCGAATCCGCTAACGGATGGTAGTTCGCGGTGAAATAGCTGGCCGCGGTCCGTTCGTTGGTGTTCGTCGCGAACTCGTACTCGCCGCGTTGCACGACGTACCGGGCGTTGGGAAAACTCGATGTGATGTCACCCGTGGGCGCGCGCAGCGTGTTACCGCCGGCATGATCGAAGTGCAGGTGAGTATTGATCACCATCGCCACGTCGGCTGGTCGAACGCCCGCCGCTTCGAGCAGGCCATCCTCCAGTGCCGTAGGTCCGGAGGTGCCGGCGTTCTCGATGCCGTAGATATCCATGAACCTGGCATCTTCCTTGTTCCCCGCCCCGGTGTCGATGAGCACCGGTCCCACGTCGTGCTCGATGAGCAGGCACCTCATGCCCATCGGAATGCGGTTGCGGTCGTCGGACGTGATGCGGCGCGACCAGAGAGGTTTGGGCACGACGCCGAACATCGCGCCGCCGTCGAGTCGCATGCCTCCCGCCTGGATTGCGTGCAGTCGCCAGGCGCCGAGCTGCATCGATTGGACAAGTGGCGCCGGCGCGGTCACGCCGAGGAATCCCTGGTCATACCACGCGGCAAGGCGCTCCTGCGCCGGCGCCGGCCGCGACGCGAGCGCGTGCCGAGGAGCTCCCGCATCGCCTCGAAGGTTACGCAGTCGCGCACGCTCAGCTCGTGGAACAGACGCAGCATTACCTTTGCCGTCGCGCGAGCGTCGCCGCCGGCGCGATGTCGTCCCTCGATGACGATGCCGTAGTAGTGTGCCAGCGCATCCAGCCGGCGGCTGCGGAGTTCGGGAAGCAGCGTGCGCGCCAGCCGCACGGTGCAGAGACGTTCGCCATCGAGCCTCTGTCCGGTGGCGCGTGCCACCTCGGTGGTCACGAAGCGCCAGTCGAACTCCGCGTTATGCGCGACGAACACCTTTCCCTGGAGCAGCGGCACGAGGCGATCGCACAACTCTCCGAAGAGCGGTGCGTGCCGTACCATGGACCAGGTGATATTGGTGAGCGCGGAGACGATCGGCGGAATGGAGCGCTGCGGATTTACCAGTGATTCGAACTCCTGCACCACCTTGCCCGCGCGAACGTGGATTACCGCGATCTCGGTAATGCGGTCGTTTCTCTTCCAACCCGAACCGGTGGTCTCGACATCGACGACGACGTAGTCGAGACAGTCGAGCGGCGTGAGGGCGAGCGAGGTTTGGACGGTGTCGCTCGCGGTACGGGAGGCTGCCGCCGTTCTTCCAAACGAGGCATGCGGAATCGGTTCGGCAATGCGCGGGCCGTTGCCAGCCGGGCGTGTCGTCGGGATGGGGGCCAGCCCCCATCGACCATCCACGTCGCGAACGAATTCCCGGCGCCCGGCGAACATCGTCGCCGCGAGATGTTCGGCGACTGCATGCGGCATACCGCTCATCCGGCAGACGTGGGCTACGAGCGTCACGGCGTCCACCGGCCCGCCAGCGAGCAACTCGCGCGCGCGTAAGGCGAGCAGAGTGTCTTGAGGGCTTACGGTGGTAACTGGGATCACGGTTTTCATGCCCACGGATCATCCCGATCCAACGGCATCGTCATGCAGCGCGGTCCGCCGCCGCCTCGGACCAACTCGCTTCCCTCGAACGTGATCACCGCGCGTTCGCTTTCCGTGATTTGTTCCTCGCCGGTGAGATAACTGGCAGCCTTGACCAGTCGAAAGCCCATCTTGTTCATCTCGTGCAGCGTGGCCTCGTTTCGCGAGTACGAGAGCACGAGCCCGGGCCGGAGCGCGACGAAGTTGCACCCGGACGACCACTGCTCCCGCTCCTGTACACTGCGCCGGTCGCCTCCGCAGAAGACCGGCTCGGTCGGCAGCCCTACCGCCTGCAGCGCTGCGAAGATGTTCGGCATCTCCTTCATCCCGGATTGGCCCTTGCGCCGGTACAGGATCGGGAGACGCTCGGGTCCGATGAAGTGCGGCGGGAAAATGGCCGCCAGCTCGCGCTCGACCTGCGTAAAGATCATGTCGAGGTGAATGGCGGTGTTCTCGGTCGGCATAACGACGACGATGACGTCGGTGATCGGCGTACGTTCGAACAGGATGTTCATCAGGTTGTCGATGGCGCCTGGACTCGATCGTTCACTGAAGCCGATCATGACCGTATCGCCGCGAATCGGATGAACGTCGCCGCCTTCGAGTGTGTAATTGTACCGCCTCTCCGATGATCCATCGTAGAGAATGCCGCAATTGGCGAGCTCCGGGTGGAACTGGAAGAGCAGTTTCATGATCAGCTCTTCGCTCCACCGGATATCATATCTCATCGATCCGACAAGCACGTGCTCACCGATGATCATCGCCGTGTCGCGCGTGAAGAAAAGATTGGGCACCGGCGGCAACAGGTAACCGTGCTCGTTGAGCATCTCGGCGAGTGGCCCGGGCGACTCGGCCACTCCTTCGATGAGCATGCGGACCAACTCCTCGGCCGGGCGGCCCAGTATGTCCTTGGCGAGGGGCTCGGACGGGACGAAGGGCATCGTCTCCTTGATCAGCCGCTGCCGCACCTCGGCCCGATCGGCGACCTCGGCCAGGAGATCGCGCACGTAATGAACTTTGGTGAAACGCTCGAGAATGGCCACGAAGCGGCGGTGCTCCCGCTGCGCAATTTCGAGATCGATGATGTCGTCGTAGAGATAGTCCTCACGCGTCGACGGGGTTACGGCGAGGAGCTCCGACCCGGGGGTGTGAACAAGTACGGCGCGCAGGCGACCGATTTCCGAACTGACATTGACCGGCATGGGGGGAAGCTAGGGGGTCCGAGGGTCGCGGGGCGAGGGAGATTGGGAATCGGGAATCGGGAAT
>CAZPCC010000106.1:0-1806 GCA_964584905.1 uncultured Gemmatimonadaceae bacterium | reverse complement strand
TCGGCTACTTTCATTCAGAGTATTGGGGGGTCGGGGGTCGGGGGTTGAGGGTCGGGATCGGGGGTCGGGGGTCCGGGGGTCGAGGGTCGGCGGGGCGGGGGTCGGGGGGGGGGCGTGTGCGTGTGATTGTATGGCGTTGTGCCTTGCGAGGCGCGAGTAGCGATATTCGAATCGTGCGTCCCTCGACCCTCGACCCCCGACCCCCGACGACCCATGCCCAAGACACCCTCTCTCTCCGAATCCGAAATCTCGTCGCGCCTTGGCGATCTTCCTGACTGGCGCGTCGCGGATGGTGCGCTCACTCGCGACTTCAAGACGGATGGCTGGCCCACCACGCTCATGCTCATCAACGCGATCGGCTACCTCGCCCAGGCCGCGGACCACCATCCCGATCTCACCGTGAGCTGGGGATCGGTGCGTATCGCGCTTTCCACGCATACGGCCAAGGGCATCACCGACAAGGACTTTGCCCTCGCGCGCGAGGTGGAAAAACTGGCGCTCTGGCGTCCGGGTGTTTACAGCCCGCTCACCGGCACGCGCAGTGGCTGGGTGCAGGGGACATCCGGCTCATAACGAGTGGGGTCGCATACGCTCGCCCGCCGCATGATCATTGCCGCCGTCATCGCCGTCTTCGCGCTCGGCACGCTGGTGTTCGGGCTCTGGTGGTCGCAGGAGCGCCTTGTCTTCCAGCCGTCGCCGCCGCCATATCCAGCCGGTGAGCCGGCCACCCGCGTCGCCTATCGAGCAGACGACGGGCGGGAGCTGTTCGGGTACGTGATCGGTGATTCCTCGGACGCGGCGGCCCAGGGGGTAGTAATCATGTTTCACGGAAACGCGGACCTCGCGGCCTGGCGTGTTCCGTGGGGAGAGGAGCTCGCCCGCCGCACAGGGCGAATGGTGATGCTCGCCGAGTACCGCGGTTATGGCGGAATTCCGGGTCCGCCGACTGTGCCCGGCGTCCGAAGCGACGCCGAGGCGGCGCTCGCCTGGGTACGAGGGCACACCGGAGCCCCAATGTCGCGAATCGCCATCTACGGCCACTCGTTAGGGAGCGCGGTGGCCGCCGAGCTGGCGGCGACGCACCAGCCGGAGGTACTCCTGCTCGAATCGCCGTTTTCCTCGGCTCGCGACATGGCACGGATTATAATTGCAGCCCCGCTCGAGCGCGTGTGGCGGTTCGTTTCCCGCGTGCATTACGATACGAGCGAACGCGTGCGTGAGCTGGATACCCCGGTCTGGGTAGCGCACGGAACCGACGATCTGATCATTCCCGTTCGGATGGGCCGCGAGGTGTTCGACGCCGCCAGAAATCCGGGCCGGTTACTGGCTATCGATGGCGCAGGCCATAACGATGTTCCGGAACGCGGTGGCGAAGCCTACTGGCAATGGGTGACGAGCGCGATGGGGAAATGATTGGAACCCGAACTGGTTGCGCCCTTACGTTTAGGTGAGTCGCTCTATCAGAGATTTGCAACAGCAGGAACCACAGATTATGCCGATTACGCAGAGCGGTATCAAGGGCTGCCCCGCCACTGTAATCCGTGTGATCTGTAGTTCCTTTCGTTTTTTCTTCTCGTTCGGCTATTGGGACCGCTGGCTTCCTGACGGTGTGACTGCTACTGCCGCCGCTGCATCTGCGAAATCTGCGCAATCTGCGGTTTCTGTCGTTTTCCTCGGCGCGCGGTGGAATATCTGAAAGCGCCATCGCGCCAATACAGAAAGCCCCAGGACCCCTGATTCCCAATTCCTATTCCCAATTCCTATTTCCTATTTCCTATTTCCTATTTCCTAATTCCTAATTCCTGG
>CAZPCC010000105.1:0-19106 GCA_964584905.1 uncultured Gemmatimonadaceae bacterium | reverse complement strand
TCGCGGGAGTGCTCGCGTTCTCGGTGAGCTCGCGCACCGGCGAGATCGGCATCCGAATGAGCCTCGGCGCCGATGCTACCCGGGTCAAGACAATGGTTCTGCGCGAAGGCTGGGTGCTGTTGGCCGGCGGTCTCGCGCTCGGTGTGTTAGGCTCGCTCGCTGCTTCGCGGCTGCTCGCACAACTTCTCTATGGAGTCACGCCCAACGACCCGGTGACGGTGAGCGTCGTCGCCCTGCTCATGGCGACTGTCGGCACACTGGCGTGCTGGCTTCCGGCGGCTCGTGCCGCGCGAGTGGAGCCGGCGGTGGCGTTGAAGGCGGAGTAAGAAGTGAAAGAAGGCGGGAAAGGGGAAACGGGAAAGGGGAAATGGCAAAAAGCGAGGACCTCGCCGGCACGCGCGGTAAGCTCCCGTTTCCCTTTTCCCGTTTCCCATTTCCTCCTACCCCGGCCTACTCCTCCCCACATTAGCAAAGTTGTCGATTTCAGGTTGACTCGATCGACGTCTAAATAGAGCCGGCGCCAGCAGGTAAGCGATAGTCCGGCTCCACACGACGACCTGGAGATACTTACCATGCGATTTCTGATCCTGATGCCGGCGAACAAGGACTCCGAGGCGGGAATCCTGCCTGACGAGAAAATGCTCAGCGCGATGGGCAAGTTCAACGAAGAGCTTGTAAAGGCGGGCGTCATGCTCGCGGGAGAGGGGCTGCAGCCGACATCTAAGGGCGCGCGGGTCAGGTTAGGTGGCAAGCCCACGGTGATCGACGGCCCGTTCACCGAGTCCAAGGAACTAATAGCCGGTTTCTGGCTGTGGCAGGTTCGGTCGAAGGAAGAGGCGATAGAGTGGGTGAAGCGCATCCCGAATCCGAACACCGAGACCTACGAGGTCGAGATCCGCCAGGTTTTCGAGGAAGAGGATTTCGGTGATCTGGTCGATAAGGTGCCAGAAGTCTTCGAGGCCGAGCGGAGGTTTCGGGCCGATGAAAGCGCGCGTCTGGTACACCGACAGAATCAGGACGCGCAGAGTAGCGCGATCTGACAACGCGCTCGTCCACACGGACCATGGGGCCGGCGTCGCCCAGCCCGGCATCGAGCCGGTCCCCATGAACTCCGGTCAGAGTCCCAACTTCCGTCCCAGCACCATCGGTGAGCGAACCGACTAACGGGGTGGACGGAGCCAGCGGCGGACTTCGTCGCTCGATTGGTCTCGTCCAGGCCACCGCTCTGGTCGCCGGCATCATCATCGGCGCGTCGATCTTCGTGCAGCCGTCGGAGATCGTGCGCGACGTCCCGACCGTTGCCGGCATCTTCGTGGTATGGACCGCGGCCGGCCTGCTCACCCTTGCCGGCGCGCTGATTTGCGCGGAGTTGGCCTCGGCGTTTCCCGAAACCGGCGGCGTATACGTCTTTTTGCGCCGTACCGTCGCTCCGCTGATCGCGTTTCTCTGGGGATGGGCGATGTTCTGGAGCATGCACTCCGGGATCATCGCCGCGATCGCAATGATTTTCGGGCGCTACGTGACGTACTTCGTGCCGGGCGGCGATACCATGGTCCGAGCCTTGGCGATCGCAGCGATCCTGATCGTCTCAGCCGTCAACTACGTCGGCGTGAAGCACGGCGGGCGGCTGCAGGCGGGGTTCACCATCGTCAAGGTCGCGGTGATCGCGCTGATGATCGCCGTTGCATTCGCGCTAGGTACTCGGAATGACGCGCCGGCGGCCGCCCTCGAGGCTGGCGTCAGGAGCGTGGGCGACGGCGCCACGCTCACCGCGTACGTTCGCGCCATCGCCGCGGGGCTGTTTGCGTTCGGCGGCTGGCACATGGTGACGTACATGGCGGGCGAGACGAAGGATGCCGAACGCACTATACCACGCGCGCTGGTGACCGGGATCGTGATCGTGGTTGCCTGCTACATCGCGCTGAACGCGGCGTATCTGTACGTGCTGCCGCTGGATGTCGTGATCGGCTCCACGAGGGTCGCCGCCGACGCGTCCGACGCGGTGCTCGGAGGTGGCGGCGCTGCATTCGTGTCCGCGCTCGTCGCGTTCTCCTGCTTCGGTGCGATCGCCGGACTCGTGCTGGCGGGCCCCCGTGTCTACCACTCGATGGCGGCAGACCGGCTGATCTTCCGCTGGTTGGGCGTGACGCATCCGCGTTATGCGACGCCCCATCGCGCGATCGCGCTGCAGGCGGTTTGGTCGTGCGTGCTGGTGGCCACCGGAAGCTATCGCCAGCTGTTCACGCGCGTGATCTACACCGAATGGCTGTTCTTCGCACTGATGGCCGTCGGCCTGATGCTGGCTCGTCATCGGCCTGACTACCAGCCAACCTGGCGAATGCCGGGTTATCCGCTCGTACCCGGGCCCTTCATCGCGGGCGCCCTGACCGTCGTGGTGAATCAGGTGATTGATCAGCCGGGCGAGAGCGCGATCGGGCTCGGTCTTGTTTTGCTAGGCATTCCAGTGTATTACCTGTGGGCCAGACCTGACCGGAACCGTTGAGAACACCGTGATCATCGACGTCCACAACCATTTCTATCCGCCGGAGTACCTTGCCGCGCTGCGGGAGGCCGGCTCCGCCGTCCGTGTCACGACTGATACTGAGGGCAACCCGTGCGTTCACTACCCCGGCGACTACAACGTGGCGGTCCGTGGTCATCGGGACATCGCCTACAGGCAGGAAGTGCTGGAGCGAGAGGGGGTCGACGTTCAGGTTCTGAGCCTAACGACGCCCGGCACGCACGTGGAGGAGTCTGCCCGAGCCGTACGACTCGCGCGGCTGGTCAACGACGCGTTCGCCCGGATCGCTCGCGATCGCCCTTGTTTCAAATCCCTCGCGACGCTGCCGCTCAACGATCCCGAGGCTTCGGCCGACGAGCTCGAGCGCGCCGTCACCCAGCTCGGCATGCGTGGCGCGATGGTGTTCGGCAACGTGAACGGCGTCGCCCTCGCCGACGACCGCTTCCTGCCGCTTTGGGAGCGCGCCGATGGACTCGGCGCGATCATCCACATTCATCCGACGTCACCGATGGGAGTCGAGGCGATGACCGACTACTGGCTCATGCCGCTGGTCGGTTTCCTGATGGATACCACCCTCGCTGCTGCGCACCTCGTCTTTCGTGGCGTGCCAGCGCGATTCGCAAATATCCGCTGGATGCTTGGCCACCTCGGCGGCACCATACCTTACCTGGTGGAGCGCCTGGATCGCGGATGGCATGCGTTCCCGGAATGCCGTAGCGATATCGACGACCCGCCGTCGACGTACCTTCGGCGCTTCTACTACGATGGCGTCAACTTCGATCCAGGGGCGATTCGTCTCGCTGTTGCGTTCGTGGGCGCGCGACAGGTTCTGGCAGGTAGCGACTATCCGCACATGATCGGCAGCATCCCGAGAATGAAAGAATGCTTCGAGGTCTCCGATCTGACCGGTGCCGAGCGTACGGCGATCCTCGGTGGAAACGCTGCGAGGCTGTTCGGGCTGGAATAGGCGCGGGCGTCTCGGTGTTGCACGGCTGGAGGAAGGAGGTGTGATTGGTAGCCGTGACGGCTACCGATACCCACATCGCAATCGAAACAGTCTGGCGCATCGAGTCGGCCAAGCTCATTGCCAGCCTCACACGTATCGTACGCGATGTTGGATTGGCCGAGGACCTGGCCCAGGACGCGCTCGTCGCCGCGCTCGAGCGGTGGCCGGAGTCGGGTGTTCCCGATAAGCCCGGCGCCTGGCTACTGGCAACCGCCAAGCATCGGGCCATCGATCATTTTCGCCGGAGCACGCGAATCGAGCAGAAGCACGAACTGCTCGGCCACGAGCTCGCTTCCCGACAGGATAGTCCAGAGCCGGCGCTCGACGCCGCGCTCGATGACGAGGTTGGCGACGACCTGCTGCGCCTCGTGTTCATGGCCTGTCACCCGGTGCTCAAGTCCGAGGCGCAGGTGGCGCTTACCCTGAGGCTCCTCGGAGGGTTGACCACACCGGAGATCGCGAGAGCGTTCCTCGTTCCGGAAGCGACGGTTGCTCAGCGGATCGTCAGGGCCAAACGAACCCTGAGCGAGGGGAAGGTGGCATTCGAAGTACCGCGTGGCGACGCACTCGCGGCGCGGCTGTCGTCGGTTCTCCGGGTCATCTACCTGATTTTCAACGAGGGTTATACGGCTACCGCCGGCGGTGACTGGATGCGCCCGGCGTTATGCGACGAAGCGCTCCGGCTCGGTCGTATCCTGGCCGCGCTCATGGAGCACGAGCCGGAGGTGCACGGCCTCATCGCACTGATGGAGATACAGGCTTCGCGAACTCGCGCACGCACCGATGCGGCGGGGGAGCCGGTTCTGCTATTGGATCAGGACCGCGGGCGCTGGGACCACATCCTGATCGCGCGCGGCCTCTCCGCCCTCGCCCGGGCCGACGCGCTAGGCGGATCGCCCGGCTTCTACGCACTCCAGGCAGCGATTGCCGCGTGCCATGCACGCGCGCGTACGCCTGAGCAGACGGACTGGACGGCGATCGTCGCCTTGTACGAGTCGCTGGCACAGCTCGCTCCGTCGCCGGTGGTGCAGCTCAATCGGGCGGTGGCTGTTTCGATGGCATCCGGCCCCTCGGTGGGACTCGCGATGGTCGACCGGCTCGTGGCGGAGCGGTCGCTCGATGGGTACCACCTTCTACAGAGCGTGCGTGGAGATTTGCTGTTCAAGCTCGGACGGCTCGCCGAGGCCCGGGTGGAATTCGAGCGCGCGGCATCGCTGACACATAACGCGCGAGAACGCGCAATGCTCATGGCCCGGGCCGCCGAGTGCCCGCACACTGTGTCGGAACAGCAATAGTCATTGCGCACCCCTGTACAACTCACCTCACCGCCATTCAAGAATCCGGCACACTCCGGCCCTAGGTTCGTGATCCACCGTTGTTAACCCGGACCGGAGAGTGTTTCATGAGATTGTCAATTGTCGCGGCGCTGGCGACGACGACGGCGTTGGTCGCATGTGATTCATCCGCACCCACCGAACTGCCCCCCGGCAGTCCGACAGCGAGTGCCAATCGCGGCGTTACCGCGTCGACGTCCGGCGGAGGCAAGGCGCAGCTGCCGGCGGGCTTCTCGCTCCTCAGCTTCTCCTTCAACGCCAAGACGAAAGCCGACGGCAGCGCCAACGGTGAGTTCCGCCAGGTATATGTGAGCGCCGGTGGATCGGTGGATTTTAAGGGAACTGTGACCTGCGTTTCGTTCGACCCGCTACTCGGCCGAGCCTGGATCGGCGGCGTCATCACGCAGAACAACTCGACAAACCCCGCCGTCTTGGGCGCGATTCACCAGCCTGGCAAAGAGGTGTGGTTCCGTGTCGCGGACAACGGCGAAGGCCAATCGCCTGACGACGGTACAACCGTATTCGGCTTCGAGGGTGGCGGAGGGATCATCACCTCGGAGCAATATTGCCAGGCACGGATCTGGAACCCAGCCACCACCTGGGCAGTCGTCGACGGCAACATTCAGGTCAGGCCGTAGAAAGGACGGGGCACAGGAGTAGGGCAGGCCCCCTGCTCTACTCCTGCTCGCGTCGGCGATAGGCGGCGGGGGCAAGCCCGGTTTGTGCCTTGCAGGCCCTCGTCAGGTGGCTTTGATCGGTATACCCCGCCCGTTGGGCGACCTCGGCGATCGGTGTGCCCGTCGACGACAGCTGCTGGAGCGCCCACTCCACGCGCAACGCGCGGGCATATTCGCCGACACTCAGGTGAAAGTGGCGCCGAAAGGTGCGCGCCAGATGCCAGGGAGTCACGCCCACGGTCGCCGCGACCGCCGTCAGGTCGAGATGGTCGCGAAAGTGCGCGTGGACGACGTCGCGCGCCTGCATAAGCCAGGGTGGCGTCCCCCTTTCGCGCCGCTTTCGCGCTGACCCGCGAACCGCTCGAGTCATCATCAACATTACGAGAGAATCCATTGCAAAGGACGACAGGGAGTCCGGCCTGGCGACCTCCGCCGCGACCCTCCGTGCATCCTGCGCTATGGCCGGATCGCGAATGTCGAGCACCTCATCGAGCAGACGGCTGAACGGAGCGAGCAACTCGTGGCGATCGGGGTGCGGTTGGGTGACAAGCACCCGGGCGCCGCACTTGCCAACGTAGTTTGCGTGACGCTCTTCCCTAGGCTCGGTCCAGGTGGTTTTCGGAATGCAATCGATTCGCTGCCCGCCGATTTCCGTTTCGAAGGAGCCGTCGAGCATGACTGCGACGATGCTTCGCTCGTGCGTATGCGGCTCCAGCACGCTGTGCGGAGGGAACCATGCTTCGGTGACCCGGAACAAGCTGGTTTCCACTATTCGGGACCGAGGGCTCCCCATTGTGACCGGCTCGTGCGAATGGCGCATGGATATCGATTCGATGTCGATTTGACGGTTACTTCCTTAGTTCCGCCCCTCAGCCCCCTCAGCGTACGCAACGGTACGGCGTACCGAAAGAGGGAGCGAGATCAGTTGGATCGAAAAATGGGGATCATTGCCTTGGCGTAGGTACGAATCGCACGGCATAGACCGGCGGCAGATGCTCGGAGACTGTCTGCCAGCTGTCACCCTGATTCTCGGAAACCCATAGCGAACCTGTCGTCGAGCCGAACGCGAGCCGCTCTCCGCTTTCATCCACATCGAGTGCGTGCCGGAAGGTAAGGTCGTACGCATGCTCCTGCGGAAGCCCGGCGCCAAGCTGCTCGAAGGTCCGGCCGCCATCGCGTGTTCGGGCAACGACCACCTTTCCGCCGACCGCGATCCGATGCTCGTCGCTCACCCCCGGGACGAGCCACGCCGTGAATGGATCGTTAGGTGATACGGCTACCGCGAATCCAAACGACGATGGCGAGACGGTGACCTCCGTCCACGTCCGGGCACCGTCGGTGCTCCGAAACACGCCGTTATGATGCTGCGCCCAGAAATGCTTCGGGTCCGCGGCACACTGCACGACTCGGTGCGGGTCCTGAATGTCCTCCTGCTCGCGAAGCTCGGGGGGCATGTAGGAGGCGAACATTCCTCTTGCTCTCGACTGCCAGCTACCGGCGGCGTCCTCGGTCTCCCAGACGCCGCCACACGACACGCCAACCATCACTCTCCGCGAGTCGGCGGGATGGACACAAATGGAATGAATTCCCGGCCAATCAGCTCCGCCTCCAAACCACTTTCTCCGGCTGGGATGATCCCATAGCGAGCGAACCAGCTCCCACGTCGTGCCATGATCGGGCGAACGAAAGAGGGCGCCGGGAATGGTCCCGCACCAGAGTACTCCCGGCTCCTCGGGACCGCCCGCCTCGAGCGCCCAGACGAGCTGCACACTCTCGGGAATTAGGCGCCCCATCGAGTCGATCCAGGGCTCCTCATCCTCCCGCCGCGGCGGCAGCGCGGGCGCCGGCCGCTCCTCCCACGTTTCGCCGCCATCGCCTGACGAGTGAATCTTCACGCCGAAGTGTCCGTGGCCCAGTGCCACGTACATGCGTCCATCGCGCGGATCGGCGAGCATCACCGACGCATTGTCTCCAACAAAGGAGACGCGCTCTACCTTCCATCCACCCTGCATGCGCCTGACGAAAAAGAGTCCCTTTCTCGTCGCGACCATCAGTCGATCGCTCACGATATTCTTCCCATTCTGCGCAACCCATGCCAGTTCATGGACGAGCTGCTCGTCACCCGCCTGACAACGCCTGCATCACGTACAGCTCGGCATCCGCCCCTATCGAGTCACTGAGCGTGTCACGGTCGCGAATCGTATCTCCGTCTATGAAAATTACCATGTGTTTGCGCAAGGCGCCCTGGTCGTCCAGGACATAGCTGCGCGCACGTGGATTGCCGGCGAAGACAACGTCCAGTACTTCGCGAACCGTACGTCCGGGCGCAACGGCCGGCGGACACGCTACGTGCCGCTGAATGTTGGATGTGAAGGTGATACTGGCCATCGCTGTTCCCGAAAGAAACGCCCTTCTCGAACGTCGCGAGATCCGTGAATTTCCGCCATGGTCCGCCGGTTGTCGAGACCCCCCACGCTGCGTCGGCTCAAACCGGGCGATGCCGATCCGCAGATACGGCGACTCGAGCATTGGGCGCGGGCGCAAGTGACTCGGCATGTGTTTGGAACAACGGCATGGATCAACGCACTCGCGGCGACCAGTTTCCCTTTCCTCCCTAACGAGCTGCGAGCAGGTTCTTCGACGATCCTTATTTGCTGCATGTTTCCCGAGTGAGCAGAAAAGTCGCCGACTGTCCTCAAGCGATGAGATAAAGAATCGTGATTCATGTCACTTACTGATCAGTTCGCTAGGAAGGTGGCTAGCCGATCCGGCCCTTTTTCACGGTTCCCACGCGATCGCTAAGCTCTCTCCGAAATTGGATCGTATAAGACTGTGACTGCACTCCGGTGCGAAACGTCCTCAAGGTACGGCGGATAATTCCGCGCGTCCCGGGGCCACTTCGCAGAGGCAGTAATGATCTCGATTCCAAACTTCAAGAAGCGCCATTCGACGAACGGCTCGTCGAACAGCAGCAACGACAACCGGCTGAGTGCCGCCAGCCAACCTGCCTATGACGCCGCTGCGCTAGAGGCCTTGGTCGAGCGCGCCGAGCGCGCCGCCGAAGCGCTGCGGTCCGTCGATTCCACCATTGAGCGCGGAAGCGAGATCGCGACCCTGGAGGAGCGAATCAACAGCGTCGGGTCCCAGTTGGCCGCGACCGAAGAGATCGCCGCGAAGTTCGCGACCGTCAGTGACCAGGCCGCGACCTTGGCCGAATCGCAGGAGCTTGCCAGCGCGAACCTGGCCGCTACCGAGTCCGAAGTCACTCGTGTCGGTGCCTCCCTCGCCGATCTCGTCGAGAAAGTCGAGACCGCGCTCGAGCTCGGCGAAGACTTCGAGCGAATCACCGAGCTCAGCTCGGAGTTCTCCGCGATGCGTGGGGAAGCCGGGACGATCCGGACTCAGATCCGCGATCTGTTCGACAACGTCATCCGCCTGCGTACTGTCCACGACGACGTCCTGCGCGCCCACAAGCACGCTACCATCCGGCTAGAAGGCGTCGATCAGCGCCAGCAGGCGACCGCCACGAAGATGGACGCTCTCGAGAGCCGCGCCGCCTCCGCCGATCAGGCGCTGGCCGGGCTCGTCCGGCTTGCCGCTGGAATTCCCGACGTTCAGCACCAGCTCGCCGTGCTCAAGTCCATCGCTGACCAGGTTGCGCAGCGGACGGCGGCACTCGAGCAGCAGCGCGACACGGTGGAACGTGCGATCGCGCAATCATCACAGGTCGTTTCTCTGGGAAGCCAGTTCGATGCCGCACTGCAGCGACAGGAAGAGCAGACACGCACATTGAGCGCACTGGAGAGCAAGCTCGCCGACGTACAGTCGCTGCACTCAACCGTGCTCGCTCGCAGCTCCGAGATTTCCGCGCAGCAGCGCGAGCTCGACGAGGCCGAACGCGACGCCAAGCGCGAGCTCACATCGCTGCGCGAGGAAATGCGCGCGAGCGCCGAACGGTTCGAACTCGAGAACAGGAGCCTCGACGCGGCCAGCGAGCGGATCGCCGAGCTGCGCGGCTTCGTCAATGACTGTGAGAAGAGATTTGGAGCCGTGGACGCTTCGGCGCGCCTGGTCTCGGAGACCGATGGCCGGGCACGCTCGCTCGCATCGCAGGTCGCGCACATTTCGGAAGATGTGATGCGCATCACGACGCAAGCCGAACGACTGCGCGTAGTACGCGACGATGTCGGGGAACTCGACGAGTCGCTCCGTGAGCTTGCCGAGCGGATGCATCGGGTAGAGGAGGCACGGCCGTTCATCGAGCTGGTGTCGAGTGAGTTGACCACGCTGAATGGCGCGCAGGAGTCCATTCGCGACGGACTGGAGCAGACGAGGGTCGCATCGACCGAGATGGCGCGTCTTCGCGATCGCCAGGCAGAGACGAACGCCTGGCTTTCTGAAGCTGACGAACGTATGCGCACGCTGCGTGGACACGTCGATGAACTGGAGCGGGCAACGCCGGCCGTAGAGGCGCTGCGTCAGGAAGTACAGCGGGTGACCGGGTCGATCGAATCGATCGAGTCGCGGGCTGCAGCGGTGGACGAGCTGCACGAGCGCCTGGATGGGATGGAGACGACCACTGAGCAGCTCGATGAGCGCAGCTCCGGTATCCGCACACGGATGGATACCGCCGAGTCGAGGTTCGCGGACCTTTCGCGTCAGGCAGCAGAGGCGCAGCGCGTCACGAACACGATTGGAACGGTATCGGCCGCTGTAGATACCGCCGAGCGGCGCATGGGATCGATCAGCGCCTCGGTCGTAGCGCTCGAGGCACATGCGCAGCAGCTCGACGAGATCAGTGATCGCGTACAATCGCTCGGCCAGGAAGTGGAACAACGGCAGGGCGCGATCGACAAGGCATCGGAGCACCTGACAAAGGCGTCGGAAGTGCGGCGCGAGGCCGCCGAGGCGGCGCGTCAGCTCGAGGAGGTAAGCCGTGCGATTGCGGCGCAGCTCGATGAAGCCGAGACGCGCGGATCGATGCTCGGTGATCTGGCGCACGATCTGGAGGGTCGCGCAGCCTCGCTAGGTGATGTCGACAAGCGGATTACGGAGCTCGAGGAACTGCTCGGCAGGTCGGAGTCGGCGCGTGTCTCGGCCTCTCAGGCGCTGGAGCAGATCATGGGACGTCAGGCCACTGTCGACGCCGTGCATTCACAGGTCAAGCACGTGTTCGAAATCGCCGAGCGCACCACCGCGGATGTTCGCTCGATCGCAGTTGCGCGACAGGACATCGAAGAAACACGGACATTGCTGGACGACATGCGTCAACGGCTCGAAGGCGCCACCAGCGCCATGGACGATTTCGACGAACGCCGCAAGCAGATCGAGCAGTTGGAAGTGCGTCTCGCCCGTGCCGAAGCGCTTTCGCGTGACGTGCGGTCGACGGTCGAATTGATCTCGGCTCAGCGGGCGGTGGTCGATCAGGTGATGGAGCGCTCCGGTACACTCGTCGTACAGGCTAAGCAGGCCGAAGCGCTGATAGAGGTGCTGCGCGCCGAGTGCTCGATAGCGTCGATGATGCGTGGAGCGATTCAGAAGCTTCGCGATCAGCGAGAGGCTGAAGTCGACCTGTCAGGGGCGGGGTTGGAGTAGAGTCCGAGGGTCGGGGGTCGGGGGTCGGGGGTCGGGAGTCGCGAACTGCTACCCACGTCGGCAACCGAAGAAGGAGGGCGGCGCAATTGCGCCGCCCTCTTTTTTGTTTTATAGCCTCGAGCGCGTCAGGCTTCCTACTGAGCGCCCTGCCCCATATTGGCCATCCACTCTTCGGCAGCGCGCTGCATTTCCTCTGGCGAAAGGTCGCGGAGGTGCGTGGCGATTCCCCATTCATGGCCGAACGGGTCGGTAATTTTGCCGTATCGATCTCCCCAGAACGCATCTTCGAGCGGCTGCTTAACGGTTGCTCCTGCCCGAATGGCTTTCTCAAACGCCTTGTCGGCGTCCTCGACGTAGATGTGCAGCGATCCCGGCAGCCCATTGGTGCTGAGGGGAGATTTCATTCCCCACTCCTCGTTCTCATCCGACAACATCACGACCGAGTCACCGATCTGAACTTCGGCGTGCATGATTTTGCCGTCGGGCCCCGGCATTCGGTGCCGCTCGGTAGCACCGAACGCGCGCTTGTAGAACTCGATGGCAGCCGGGGCATCGCGAACGATCAGCGCGGGCGTGATGCTGTGATAGTCCTTGGGAATTCCGTCGGTAGCCATGGTTGGCTCCAGGTGGAAGGAAAAGGTGGCCGACCCAGGTGTTCGGTTCGGCATTTATTCGGGACCCCCAAGCTATCGCAAACGTATGTCTATGCAATAGCTGGTGTGCAAGGCAGATGTTCGGAAGCTGCGAGGGCGGTTCTGACAGAGTCGGGATCGATCGCTGTTGTGGACGGGCACTTTTTCAGAATGGCGAGCAACCTTCCTCAACCCGGTGCGGAGAAAACGGACCGCTTTCTGACGGCCGGGCTCCAGGTCTCCTACTGACCGACCAGAGAATGGCCGGCCTAGACGCCTTCGCTCGCTTTATGAAACAGCACCGAGATCAGCCGTGGAGGTGCCTCACGAGCCGCACCTTCCTCCAGCCACTCATTCAAAGACACGAGCGCGAACCCCGCGTCGATTCCGCCGTTCACGTACTCGCTCGCCGTGTGCCGGAAGGCCGGAACGCGGATCATCGCACCGGTTGCCTTGTCGGTGAAGTGCGCCTGTGAGCCGCGCCGCTGTCGTTCGGGGTGAAGCTCGCACAGCCAGAGCCGGCCGCCCGGACGCAGGACCCTCAGCGCTTCCGCGTAGATAGGCGTCAGATCCTGCACATGCTCGAGCACCAGATTGCCCACCACGAGGTCGACTGACTCGGCAGGAGCCGGCCACGAGCTCCGTACATCGTGTTGCACGAAGCGAACGACCGTTGACGTGACCCGCTTGCGCGCCCGTGCCAGCATCCCGTCCGAGAAGTCGAGGGCCAGGACGGAGCGTGCTCGAGCCGCGAGCCAAACGGTGTTCTTACCGGTGCCGCAACCAAGTTCCAGAACGTCGGCTCCGGAGATGGGGAGCTGGGCTTTGCGCACGACAGCAGCGTCCAGGTCCCGCGTGGCATTGTGGTCGGCATCGTAGCTCGCCGCCCAGTCATCGTAGGCCTGAACTACCTCGGCCGGGGCGGCATCGTGTTCCGCGGGAATGCGTGACTCTGTCATATCGGAAAGCTACCTGGAGTGGTCAGGCCCTGGCGTCACTGGGTGGACGGGAGCGCGCTCGCGCGTCCCGAGCTCAGCAGTTACCGAGCCTTTCGGGGCACGCTCGCGGTTTCAGGTCTTTCTACATCGGGCGACAGAGCGCAGGTTACGGCTTCGCCGCGACCCGGCGTCGAACCTGAAAGCAAGCAGAAAGGAGCACATGACATGACACGTCTTTTCACACTCGCGCTCGCCTGGGCGCTCGTCGCCCCGATCGGTTCCATCGCGCCCCTCGCGGCCCAGGAGACCGACCAGTTTCTCTGGCTGGAAGAGGTAGAGGGCGAGCGGGCGCTCGGCTGGGTGAAGGAGCATAACGAGAAGACCCTGGACCATCTCAGCGCCCACCCGGCGTACAAACCCATCCACGACGACATTCTCGCGATATACAACTCGAGAGATCGTATCGCGTATCCGTCGATCATGGGCGACCGGCTCTACAATTTCTGGCAGGACGACACCCACGAGCGCGGAATCTGGCGGCGCACGACATGGGAGAGCTACCTGTCAGGCACGCCGGAGTGGCAGACGATCCTCGACATCGATTCGCTTGCCGCGTCCGAGAAAGTGAGCTGGTCGTACGGTGGGTCGAACTGCCTGGCGCCGGAATACGAGCGCTGTCTGGTGAGGCTCTCACGCGGCGGATCGGATGCGGTGCAGGTTCGCGAATTCGACATGACGAGCCGCCGGTTCATCGAAGGTGGGTTCATGCTTCCCGAAGCCAAGCAGAGCATAGCCTGGCTCGATCGCGACAACGTGCTCGTCGCCACCGACTTCGGTGCGGGGTCGATGACCTCGTCGGGGTACGCGCGGCAGGCCAAGCTGTGGAAGCGCGGAACGCCGCTCGCCCAGGCGTCGATGCTTTACGAGGCGGATACGAGCGACATGATGGTAGGCGTGGGGTCGTTCCGCACGGCGGACCGCGAGTACAACATCGTGTTTCACCGGCCGACGATTTTCACCGGGACGATGTATCTGCTGCAGGAAGGGAAGTTGGTGAAGGTCGACCTGCCACTCGATGCCGACCCGCATCTCGTGCGCGGCCAGCTGGTAGTATACGTGCGAAAGCCGTGGACGATCGGCGGCAATACGTATCCCGGCGGATCGCTGGTCGCGATGAAACTCGATGACTTCCTGGCGGGGCAGCGAGATTTCCGGATGGTGGTCCAGCCTGGCGAGCGTGAGACTGTAGATGGGGTGTCGGCCACGCGCGACTACCTGCTCGTCAGTATGCTCAACAACGTGCAGAGCGAGGTTCGGCGATATCGTTATGCGGACGGGGGGTGGACCCACGAGACCGAGCCGGCACCGCCGATGGGCAGCATCCGGATTGCCTCGACGTCGCCGCTCACCAACCGTTATTTCTTCACGTACAGCGGCTTTACACAACCGACGACGCTCTACCTTTCCGACGACGGTGCCGAACCGCGCAAGGTCGCCGGATTGCCGCCACAGTTCGACGCGACCGGTCTGGTCGTGAAGCAGCACGAAGCAACGTCCAGAGACGGCACCAAGGTCCCCTACTTCGTCGTCCATCGCGAGGGCATGCAGTTGAACGGCAACAACCCGACGCTGCTGTACGCGTACGGCGGCTTCGAGATCTCGATGACGCCTGGCTACGGCGGGACCGTCGGCAAGGCATGGCTCGAGCGCGGCGGTGTCTATGTGGTAGCGAACATTCGGGGGGGAGGCGAGTTCGGTCCCACCTGGCACGAAGCGGGACTCAAGGAGAACCGGCAGCGAGTCTACGACGACTTTCTCGCGGTAGCCGAGGATCTGATCGCGCGCAAGGTCACGTCGCCTGACCACCTTGGCATCCGCGGCGGGAGCAACGGCGGACTGCTCGTTGGCGTCGCATACACGCAGCGGCCCGAGCTGTTCGACGCCGTCGTCGTGAGCGTCCCGCTGTTCGACATGCGTCGCTACAACAAGCTGCTCGCCGGCGCGAGCTGGATGGCGGAGTACGGCAATCCCGACATCCCGGCGGAGTGGGAGTACATCAGCAAGTACTCGCCATACCAGAACATCAAACCAGGGCAGAAATACCCGCGCGTGCTGTTCACTACCACCACCCGCGACGACCGTGTCCACCCGGGGCACGCGCGCAAGGGCGCGGCTAAAATGGAGTCGCTAGGCTATCCGGTCTACTACTACGAGAATACGGAAGGCGGACACGGATCCGGGGTAACCAACGAGCAGCGCGCGCGAATGGATGCGGTGGTGTACACCTATCTGTGGCAGCAGCTCGGAAGCGGTGCCACGCCGATATCGATGCGTTGAGCGTTCCCGAAAAACCTATCCTCACTTTCCTGGATTCCGGCGAAAGCCGGAATCCAGCCGGGGCGTTACGTCAGCACCGCGCTCGTATCCTGACGGAGCAACATGAGACCTAACGTCGTCGTTACGGGTGTCGGTCCGGTGAGCGCCATCGGCAGCGGCCGCAACGATTTCTGGACGGCGCTGACCAACGGACAGCACGGCTTCGGCCCCGTCACGCTCTGCGACACCACGCGGTCGCCGGCCAAGATCGGCGCCGAGGTAAAGGACTTCCGCCTCGAACGCTACATCGAGTACGGCGACGTGATGGCGCGGCGTACGCCGCGCGCCGTCCAGCTCGCCCTCGCCGCCAGCGTGCTCGCGCTTCACGATGCGGAGATAGATCTCGATGCATGCGATCCGGAGCGCCTCGGTGTATTCGTCGGCACATCGATCGGTAATCTGGATGTGATAATGTCAATGAAGGAGCGGCAATCCACGCCCTCGGCAATGCCTCCACACGCAGCCTTTCATTGCTTCAATCACTCGGCCGCCTGCGTGTTGTCGAGTTTCTTCAACATACGCGGACCAACGCACACGACCACGACGGGATGCAACTCGGGGATCGATGCGTTAGGTCAGGCGGCGCGCCTCATTCAGGCCGGTGTCGCCGACGCCATTCTGGTCGTCGGCAGCGACTGCGAGCTGATGCCGGAGCTGTTCCTCGCTCTCAATGCCTCCAATTCGCTCACCACCCGCTACAACGACGATCCGGGACGCGCTTCGCGCCCGTTCGATCGGGCGCGAGACGGCAACGTCATCGGCGAAGGTGCGGGTGCGCTGCTGCTCGAGTCGGAAGAGCACGCGATCCGGCGCGGTGCCCGTACCTACGCGCGGTTCGCCGGCTACCACGTGGCGTCGGCGGGACAGAACCGCCAGTACAGCCACGACTCTCCCGAGCTCGACATCAGGCCGAGCGTGCGCGCCATGCGCGGTGCGATCTCCGAGGCCGGCTGGAACGCCGAGGAGATCGATCTGGTGAACGCCAACGGGTCGTCGTCGGTGTTGTACGACCGGCTGGAAGGCATGGCATTGCAAGAGCTGCTCGGCAGCGCGCTTCCTGAGGTACGAATCCAGTCACAGAAATCGATGCTCGGACAGCATGGTGCGGGGTCCTCGGCGTTGCAGGCGATTGCCGCCTGCCTGACGATTCGACGCGGGGTCGTGCCACCGACGATCAACCATGACGACCCCGACCCGGCCTGCGGTGACCTGCGGGTAGTCACTATTGCCGAGATGTTCGCCCCCAAGCGCGTGTTGGCACACGCGATAGGGTTGGGCGGCTTCTACTACTCGGCGGCGGCGTTCGAGGGGAAAGGGGGAACCGACCGGCGCACAGGGTTGCTGAGCGTACAGTGGAGCGACGGGCACAATCCCAAGTTCTCGCCGGCCGAGGAGTTCATGCGGCCACTCGAGCCATGGAGTCCACGGCAGGATGATTAGAACGCTTTACGCTCGTCGCCCAAAGCTGGACAGCTGACAGCTCCCCCGTCTCGCAGTTCCCGGTTTTCAGGTGGTCCCGTTGATCGCCCTCTGGACTAAACGCCCGATATTTCCTATCGTAAGCGCGCTGAATCCGTAGTTTTCCCAACCATCCTCAGGAGAGCAATGCACCCTACGGTGTCTTCGAGCGCAGCCATCCGTCGCACGAGACGACTGTGGATCCCCATCTTCGCATTCCTCGTAGCCGCGGCGCCCGTCGGTACGGCCCATTTTCGCCGAGCAGAAGTTGAAAGGACGGTCGAGCTCACCCTGACCGCCGCTCCCGCGAAGCTTTCCCTGATCCCCGACTTTACTTCCGACGTCTACGCCTACAACGGGCAGGTGCCGGGTCCCACACTCGAGGTGCGTGAAGGCGATCGCGTAAGGGTGCGCTTCAGGAACGAGCTCCCGGTCCCATCGACCATTCATTGGCACGGGATTCACCTGCCTTTCGAGGCCGACGGAAGCCCTTTCCACCCGGTCGCGCCTGGCGGTACCCACGATTACGTCTTCACGCTGATGCCCGGCTCGGCGGGCACCTACTGGTACCACCCGCACCCCCACCACACGACTGGATATCAGGTAGCAAAAGGGCTGTATGGCGTACTGATCGTCCGCGCCGCGGACGATCCCCTGGAGCATCTCCCGGAAAAGGTGCTGCTCCTCTCCGACAACCGGCTTCGCGCTGACGGCACAATAGACTTTCCCGAGCCTCACTCGATGCAGGACCTGATCGACAGGGAGAACGGCCGCGAAGGCGATCTGATCTTCGTCAATGGCGACATAACGCCAACGCTGGCGATCCAGAGCGGTGAAGTACAGCGTTGGCGTGTAATCAACGCGTCGGCATCGCGTGTGTACCGGCTGGCAATACCCGGCCACACCTTCTTGCATGTGGGCAACGATGGCGGGTTGTTCGAGCGACCGGTGGAGAAGAGCGAGATAGTGGTGGCAAGCGCTGAGCGCGTCGAGCTGCTCGTGCGCGGCACGGGCACACCGGGGAGCCGCACCACGCTCGAAGCGCTGCCTTACGACCGGTACATCCCGCAGACGAGGCCGGCCGAGTGGGAAAAGTCTCGCACACTACTCACCGTCGAGTACAGCACCGCCCCCACCGTGCAGCCGGTTGCAATTCCAACTGCCTTACGACACATCCCTCCACTTGACACGCTGCAGTCCTCGGCGACGAGGTTGATGGTGCTTACGCAGGGGATGATCAACGGACGTCACATGGACATGGGGCGTGTCGATGTGCAGGCCAAGCTCGGCGCTACCGAGATCTGGGAGGTGGAAAACCTGGTGGGGATGGATCACCCGTTCCATCTGCACGGGTACCAGTTTCAGGTTCTCGATCGTAACGGCGTTCCCGAGCCGTTCCGGAGCTGGAAGGACGTAGCGAACGTGCCGAAGCATGAATCGGCGCGCTTCATCGTTCGTTATGATGATTTCGCGGGGAAGTGGATGTTCCACTGCCACATTCTGGACCATGAAGACACCGGTATGATGGGAGTACTCGAGGTCACACCCTAGGAGGCCAATGTGAAACCGCTCGGCACGCTGTTGAGGACTGTCGGATCGCTGATACCCGTCGTTGCAGTCAGTGCTTATGTGGGAGCCACCGCCCTTTCCTCACCGCCTGCGGAGAACCCCTCGGCGAGACCCCCCGCAGACATTGCTAACGGTCGCGCCATGGTGATCGAGCACGGCTGCGGAGACTGTCATGGAGGCTTCGCGAACCCGGCAGCTGACGGTTGGCTGGCAGGAATGCGCGTACCCGATCAGGAATTCATTATTCCTCCATCAGGGGGCTTCAAGACGAGGCCGCGCAACATAACGCCTGACAACATCACCGGCATCGGGCGGTTCAGCGAGCGCCAGATCTTCAACGCCATTCGCTACGGTCTGCGCCCGGGCGAAACTCCGGATGTGGAGATCACTTCGACGACCCCGGGACAGGGAAACTTCCCCACGCACCCGAAGTACCTGGCGCCACCGATGCCCTGGCCGGCGTTCCGCCACATGAAGGATCAGGACATCTGGGATATGGCCGCCTATCTCAAGCGTGGAGTGAAGCCGGTGCGCAATCTGGTCGAGGACAGCGAAGGACCACCCGACTTCTGGGCGAGCGGCTACACCGTGGAGATCATCGGCCCCTACCCGGGACCGGCGTTTCCGACCGTCAACGAAGTAGCGCAGCGTTAGGACGCAGGCATGGGCGAAGCCGGCTCCGGCCTCCGGATTCCGGCTTCGGCCTTAGCGCGGCTGTTCGCCACACTTCAATCCTGCTTCAACACCCCCGCCGGGTCCACGCGCGTCGCGCGCAGCGCCGGTGCGTAGCAGGCGATGAGCGCGACCACCGAGAGAGTCAGCGGGGCGACGACGAATGCGGTCGCGTCGGTCGAACTGATGTTGAACAGCATCGCCTGGAGCATGGAGCTGAGGGCGAACGCACCAAGCAAGCCGATGGCGATCCCCAGCCCCGCGGTGACGACACCTTGCCGCAGAATCATGTTGAGCACGCTGGACGCCTGAGCGCCGAGCGCCATCC
>CAZPCC010000104.1:0-2340 GCA_964584905.1 uncultured Gemmatimonadaceae bacterium | reverse complement strand
CTGACGGGGCGGCCAGCGGTCATACTGCGACCAGAGCTGCGCCCTGGCCGCCCTGCAGCCTAGTTCTAGCGTTAGGTCAACACTAATCACCGAGGAGTTGATGCACACGCGCCTCAGTAGGTCAGTTGCTCGGGCCGCGCTCCTCTGTTTTCTCGCCTGCGCCGCGCCGGTCAACGCGCAGAACGAGAGCGCACCACCGCCCCACCCGGCCCCCGGGCGGCTCATCGATATCGGCGGCTGGAGCCTGCACCTCCACTGCACCGGCGTCTCGCGAGCCGATCAACCCACGGTCATTCTCGAGGCGGGCGTCGGCGCGTTCTCTGTTGAGTGGAGCCTGGTGCAGCCGCAGGTCGCGGCGTTCGCACGGGTGTGCTCTTACGATCGCGCCGGCTCCGGATGGAGCGAATGGGGGCCGTATCCGCGGACGCTGCGCCAGATCGTTTATGAGCTGCATACGCTACTGGCACACGCCGGCGAGCAATCGCCGTTCGTGCTGGTCGGTGCCTCCTATGGCGGCTGGGTCGCGCGCCTGTATCAGCTCACCTATCCCGCCGAAATTGCTGGTCTGGTACTCGTCGATCCCGGGGAAAGCGATCCGGCGCGACTCATGCCCGATGGACAAGTCGTCCGCTCTTCATCCTTATCGCGCAACCGCCCCATTCCTCCTGTGAAGACCTCAGAGCCGTTGCGCGAAGCTGACATCCCGCCGGCTGCACTCGCACAGATCCGCGCAGGGCTGGCGAGCGCCAGCGCGCGCGCCAACGAGCCGCCTCGCGACAAGCTGCCCCACGCCGCCCAGGAGATGCGCACGTGGGGGCTGGGTCGCGTCGGTCATGTGGTCGCTGCAGTCAATCCCGTCGAGGCCGAGGAATTGGCCGAACTCCGTGCCGCGAGCGCGCGCGAGTCTGCTTCACTTCGCGCGCTGCCCCTCGTCGTGATCACACGCGGCATAGCCGAGGAATCGGGTGAGGGCGCTGCGGCGCGCGAAGAGCAGCACCGGCAGGACCACGCAGCGCAAGCCGCCTTGTCCGATCGCGGCCAGCTTCTCATTGCGGAGCGCAGCGGCCACCACGTGCCATTGGACGATCCGGCATTCGTCAGTCGCACGATTCGCGATGTCCTGACCACCACGCGCCGCTAACATGGAGTTCTGTGTCGCAGCGACCTAACGATTCACTGGAGCCGGCGGGCGGGCGGCCGCCCTACCGCGGCTCAGTTCAGGCGTTATGCCGACCTTCCCACTTCTGAAGCCAGGGAGAGCCGTTGATGGTACTCATCGCAGTGATTGTCGGCGCCGTCTTCGTTCCGCTTGCGGCCTGGCGCATCGTCGGGATTCGCCGGCATCGTGATCCGCTGTTGTTGCCCGCGCTCATCCTCGCCCTCGGCTTCACCCTCGGAGGGCTCGTGGAGCTCCTTAGTGGGGACTGGCGGATCGACAGCAAGTTGGCGTTTGGCGTCTTGGCCTTCGCGTTCGTCGCCTTCCGCTGGAAGCGCGCCTCAGCCATCCTGCCGCCGGCGGTTTAACGACGCGAGGCGATCCGCTTATGGAGCCAATTTCGCGTCGCGAGGCCAAGCTTCTCCGCCAGCTCGCGAGTGCCGCATATGATCGCGAGTTGGGTCGCGAGCTCGAGCGTCTCGAAACTGTGTTTGCCGAGTGGCGCGCCGGGCAGCTCAGCCCGCAGGACGTGAGCGCCGCCATCCACGCGTTTCATGACGGCGTTGCTCGTGACCTGTGGGTGCTATACAACCGAATCGACCCGTCGTCGACGGTACCGCGCGCCATCGCTGCCGGACTTCTCGAACCACGCGAAATTCCGGCGGGCCTCCTCCCAAAGCTCCAGAACGCACTTGAGTTCTATCGACGTGAGACTGATGATCACGATTCCAATGCGCCCGCCATTTAGCGGTTGCGCCACACCTGACGGGCGATCTGTTGATACCGCGGGCACGCCGGCCAACGATTCACCGGAGCCGACGGGGCGGCCAGCGGTCGTACTGCTGCCAGAGCTTCGCCCTGGCCGACCCGAAGCTCAGCTCAGGCGTTAGGCCGACAACACGCATCGCTTGTTGTCGAGACCTGTGTGTCGATTCCTGACCCGTTCGCCGCGATTCGCCCAGAACTACTTCATCGCGATCACGTACTCCACGAACTGATCGACGACGATCTCGGTGCCATGGTAAAAGCCCGTCGCTTTGTTCTTCTCGAGGTCCGCTTCATCCCGGTGCAGCGCCGTGAAGACGTAGCGAGTGCCGGTTCCCACGGGTTCCATCGTAATGATGGCGGTGATCGGAATGTCGTCAAAGACAGCCGGACGATAGCCGGGGAACAACATGGAGGTC
>CAZPCC010000103.1:0-24270 GCA_964584905.1 uncultured Gemmatimonadaceae bacterium | reverse complement strand
CGGCCGCGTTCGCTCGTCAGGCCATTTCTCCCATTTTCCGTTTCCCATTTCCCATTTCCCAACTCCGATTCCCAATTCCCGATTCCCAATTCCCGATTCCCGCTTCCCGCGCCTCGCTTCCCGCTTCCCTCTCCCCGCCGCTATGATTCGTCATGGGATCGGAGCTGATGTCCGGGATCGGTGCGGCGGCGCAGGAGGTGCTGGCTCGTTATGAAGGGCCGCTCGCTCGCGTTCGACTGCGCGCAGATTATCGCGGCATAACGGAACGTCAGGATGTCGCCGGAATGCGTGAATCGGCGGCGGCGGTCTGGTTCTACCGGGATGGTGAGCTGGTCGACGTGATCGAGCTGCCGGTGGAAGTACCGGGCCTGGAGCCGACCACTCCGGAGCACGCACGAGCAATGCTTCAGGATGGCGTCTCCGAGTTGCTCGCACTGTATCTCGAGGCCGAGCTTCCGCCGCCACTCCAACCGACGCGGGGATACGGGTACATCGACCGCGCATTCGTGTTGTTGCGGCGGGTCATGCCACTCATCGCCGGCGTCATCGCCGCGGGCTACCTCGTTATCGCTGTGCTCGACGGGAACGGGCTCGCCTCCATTCTGCTGGCGCTTCTCGCCTTCATCGGGACGTACATCGCCGCGCTCCCGACAGCGCTGGTCGCCAGCGTGATACATACCACCCTCATGCGCTGGGTGGGGCATGAAACGGAGACGGGATCGGCGGCGCTCGGCGCGGTGCTCGGTGCCGCGTTCGGGGCCATTACTCCATGGCTCATACCGCTGATCGAGCCGTGGGACCTCCTCCCGATTGGCGGCGTAGCGCTGGCCGGCACCGCGGTCGGGGCCCTCTATGGCGCCCTGGCGACACGACACGCGCCCCTGCCCGTTGCCATCGAGCCGATCGCCTTACGAGAGGGGATCGAACCAGTGCCGCCCTCCGTAGAGGAAGAAAGCTGAGCAGCGCATGAGAGTCAGAAAAAAGCAACAGCCAGGAACCGCAGATTTCGCAGATTTCGCAGAATATCACGACGGCCTTGGAAATGCGTACGAACCGCAACCGCAGATTGCGTAGACAAGCCATGAAGTACTAGCAAGGCGGATAACGTTCGTTGCGTTGTTCCAAAAGCAGTTTCTGCGTAATCTGCGTAATCTGTGGTTAGCTGTTTCTGTTTCTGTCAGGGCGTGTCGGCGGAAAAGCAACTCCGGGCAGGAATTTCGCAGATTTCGCAGATTACCTTCAGCATTGGCAACGCGGCCAACGCTCGTTGTCCTGCAGGAGCAATTCCGAGTAATCGGCGGTTGTCAACTCGGGAAAAACAGGAAGGGGCGTCGATCAATCGGGGCCGGTCGCCCGGGCGCTGGTGATTCGACCGGGATTCCCGATGTACGCCCATTGCACGGCGCGGATGTATCGCTGTGCCACACGCCGCACATCCTCCGGTGAAACGCGGCGAAGCTCCTCGACGAACTCTCCAGCCGCCTTGTAGTCCCCCCGGTACAGCGCCGCCCGCGCCAGAAAGTCGCCCTGCTCGGCGTTCGTTTCATTATTCAGGAAATACTCGGTGAGGAATCCCTGTACCAGCCTACCGAGCGCCGATGGCTCGACGAGGTCGGTTTGGAGCCGAGTCACTTCCCGCCGAATCAGAGTCAGCGCCGAGTCGGGAAACACGGTCGTGATGTAGATCCCGCCTGATGAGATGGCGCGGTCGGTGAACATCGCGTCAACCGCATACGTGAGATTGTGGCGGGACCGGATTTCATTAAACAACCGTCCGGACAGAATCGCCACCGCCACTCGCAAAGCCTGATAGTCGCTCCATTCGGCTGCCGGCGGTCCGGTGAACCGGCCAAGCAGATAGTTGGTCGGGAGGGAGCGCTGCACTACCGCCAACGTTCCGCCATGCCCGGGCGGCGCGGCGGGTGAGCTCCATTCATAAGCGCCACGCGGCATAGTGCCGAGGGTGGTTCGAACCAGCCGTTCGAGGTCGGCGCGGCGAACGTTGCCGACGACCACCAGAAGCATGCGGGATGTGACGAACTGCGAATCGCGATAGGCGCGCAGCGCGCTGCTCGTCAGGCTCGCGAGCGAGCGTTCCGTACCGATCGGCGAGAGCCCGTACGGATGTCCGGCAAAGGCGATGCTGTCCGCAAGGTAGTGCACCAGCGCATCGGGCGAATCGCGGCGCCCGCGGGCTTCGGTGAGCAACTGCGCGCGAATCAGCTCGATGTCGTCGGAAGCCAGCGTCGGCGACATGACCCGGTCGGCGAACAACGCCCATGTGCTGTCGAGAGTCGTGCGCAGTGCGCGGAAGCCGAACATCGTCCAGTCCTCGGTCGGCTCGATGACGAACGTGCTGCCCAACGCTTCCGCCGTCAGGCGGGCGCGGTCCTTTGGGAACTTCCTGGTACCGCGTTCCGAAGCGGCGAGAACGAACGCTTCGATACCTGCGTTTTCGACCGTGACCTGTCGTACGCCGCCCAGCAAATAGAGATTGGTCGCCACGACGTCGTTAGCCGCATTACGCCGAAGGATCACGCGCACGCCATTCGTCACGAAGTCCAGCGTTGCGGTGTCGGGCGCCGCTGCGGTGGGGGCAGGCGGCGCCACCCGTGCCTGCGCGCCGGCGATGGGAACGGCGGTCGAAAGCACGATCATCGCCGCTGCGAATCCCCTCGGTCCGGGCCTCATCGAGCCTCCGAACCGGCGAGCAAGTCGTCAGGCACGAGGTTGAGCGCTGCCCGCGCCTGCGGCGAAAGAATGATGCCGGCAACGTACGGCTTTCCAACGATGTAGCTGGAGGCGTAGTCGCGAAGATCCTCCACCGTTCGGGCCGCCATGTTGTCCACGTATCCCATGAAGTAGTCCAGACCCACCACGCTCCACCAGAATCCGAGCTGGTGCGCGAAACCTGACGCCCGTTCGAGGTTGAGCATGGTGTTAACCGCCCGCTGGCGCTTCACCGGCTCGAGCTCCGCCTTTGTGTAATAGCCGCTGTCGGCCAGCTGCCCGATTTCCCGGTGCAGTGCGGCGAGGCCTTCCCTCACCCGCTCCGGGGCAATTACCGCGGCGATCGTGATGGGCCCCACGTTCGACAGCGTGTAGTAATTCACCCCGACATTCTGAAAGAGCCCGCTCTCTACGAGTCGCCTCTGCAGGGTGGAGCCGGCACCATTCAGCACGTCGGAGAATACGTCGGCCGCGTACGTCGCCTCGGCATCCTCGCGCACACTTGGACCGTGCCATTGTATCAGGATCACGGCGTCGGAAACGGGTTCCTCGGCGATGATGCCCCTGCTTTCGCGTAGAGGAGGGATCGGGGGTACCGGATTCACCAGGAAGGGATCAGCGCCACGGGACCAGTCAGCGAAGGTGCGTTCGGCGAGGGCGAATACCCGCTCCGGATTCACATCGCCGGCGATGATGAGCACCGAGTTGTTCGGCACGTAATAGCGCTGCTGGATGTCGCGCAGCGTTGCCGGGGTAGCGCTCCGGATGACCTCCCGCCGCCCGATCGTATTCTTGCGCCCCACCTGATCGCCATACATCAGCGTGTCCATCCGCTGGTTGAGCCGGAAGTAGGGGCTGGATTCGGCACGATCGTACTCGCCGATCACCACCTCGCGCTCCTTTCGCAGCTCACCGGCGTCAAAGGTCGGCGATCGCAGCGCGCCCGCGAGCCACTCGAGTCCGCCTTCCAGGCTGTCCGCGGGCAGCGTCAAGTAGTAGTTGACCCGCTCCTCCTGTGTCGTACCGTTGAAGGTCGCGCCCAGTTCGGCGGCGCGGAACAGGAAGGCGTCAGGATCGGGATAGGAGGTGCTCCCCTTGAAGAACATGTGCTCGTAAAGGTGAGCGACCCCTTCGGTCTGCGGCGTCTGGGTAAAGGCGCCGTTTCGCACGTTGATCTCCAGGGTAACGAGGGGAACGCCGTGGTTTTCCACCACGACGATCTCCAGGCCGTTCTCCAGAGTACGGCGTTGAATCATCCGCTCCAGGGTGGAGCGTTGCGCCTCGGCCAGAGGGGCAAAAAGAGCGAGAGCAAGCGTCCCGCAGACGAGCGATAATCTCATGCTGGAAGGTAAGCTGAAGGGCATGGCGAACGCAGCAAATGAGCGCGCTTCTTGCAAACGCCATCCTGCTACCCCCACAACAGTCGTCGAGGGCAACGACCTTGGAGCACGACGAGAAAGAGCGTCTTGAAGCGTCCCTGGACGCCCCGGAAAAGAAGAAGAAAGCCGCCGCGATCCGCCGTCGGCAGCGCGCAGGCTCCGAAGGCAGTGGAGGCGTGGAACTGGCCGACCCGCCCGAAGAAGGCAGAACAGCGACGCCGCGACGGAAGGCCGGCGCCAAGTCGGGGCGCGGCGGCCGCGCCAGCCGGCTCCACACCGAGGCTCTGCGCGAGGTGCTCGAAGGCCTGCGGGAGCTGGAGGCCGGCAACTTCGGCATGCGCCTTACGAATGGCCATGGAGATGAGCTCGTCGAGCAGGCCGTCAACACATTCAACCGCGTCGCCACGCTCCGTGAGCATCTCACCGATGAAGTGGTGCGGGTTAGCACCGCGGTAGGACGCGAGGGGCGGCTCACCGAACGCATATCGCTCGGCGCGGTGCGCGGCGACTGGGAGACCACCACCGACGCGATCAATACGATGATCGGCGATCTGGTGCAGCCCACCGCGGAGATCGCGCGCGTCATTCAGGCGGTGGCCGAAGGCGACCTGTCGCAGAAGGTGGCGCTGGAGCTCGAGGGGCGGCGGGTACGCGGAGAGTTTCTGCGCATCGCCACGATCGTGAACACGATGGTGGATCAGCTCCGATCGTTCGCCGACGAAGTCACCCGCGTGGCGCGGGAAGTGGGATCGGAGGGGAAGCTCGGCGGGCAGGCCCGTGTCGAAGGCGTGGCTGGCACGTGGAAGGCATTGACCGACAGCGTGAACGCGATGGCGGGAAACCTGACGAGTCAGGTGCGCAACATCGCCGACGTGACCACCGCCGTCGCACGCGGCGACCTGTCTCGCAAGATCTCGGTAGATGTGCAGGGCGAAATGCTCGAGCTGAAGAACACCGTCAACACGATGGTCGACCAGCTCAATGCATTCGCCTTCGAGGTGACGCGCGTCGCCAAGGAAGTCGGCACCGAGGGAAAGCTCGGTGGCCAGGCGCGGGTCGCCGGAGTGGCCGGAGTCTGGCGCGATCTGACCGAGAACGTCAACGAGCTGGCCGGTAACCTGACGGTGCAGCTGCGCGACGTGAGCGCGGTCGCCACCGCGATCGCCAACGGCGATCTGACGCGCAAGATCACCGTCGAAGCACGGGGCGAGATCCTCCAGATCAAGGATGTGATCAACCGGATGGTCGACAGCCTCGGCATCTTCGCCAACGAGGTCACGCGAGTCGCGCGGGAAGTGGGCAGCGAGGGGCAGTTAGGTGGCCAGGCAAACGTTCCGGGGGTGGCGGGCACCTGGAAGGACCTCACCGACAGCGTGAACGCGATGGCGAGCAACCTGACGGATCAGGTTCGCAACATCGCCGATGTCACGACAGCGGTGGCGCGCGGCGACCTCTCGCGCAAGATCACCGTCGACGTAAAGGGCGAGATGGCCGAGCTGAAGAACACCATCAACGTCATGGTGGACCAGCTCAACGGCTTTGCATCGGAGGTCACCCGGGTCGCTCGCGAGGTGGGAACCGAAGGCAAGCTCGGAGGCCAGGCGCACGTGCCGGCGGTAGCGGGAACGTGGAAGGCGCTTACCGACAACGTGAACTCGATGGCGGTGAACCTGACGAATCAGGTGCGCAACATCGCCCTCGTCACCACCGCCGTCGCCAAGGGGGATCTGAGTCAGAAGATCACCGTCGATGCGTCGGGCGAGGTTCTGGAGCTCAAGAACACCGTCAACAACATGGTGGAGAAGCTCCAGATCTTCGCCGACGAAGTGACGCGCGTCGCGCGCGAGGTCGGTACCGAGGGAGTGTTAGGCGGCCAGGCACGCGTTCCCGGCGTAGCCGGTACCTGGGAGGGACTGACCGACAGCGTGAACAACATGGCCAGCAACTTGACGACGCAAGTGCGCAACATTGCACTCGTCACGACGGCGGTGGCCAACGGGGATCTCAGCCAGAAGATCGCCGTCGAAGTGAAGGGCGAGCTGCTGGAGCTGAAGAACACGACGAACGCGATGGTCGACCGGCTGCGCGTGTTCGCCGATGAGGTCACCCGCGTGGCACGCGAGGTGGGAATGGAGGGCAGTCTGGGCGGCCAGGCCAACGTCCCGGGGGTGGCCGGAACGTGGAAGGCGCTCACCGAGAACGTGAACCAGCTCGCAGGAAACCTGACGACTCAGGTACGGGCGATTGCCGACGTAGCCACCGCGGTAACGCGCGGCGATCTCACGCAGCAGGTCGACGTTGAAGCACAGGGTGAGCTGGCCGAGCTGAAGGACAACATCAACCGCATGATCCTTACGCTCAAGGACACCACCCAGAAGAACTCCGAACAGGACTGGCTGAAGAGCAACCTGGCGAGTTTCTCCCGCATGATGCAGGGGCAGAAGGACCTGCAGAGCGTATCCCGTCTGATCATGAGCGAGCTTACACCGCTCGTCGGCGGGCATCACGGGGCGTTCTTCATCGCCGAGCGTCACGAGGGTGCTGCGGTCCTGCGGCTCATCGCCAGCTACGCCTACAAGGCGCGCCGCCACGTGTCGACGCGCTTCGCCTTCGGTGAAGGGCTGGTCGGACAGGCGGCGCTGGAGCGGAGCCCGATCCTGCTCACCCGAGTGCCTGACGACTACATCCAGATCAACTCGGGCCTGGGAGAGTCGCCGCCACGCACAATTCTGGTACTGCCGATCATCTTCGAGGGCGATGTGAAGGCGGTGCTCGAACTGGCATCGTTCCAGGGCTTCAGTGCCACCCACCAGCTGTTCCTCGATCAGCTGGCGGAGACCATCGGGGTCGTCCTGAACATGATTCAGGCGAGCATGCGCACCGAGGAGCTGCTCGAGCAGTCGCAGTCGCTGGCGAGCGAGCTGCAGGACCAGCAGGAAGAGCTCCGGCGCTCCAACTCGGAGCTCGAGCAACAGGCGCGTACGCTGCGCGAATCCGAAGAGCTGCTCCGCGACCAGCAGGAGGAGTTGCAGCAGGTCAACGAGGAGCTCGAGGAGAAGGCGGCGCTGCTGGCCGAGCAGAACAAGAAAGTCGAGCAGAAGAACCGCGAGGTCGAATCGGCGCGCGTCGCACTCGAGGAAAAAGCCGAGCAGCTGGCGATCAGCTCCAAGTACAAGAGCGAATTCCTGGCGAACATGAGCCATGAGCTGCGCACCCCGCTCAACTCGCTCCTCATCCTCGCCCGGTTGCTTGCCGAGAACAAGGGTTCGAACCTCACCGAAAAGCAGGTGGAGTTCGCGCGTACGATTTACGGGGCGGGCACCGACCTGCTCACCCTCATCAACGACGTGCTCGATCTGTCCAAGGTCGAAGCGGGCCGCCTCGAGCTCGATCCCGCGCAGGTGGAGATCAGCGAACTGCAGGAGTTCGTCGAGCGAACCTTCCGGCCGGTGGCCGAGCAGAAGGAGGTGAAGTTCACCATCGACGTGCAGCCCGACGTCCCCGAATCGCTGTACACCGATGGCCAGCGGGTCGAGCAGGTGCTCAAGAACCTTCTGTCGAACGCCTTCAAGTTCACCGACGAGGGTTCGGTAGCCCTAACGGTTCGCCTGGCTGAACGCGGGCGTCGCTTCTCCAACTCGACCCTCGAAAAGGCCGAGCAGGTGATCGCTTTCGCCGTTGCCGATACCGGTATCGGCATCCCGAAGGACAAGCAGCGGCTCATTTTCGAGGCCTTCCAGCAGGCGGACGGTACTACCAGCCGCCGTTACGGCGGCACGGGTCTGGGTTTGTCGATCAGCCGGGAAATCGCCGGCTTGCTCCAGGGCGAGATTCGCGTGGAGAGCACGCCCGGGCAAGGCAGCACGTTCACGCTGTTCGTGCCGGCCAGGCTTTCGGACACGCCGCGCCAGTCGCGCGCGCCGACCGATGCACAGCCACATCCCATGCGGATGAAGCCTGCGCCCGAGCCGCACTACGAACAGCGCACGACGCCGCGGTATTTCCCCGCCATCGTGCCTGACGATCGTGAGAGCATCGAAGCCGGTGACCGCACCGTGCTGATAATCGAGAACGACGTGAATTTCGCCAAGGTTCTGCTCGACATGGCGCAGGAGGCGCAGTTCAAGGGCATCGTCGCCGTCGACGGCGAGAGTGCGCTGGCACTCGCCCGCGAGCACGTACCGGATGCGATCACCCTCGACCTCGATCTGCCTGGCGGCGTCGACGGCTGGACGGTGCTCGACCGCCTCAAGCGCAGCGCCGACACGCGCCACATCCCGGTCCACATCGTCAGCGGTTACGGCACGCGGCAACGCGGCTTGCGTGCCGGCGCACTTGCGTACCTCGAGAAACCCGTCAGCAAGGAAGCGCTCGATGAGGCGTTCGGCCGGATCAGTGCGTTCATCGATCAACGCGTCAAGCACTTGCTGGTAGTCGAGGACGACGCAATCCAGCGCGATGCGATCGTGCAGCTGGTCGGTGACTCCGACATCGAGATCACCGCCGTCGGCACCGCCGAGGAAGCGTTGGAGACGCTGCGCACGCGAAAGGTAGACTGCATGGTGCTCGATCTCGGGATCGGCGACCGGAACGGTTTCCAACTGCTCGAGGAAGTCAAATCCGATCCGGAACGGCGCGACCTGCCGATCATTATCTACACCGGGCGCTCGCTCAGCCAGTCGGAGGAGACAGCACTGCGGCGTTATGCAGAAACGATCATCGTCAAGGACGTTCAGTCGCCCGAACGACTGCTCGACGAGACGGCGCTGTTCCTGCACCGCGTTGAATCGCACCTGCCCGAAGAGAAGCGCCGCATGCTCGAGCAGCTGCACAACGAAGAGGAGGTCTTCGCCAACAAGCGCATTCTCGTCGTCGACGACGACGTACGGAACATCTTCTCACTTACCAGCCTGCTCGAGCAGCACGGCATGGAGGTGCGTTACGCAGAGAACGGGCGCGACGCCATGAAGCTGATCCAGGACGGCAGCGACTTCGACCTCGTGCTGATGGATGTGATGATGCCGGAGATGGATGGTTACGAGGCCACACAGCGCATTCGCGCGATTCCCGAGTACCAGTCGCTGCCGGTCATCTGCCTGACGGCGAAGGCGATGAAGGGCGATCGTGAGAAGTGCATCGATGCCGGTGCCTCGGATTACATCGTCAAGCCGGTGGACCCCGAACAGCTGCTGTCCTTGATGCGGGTCTGGCTCTACCGATGACGCTGGCCGCCGCTCCGCTGACTTACGATCCGGAGATCGAGCGGATCGAAATCGCCTTGCTGATGGAAGGCATCTACAGGCACTACGGTTTCGACTTTCGTTGCTATGCATACTCGTCGATCCGTAGACGCGTATGGAAGCGCATCGAAGCGGAGTCGCTCGCATCGATAAGCGCGTTGCAGGAGCTGATCCTCCACGACCGGCAGGCGATGGAGCGGCTCCTGCACGACCTCTCGGTCAACGTGACGTCGATGTTCCGCGATCCGGAGTTCTACGTCGCCTTTCGCGAAAAAGTCATCCCGCATCTGCGCACCTTTCCCTTCGTCCGCATCTGGCACGCCGGATGCGCGACCGGCGAGGAGGCGTACTCGATGGCGATTCTCCTCCAGGAAGAGGGGCTGTTCGACCGGTCGCGCATCTATGCTACCGACATGAACGAGATCGTTCTCAAAAAGGCCAAGGAGGGCATATTCCCGTTGGAGCGAATGCAGGAATACACGCAGAATTATCTTCGCGCCGGCGGCGCGCAGTCGTTCTCGAAGTACTACACGGCGAGGTACGACGGAGCCCTGCTGTCGCGGCATTTGCTGAAGAACATCGTGTTCTCCCAGCACAACCTGGTAACCGACCGCTCGTTCGCCGAGTTTCACGTCATCCTCTGCCGCAACGTTCTGATCTACTTCGACCGCACGCTGCAGGGGATCGTGCACGAGCTTCTGTTCAGCAGTCTGGCGACTTTCGGCGTACTGGCGCTGGGAAGCAAGGAATCGCTGAAATTCTCGCCGAACGAACCGTGTTACGAGGTGCTCGATCTTTCCGCGAAGCTCTACCGTAAGGTGCTCTCCACATGTCCGGCATCGCCCTCATCGTGATTGGAACATCGTGGGGCGGGCTGGAGGCGCTGACTGTGATAGTGCGCGGCTTGCCAGGCAGTTTTCCGATTCCGCTCGTCGCCGTTCAGCACCGGTCGCGCGACGCCCGCCCCATGCTGGCAGAACTGTTGCAGCAGAGTACCGAGTTGACGGTGAGCGAGGCCGAGGACAAGGATGTCCTGTCGCCTGGGCGGTTGCTGCTGGCTCCGCCTGACTATCATCTGCTCATCGAGGATTCGTTCATCAGTCTGGATACCGACCATCAGGTGAAATACAGCCGGCCAAGCATCGATGTGACGTTGATCTCCGCCGCGGAGACGTACGGTGCGCGAGTCGCAGGCCTGGTGCTGACCGGCGCCAACGATGACGGCGCCGCCGGTCTCCGGCGAATCGCCGATCGTGGCGGCGTGGCGCTGGTCGAGGACCCGACCACGGCGACCAGTGCGGCAATGCCGGCCGCTGCCTTACGTGCGGTACCGCAGGCGAGAGTGCTTGCGCTCGCCGACATTCCTGCCGCGCTCGTCAGGCTCGCCGACGAGCCCATGCGGAGGCGTGCGTGACAAACGACGATGGCGCAACCAGCATCCTTCTCGTCGACGACCGGGCCGACAACCTCATTGCCCTCGAGGCGATTCTCGAGCCCCTCGGTGTCGGACTCGACCGCGCCATGTCGGGTGAGGAAGCGCTGCGCCAGCTGCTGTCGAAGGAATACGCCTGTGTAGTGCTGGATGTGCAGATGCCGGGGATGAACGGATTCGAGACCGCGCGTTACATCAAGGCGCGCGAGCGGACCAAGCACCTGCCGATAATCTTCCTTACCGCCATCAGCAAGGAAGAGCGCTATGTATTCGAGGGCTACGCCGCCGGCGCCGTCGATTATCTGTTCAAGCCGTTCGAGCCGGAGATCCTCCGCTCGAAGGTGAATGTCTTCGTCGACCTGAGCCGGAAGACGCGCCAACTCGAGCGGCAGGCACAGCAGATCCGGGAGATCGAGCGCCGAACGCTGGAAGTGAAGCATACGACGGAGCTGGCACAACAGGAGGCGCACAGCTCGAAACAGCTGCAGCGCGTGAACGACCAGTTGCGCACCGCCAATGATGAGCTTCGCACGCGTCAGGCAGAGCTGGAACGCGCGATGGGCGCACGAAGCCGGTTCTACGCATCGATGAGCCACGAGCTGCGTACTCCGATCAATGCCGTTCTCGGCTACACCACGCTCATGCTGGATGAGATCTACGGTCCGGTCACGCCGCGCCAGGCACAGAGCCTGACACGGGTGGCGAAGGCCGCCCAGCACCTGCTGGAGCTCGTCAATGATGTGCTCGACCTTTCGAAGATCGAGGCAGGACGCATCGAATTGCACGTCGAGTCCGTCAAATTCCCGTCGGTCATTGAAGACCTGTTCGTATCGGTGCGCCCGCTGGCCGACGAGAACGGTGTCGAGCTGTCGGTGAGTCACCAGGGCGAGCCGTGCGGCATTTCGACCGATCCGCGCCGCGTAAGGCAGATCGTTCTGAACCTGCTGTCAAATGCCATCAAATTCGGCGACGGCAAGCCGGTCGAAGTTCGCACCGCAAGGCAACCCGACGGTGGAGTGGAGCTGCTGGTGCGCGACCAGGGGATTGGCATCGCCACGGAGAATCTCTCGCGCATCTTCGAGGAGTTCGTTCAGATCACCAGAAAGGACGAGCAGGGAACCGGCCTCGGCCTTCCGATCTCGCGACGGCTCGCCGAGCTGCTCGGCGGCAGTCTCAGCGTCGAATCGGAGCTGGAGAAGGGGAGTACGTTCCGCCTGCTGTTGCCGAACGCAGTGAAGCCGGGAACCATCGAGATGACGCCCGAAGGCGGCCTTCCGCGATCGCGCTCTCACGCCGAACCGGCGGAGCAGGCGGAGCGCGGCGAGGACCACGACGCCAAGTCGGGAAAGAGGAACCCTGCACCCGAAAGCCGGGTTGTATAGCCATGGGGGGTCGGGGGTCGGGCGTCGGGGGTGCGGGGGTTGGGAGTCGGGAAAGCTCAAGTCCACGTGGAGGGATAGTACACCGTGCTGATCAGGGGTCCGGATGACATCCGATCGTCGGAAATCACTCCCGAAGGAGTGTACATCCGCCGACGCTCATTCCTGCGCATCACCGGCGCGGCGCTTCTGGCCGGGGCGATCGGTCCGGCGCTTGGCCCCGCCGCCTGCGCCGCGGAGGATCTGAACGCCGACCGTTCCGCCGGCGGGGAGGTGGAACAGGAGACGCTGACGCCGTTCGAGGATGTCACCACGTACAACAATTTCTACGAGTTCGGCACCGACAAGAGCGATCCGTCGGAAATGGCCGGCAGCTTCAAGCCGCTGCCCTGGACGGTGCGGGTAGACGGTATGGTCGGCAAACCAGGCGACTACGCCCTCGAGGATTTCGTCAAGCCGCACCGTGTCGAGGAGCGAACCTACCGCATGCGGTGCGTTGAAGCGTGGTCGATGGTCATTCCGTGGAACGGCATTCCGCTGCGGGACGTGCTGCGCAGGGCGGAGCCGACGAGCGCCGCTCGTTATGTCGCGTTTACCACGGTAATGAGGCCGTCCGAGCTGCCCGGACAGCGCCGTCGGGTGCTCGATTGGCCGTACACGGAAGGTCTTCGGCTCGACGAAGCAATGCACCCGCTGACGATTCTCGCCACCGGTCTGTACGGCAAGACGCTGCTCAATCAGAACGGCGCGCCGCTGAGGCTGGTGGTGCCGTGGAAGTACGGATTCAAGGGGATCAAGAGCATCGTGCGGATCACGCTGACCGACCGGCAGCCAGCGACGGCGTGGAACAAGTCAGCGCCTAACGAATACGGCTTTTATGCCAACGTGAATCCCGCCGTCGACCACCCGCGTTGGAGCCAGGCGAAGGAGCGGCGGATCGGCGAGTTCCGCCGGAGGGACACCCTCGTGTTCAACGGCTACGCCGAGCAGGTCGCCTCGTTGTACTCGGGGATGGACCTGCGGAAGCTGTTCTGAGGGCGGGAGCCAATGGGGGACGCGCGCGTGTGAAGCAGAGCGAGGCGGGGGCCCCCCCCCAACCACAGCATACCGCGCAACCCGCCGCCGACCGCAACCATTCCCCCCCCACTCGGCGCGATCGCGCGCGGCGGATCGCGAAAGCGGCGCACCCATTCATCATCCTCGTCGCGCTCGTACCGGCCGCGCGCATCGTCGCCCAGATATTCCTCGGCGGGCTCGGCGCCAACCCGATCGAGGAGATTCAGCACCGCACCGGCGACTGGACGCTCAACTTTCTGGTTCTGACACTCTCCATCACCCCGCTTCGCAGGCTCTTCGGCTGGGGATGGATAGTGCCGTACCGACGCACTTTCGGACTCATTGCGTTCTTCTACGCGACGACCCACCTGCTCAATTACATGGTGCTCGACCTGTTCTTCGACTGGGGTGAGATCGCGGAAGACATCATCAAGCGGCCGTACATAACCATCGGTATGGCCGCATTCGTCGCCCTCATTCCGCTTGCCGTCACGTCAACGAAAGGCTGGATCAAGCGGTTAGGGGGACGCCGGTGGAACCGGTTGCATCAGCTCATCTACCTCGTCGCCGTTGCCGGGACCGTTCACTACTGGCTCTCCGTAAAGCAGGACATTGCAATACCGCTCATCTACGCCTTGCTTTTCAGCGGATTGTTCGCGATGCGGATCGCGTTCGCCGCGGCAGATCGCCGGCGCCGCGCAGCTGGGGCCGGTTGAGCTCGCCACTTGCTGCGCTAACACGTTGCTGACGAGCCGGCATCTGGCGAAGGGAAAGAGCGCGCCCCAGTTTTCCGTGGCAAAGCCCCCTCCAACCAACACCAGAGGTTCAAAATGCGTAGCCGCCATCTGGCCGACAGCGGATTCAAAGTGTTCACCGCGCTGCTGCTCGTCACCGCACCGCTGAGCGCACAGGATGATAATCCGGGGAAGAAAGCGTACCTCGATGACCTCGCTGCCGTTGAGAGCAAGTACGTAGGTCTGGCCGATGCGATGCCGGAAAGTGCTTACGCCTGGCGCCCCGCCGAGGGAGTGCGATCGGTCGGAGAGGTATTCACGCACGTGGCGGCCGCAAACTACATGTTCGGCCAGATCCTGGGGACGCCGACTCCGGCCGATGTCAAAGCGAAATACCCCAACCCGCAAGCGTACTCCGCGGTGACGAATAAGGCCGAGATCATCGCGCTGCTGCGCGCTTCTTTCGCGCACGGACGCAACGTGCTTACAGGGATAACGCAAGAGCAGTTCAACAGCAAAGTGAACATGTTCGGACGCGAGACGCCATTTCCCTCGGCACTGCTCAGCTTCATGACGCACAACCACGAGCATCTCGGTCAGGCAATTGCGTACGCACGCTCGAACAAGGTCACGCCGCCGTGGAGCGCGGGGAACTAGACTGAGGTGAGAGGTGCGAGTTGCGAGGGAGGTGCAGAAGAAGTGCGAAGGGCAAATGAAGTGCGAATTGCGAGTTGCGGAAAAGGCACTGCGTCAAACCTCCTTCGCAATTCGCAATTCGCCTTTCTACCCTCCCTCTCGCACCTAACTCTACCTCACTCTACCTCACTCTCCCTCCTCTCCCTTTCTCATCCCCCTCAGTTTGCGCTCGACCTGATCAGGCAACAGCAGATCATCGGCAATCCCGGCGATTTCCTCTGCCTGTCGCCAGGCATCCTCGAGCATCACGAGCTCACCCTCGAGCGCGCGGCGTTCGCTCTCCTCGTGCGCGGCCATCTCGGCGGCCAGGCGGACTTCGGCAGGTAGATCGAGCGGCTCCTTGGCCTTTTTCACCTTGCCGCCGCCCATCGGTAGCGCGCGCGCCTGCCGCCGCGCAGTTTCGAGCAGGAATGGTTCCGATCCGCCGGCCTGCTCTATTGCGGCGACCGCGCTGGCGACCTGGGTTCGCGAGCCGCCAAAGCGGTTGGCCGCGGGCAGGAGAACCCCTGCGGCGCGCACCGCTTCCGGGCCGTGCAGCATGAACTGGTCGTTCTTGGCGCGGACGAACAGCCCGAACTCGTCCTGGTGCTCGCCTGGCTGCAATCGGACCTCCCTGAGATGCCTGCGCCTGACGAGCGCAATATCGCCTGATGGCTTGCGCAGGCGCGCCACCACTTTCTCGGGACTCCCGCGTATGATGTACTCGGTGAGCTGCCACAGTCCCCACCACGCCCCTCCAAGGCTGGCGCCCACCACCATTCCACCGGCAAGCACTCCACCGACCGCGCCGAGTCCGAGCCCCACCCGCACGACCATGTTGCGCCTGCGCCGGCCGAATTGGTCGCCATATCGCCAAGCGGCGAACTCGGGCCGCATTGGCCGTCCGATGCGAACGAGCTCCGTACCGTCGGCGAGCTGCGCCAGTCCTATCTGATCCGTCGCCACACGCAATCGTGTACCGCGATAGAGACGTTCGCACTCCTCCATTGCCTCCCATCGCTCCTCCAACGGCGAGAGATTCCACTTCTCGCACCGGCGGCACACCACCCAGAGCCGCCCCCGCTGTCCATCAAAAGCGAGGCGACGCCCCACCGGGAAGCGCTCGATCACCTGGTTCGCGCCGAGCGGCTGGTTGCAGAAGAGACAGGTGGACCACATGCCGTTCAGTATGAACCCGCGAACGGCGTGGGGCAAAGGGATTTCGCAACGTCGTACGAGCCAGCGTGCGGGGCACAACGGGAAATGGGAAACGGGAAAGGGGAAATGGAAACACTCTTGCTCGTTCGGGCAGACACTCGCGCTTCCGATCAGGTACCTCTCCCGTTTCCCGTTTCCCGTTTCCCATTTCCCGCTTCGATTCTGCACACCGTAGCGACGGCTCCGCCTATCTGTCGTCCAGCTTGTCGGGCCGCAATGTTGTGGTTGACGCTCACCAGATCCGTGGTCGCGTTGGCCTTTCGTACCTCACCGAATGACCTCCCGCTGCGCCCACCCGGTAGGCATCGGCGCGCAATCCGTCACAGGCAATCGCCAGGCAGCATTGCACATCCCATTCGTGTGACTGAATCGCATTTGCCGGGGTCAGCGGGCATCGCCAGTTTCGCCCGGGCTGCACGAACGAGCCGGAAGCCTTGCTCTCGACGACACCGGTGCGCCGCGTATATTCCGACTGGGAATCCGGCGCTAGCCGCGGCAGAGCCAGCCGATACCGCGTACGCGAAACGTTAGGACCTGTCTCGAGGAAATGGTCATGTCGCTCGCTTTCCAATCCCGCTAGCCAGGACCTGGCGGTTGCCTCACGACACCAGGCCGCGCACGCAAACACTGCCGGTCCGTCCCCTCGGCAAGACCGGGGAGTCCGTGACGATTCTCGGACTCGGCGGCGCCCATCTGGCGCGGCTCCACTCTGCGCACGAAGCGCGCGAACTGGTCGATGCAGCACTCGACGAGGGGATCCGCTTCTTCGACACAGCCGAGAGTTACCACAATGGTACGTCGGAGAAATGGCTGGGCGCAGCGCTCGGCTCGCGCCGCGCCGACGTCTTCCTCATGTCGAAGACATTCGACTTCCCCGAGCGCTCCGCCGAAGGCGCGAAGCGGCACCTGGAAGGATCCCTGGCGCGGCTTGACACCGACCGGCTGGATCTCTGGCAGTTGCACAGCGTCCGTAGTGTGGCGGACGTGGATCGCGCATTCGGAAAGGGGGGCGCGATGGAGTTCATTCTCGAGATGCAGATGAAACGCGTCGTCAGGTTCACCGGAGTCACCGGTCACAAGGATCCCGAGGCGAACCTGCGTGCTCTCCATTACTGGGATCAGGGAATGCGCTTCGACGCCATGCAGATGCCGATCAATCCCATCGATCACCATCAGCGGAGCTTCGAGCAGCATGTGCTGCCCGAACTGGTACGACGGAACATCGGCGTGATCGCGATGAAGACGAGCATCGATGGCGCACTATTGCGCGAGGCCGTCTGCAGCCACGCCGAGTGCCATCGTTATGCGTGGGGGCTGCCGGTGAGCGTCGCGGTCGTGGGGATGGAGCATCCGGAGCTCATCCGCGAGAACGCCAGAGTGGCACGGTCGGCACCGATGTCTCCATCCGAACGGGAATCGCTTCTCGCGCGCGTTGCGCCGAGTGTCGCGCTCGACCTCGAGTACTACAAGCGGGATTAGGCAGGCGCCGCCGGTCATCCCGCTCGTTTACCCGGTCGCGTTCACGACGGCTCACTGCCCGCCCCCGCGCTCCCGCGTACCAGCAACAGCGGCGTCGTCGTCGTGTGCCTGACGCCGGAGACGACACTCCCGCGCACCAGATCCTGCAGAAAGCGGTGTCCGTGCGTGGACATCGCGATCAGATCGCACTGCTCGCGCTCGCAGGCGGCGACGATCTCACTCGTCGGATCACCCCCGGCGAGGATCGCCTCCACCGCAATGCCATCGGATGCGAGCTCCGCGGCGACCTGCTCCAGGTACTGGCGGTCGTGCCGCATCTCCTCCGACTCGCGCAGGTGCAATTCATGGTGATGCTGCGCCACCCAACCATCGGCGACGTGGATCAGCCGGACTGACGCGCCACACAACCGGGCCAACCGCCGCACATGGTCGAGAATGGCCACGTCATAGGGTGAGTTCTCGAGCGGAACGAGGATGCGCTGATACATGGGTCACCCCAACGATTCGCGGAACGTCTGAACGAGCAGCCACAGGTTCAGGGCGGCAATGAAGCTCGCGACCAGCCAAGCGGCCGCGGTGAGGACTCTACCGTTCACCATCGTCCCCATTTTCACACGGTCTGACGTGAACATTACGAGCGGAATCACGGCGAACGACAGTTGCATGCTCAGAATTACCTGGCTCAACACCAGCAGCTTGGCCGTGCCGCTTTCTCCGTAGAGAATGGCGACTATCGCCGCCGGCACAATGGCGATCATTCGAGTGATGAGACGGCGTAGCCAGGGCTTGAGCCGAATATTCAGAAATCCCTCCATGACGATCTGGCCGGCCAGCGTACCGGTGAGCGTCGAGCTCTGTCCGGAGGCCAACAGGGCAAGCGCGAACACCACGCTCGCGGCCCCGGCTCCGAGCAGTGGGGTCAACAGCTCATACGCCTGCTGAATCTCGGCGACATCGGTGCGTCCCCGGGTGTGAAAGGTCGCCGCCGCCACGATCAGAATCGCCGCGTTGATGAAGAGCGCGAAGGTGAGCGCGATCGTCGAATCGAGAAACGCGTAGCGCACTGCCTCACGCTTTCCAGCCGGCGTCAGTTCGTACGTGCGTGTCTGAACGATCGACGAGTGAAGGTAGAGATTGTGCGGCATCACCGTCGCGCCGAGAATCCCCATCGCTAGGTACAGCATCATGGGATTGGTAACGATCTCCGGCGTAGGAATGAATCCACGGGCTACGCCCGCCAGGTCCGGATTCGAGACTACGATCTCGTAGATGAAGCCGATGCCTATCGATCCGACCAGCACGATGACGATCGCCTCGATCCAGCGGAAGCCCTTGTTCTGCAGCAGGAGCACGATCAGTACGTCCACCGCCGTGATCCCCACTCCCCAGGCAATCGGAATTCCGAACAGCAGGTTCAATGCAATGGCAGCCCCGATCACCTCCGCCAGATCACAGGCGGCGATTGCCAGCTCACAGATCACCCACAGCATCAGGCTGACCGGTCGCGAGTAGTGGTCGCGGCACGCCTGCGCGAGATCGCGGCCGGTGACGATACCCAGTTTTGCCGAAAGCCCCTGCAGCAGGACTGCCATCAGGTTCGAAAGCAGGATCACGCTGAGCAGGGTGTAACCGAACGCCGAACCGCCGGCGAGGTCCGTGGCCCAGTTCCCCGGATCCATGTAGCCGACTGCGATCAGATATCCCGGGCCGGCGAACGCGAAGAACTTGCGCAGACGACTGCGGCCGGCGACCGGTATCGTGCGATAGACTTCCGCCAGCGATGGTGCGGTGCGTGTTCGGCGCCATCCCGCTTCGAGCGCGGCAGGCTCGTCGTCCGGTGACCGGGAAGGGGATGTCTCGCTCATTTACAGGAAGTGGGGACGGCGTGGGCGCGCCGCAGGTAAAGTGAATGGCAAGGTACATGCGGCGCGCGAGACGCCTTTTACCCCCGGGTGGGCATGCCCTGCACGGGCTGCCGATTCGCCATCACCTTGCCACTCCCGAGTGCTCCAATCTCTCCGAGCCTTCGTCGGTACAAGCGGGCCCGTACAGCACCCGCCCAGGCTTAGCGCCCGTGTGTGAACCGTTGGCAATGACGACCGTACCGTTCACCAGCACCCACTCGATGCCGCGCGCGAACTCGGTCGGCTGCTCGTAGGTTGCCGCGTCGAAAAGAGAGTCCAGATCGAATATGGTGACATCGGCCCACGCTCCCTCGCGGATCACCCCGCGCCCGGACAACCGCATTCTCGTCGCCGGCCACGATGTCATCTTCCGCACGGCTTCCGGAAGGGTGAGAACACCGCGCTCCTTCACATAACGGGAGATCACCCGGACGTGATTGCCGTAGCTCCGCGGGTGCGGCAGACCAAGGCCGTCCTGCTGTCCCGGTTCCAGCGCCGCGCCGGCGTCGCTGCCAATGCTCGTCCACGGGAACCCTAACGCGGTCTCGACGTCCTCTTCACTCATCATGTGATATATCGCCATCACCCTCCCCTGTCCCTGCACCACCAGATCCATCGCCGCATCCGCGGGATCCTTCCCCATCATCGCCCCGATTTCGGTGAGAGTTTTCTGTTCGTACCTGGCATTATCGGGATTTCGGGCGTTCACCAGCACCACGCCATCCCAGCCGCCGGCCGCCTCGACGATGTTCCACCATCCCGGCGAACCGGTCGCGATCTCGCGCTTGAGCCGCGCCCGGATGGCCGGGTCGGCGAGCCGCGCCTTGAGCGAGTCGGTGCCCCCCTCGTGCGCCCACGCTGCGATCGTCGCCTCGAGACCGGTTCCGCCGGCCGTGTACACGTACATGTCGGCGGCTACATCCACGCCACGCGCACGGGCCGAATCGATCGTCGCGCGCACCTGCCCCATCAGCGACCCCCAACCCGGTCGATAGGCAGCCTTCAGGTGGAAGATCTCCACCGCAATTCCCGCCCGCTCGCCGATCTCGATCGCCTCTCGCACGGCGCCGACCACCCCGCTCCCCTCATCGCGCATGTGCGTCGCGTAGGTCCCGCCATGCCGCGCGGCCACCTTGGCTATCTCCACCAGCTCATCGGTTGTCGAATAGCTGCCGGGCGGATAGATGAGCGCCGTCGTCATCCCCATTGCGCACGCGCGCATCGCCGAGTCCATCGTCGCGCGCATGCGGTCCAGCTCGTCAGGCGTCGGGGCGCGGTTGGCCCGGCCGAGTACCGGCACTCGTGTCTGCACCTGGCTGAAGTAGGAGCCGAAGTTGATGGAGATGCCGCGTGACTCGAGGGTATCCCAATAAGCGCCGAGCACGCTCGCCGGTACCGGAGTACCACCCTCTCCGCCGATCGCCGTCGTCACGCCCATCTTGAGCTTGTTCTCGGCCAGTCCATTTCGGCGGAGGACCGACCCCGACTGATCCATCATGTCGATCCAGCCCGGGGAGACGTACTTGCCGGCGGCGTCGATCTCGGTGCGGCCGCGGCCGCCGATTTTGCCGATGCGCGCGAACTTTCCGTCGAGAATGGCGACGTCGGCGAGGATCCACGGGTTGCCGGATCCGTCGAGCACGCGCCCGTTGCGGATCACCACGTCGTAGCGCGCGGAATCGGCCGGCGGCGGCGACTGCGCTCCGGCAAGGGACGCGAACGCGCCGCACAGGAGCGCGGCGATCGGGAGGCGCAGGCGCCAGCGGGCGTGTGCGTGGGGGATGCAGGGAGTCGATTTCATGTGGCGATCTTATCCCGCTTGACGGTCAGCGCAAGCCGGGGCAGCGGAGCGGTGCCTGCAGCGTTCGCCCGCGGAGCGAGTCTTGCCGTGGACGCCGCGCTTCTACACACTGAACCGGCATTCGCGCCGTCCTGCTGGCGCTACCTTACCCTCAGCCCGGCCGCCATGCGAAAGCGCGCACCCGACCTGTTCCATAACGGGAACCGGCACCGCCATAAAGCAATGCTCGCCGCCGTACTGTTGCTCCCCGGTGCGATTCCCGCGCAGGCGCCAGTGCGGGTCATGAGCTACAACATTCGGTACGGTACCGCCCCCGACGGAGATCACGCATGGCCTAACCGGCGTGATCACGTCATCACCACGTTGCGTGACCACGCGCCGCACCTGCTGGGTGTGCAGGAAGCGTTGCGTGCTCAGCTGGATGAGATTGCTCCGGCATTGCCGCACCATCGCGAGCTGGGTGTGGCGCGCGAGGATGGAAAGGCAGATGGCGAGTATTCCGCGCTGCTGGTCGACACGGTGAGGTTCGTCGTTCTCGACCACGGCACGTTCTGGTTCTCCGATACCCCGGAGGTGCCCGGCTCCACGTCGTGGGGCAATCGAATTACGCGAATCAGCACCTGGGCCCGGCTGGTGGACCGGGCAACGCGGGATACCGTGCGCGTATACAACCTTCATTGGGATCACGAGTCCCAACCGTCGCGCGAGCGAAGTGCGGAGCTTTTGCTCGCACGCCTGGCGAGTGATCGTTCCCCCGGTGACCTTCTCCTAGTGCTCGGCGATTTCAACGCCGATGAGGAGAATCCTGCCTATCGCGCGCTGCTGGGCAATGCCAGCACACCTCTTCGTGATGCATTCCGCGCGGCACACCCCAATGCGCTTGTGGCTGGCACGTTCAATGCCTTTCGCGGAGACTCCGCTGGCGGAATGATCGACCACGTGCTCGTGGGAGCCGGATGGCACGTTACAGATGCCGGAATCGATCGGCGGCGCTTCGGTACGCTGTGGGCGTCCGATCACTTTGCCGTTTGGGCAATGCTGCGCCGTGAATGACGGCGGCGTGGCGCTCCCCCTTGCATTCCACATCGCCACGCCTGATGACGTAGCCGGCATTTTTGCCTTGCGCTCGGCCGTCGCGCAGGATTTGACGGCCCGATTCGGCCGTGGGCACTGGTCATCGACCGGATCCGAGAAAGGTGTGTTGAGGGGAATGAAGACCTCGAGAGTGTGCGTTGCGCTGCGCGATGGATCGATCGTCGGCATGTTGAGGCTTTCGACCACAAAGCCGTGGTCGATCGACATCAGCTACTTCACGCCCTGCACGCGGCCGCTCTATCTGACGGACATGGCGGTTCATCCGACGGCACAACATCGAGGAGTAGGCAGGGCGTGCATCGAGGAGAGCCGCCGTATCGGTATCGAGTGGCCCGCAGACGCCATCCGGCTCGATGCGTATGCCGGTGAGGTGGGGGCCGGCGCGTTTTACAAGCGATGCGGATTCACGGAGATGGGCCGAACGGTCTTTCGCAACACGCCACTCATCTACTATCAGATGGAGCTGTGAAGCGATGGCTGACGACGGTTCGTATGGCGGCGCCGCACCGGCATTGCCTTCTTCGCTCGATCATCTCGTGCTCGGCGTGCATGATCTCCAGGCAGGCATCGACGAGTTCGAGCGATTGACCGGTGTTCGCCCCCAGTACGGCGGGGCGCATCCGGGCCGCGGAACGCGGAACGCGCTCGTCTCTCTGGGCTCCGGGAGCTATCTGGAGATCCTGGCGCCAAGCCCCGACGATTCCGCCGGAATTCGCGTGTCCATCGAGTTCGCGGGCTACACGCGGCTCACGCCTATCGATTGGGCTGTTCGGAGCGAGGATCTGAACGCGCTGACCGAATCACTTGCAGCGGAGAGTGTCACAGCCGGCAGCATTCGGCCGGGCGCGCGAGCCCGGACCGACGGGGTGAGGCTCGAGTGGCGCACTCTGTCGGTGCGCGACCCAGTGCATCGGCTGATTCCGTTCTTCATCCAGTGGGGAGCGTCCACTCCGCACCCGGCAACAGAATCCCCGCCGGGCTGCACACTGGTTGAGCTCATATTCGAAGATCCCGCGGATGACGAACTGAGGCGGATCTTCCGGCGTCTGGGTATCGCGGCGTCGATCGTACGTGGACCGGAATCCCGTCTGCACCTCGGTCTGACCTGCCCGAACGGAAACGTGGCTATCCCCGCCCACCAGGAATGAATCGATGCCACCTCGTCCACTCACGAAGCTTCGCAAGATGTGCCTGGCGCTCCCCGAGGCGCACGAAGTCGAAGCCTGGGGCGCACCTACTTTCCGTGTGCGAAACAAGATCTTCGCGATGTTTGCCAGTGCCTCGGACCATCATGGCGGCGGACGCGACGGCGTTTGGTGCAAGGCCGCGGCTGAGAACCAGCGACTGCTGACGCAATCGGATCCCGGCCGTTACTTCGTGCCTCCGTACGTGGGGCCGAGCGGCTGGATCGGGATCTGGCTGGACGGAGATGTCGATTGGGATGACTTACGCGACCTCGTGCACGACGGCTATCGCATGATCGCTCCCAAGCGCCTTGTCGCCAAGCTGAATTCGCGTGACGGCTGACCCAACCCAACATAACTACTCTTTATCGTGGCTACGAGACAAAGCTGAGCGCGGCCCTAACTCGAGGCCGAGCGGCGGCCATCGCGTACTCGGTGTTATCTCCGGTTGGCAGTTGCAATTGCAAAAAAAGAAACGAAAGCGAACCACAGGTTACGCAGAACGCCACCTACAGCTTGTTGGCAGGATCTGCGAAATCTGCGTAATCTGTGGTTCCTGTGGTGTTTCATAACCGCAACGACCGCCGTTCACCCCAACTCGAGAGAAGCTCGCCGGCTGGAAGAACCGCAAGAAACAAGCAACCACAGATTACGCCGATTACGCAGAACGCCATCTACAGCTTGTTCGCAGGATCTGCGAAATCTGCGCAATCTGTGGTTCCTGTGGTGTTTCCTAACCGCAGCGACCGCCGTTCAGCCCATCTCGAGAGAAGCGCGCTGACTGGAAGAACCGCAAGAAACAAGCAACCACAAATTACGCCGATTACGCAGAACGCCATCTAGAGCTTGTTCGCACGATCTGCGAAATCTGTGGTTCCTGTGGTGTTTCCTAACCGCCACGACCGCTCCGAGAATGTTTACAGATGCAGCAGCGATCATCTGCGGAATCCGGTGTAGATCTGCG
>CAZPCC010000102.1:0-2343 GCA_964584905.1 uncultured Gemmatimonadaceae bacterium | reverse complement strand
GCGCCCACGCCTGACTCGCGATCACTTCGCCATTAGCTGCGCCAATTCCCACCCCTCGGCCCGAAGGGCGAGTTTGTTGAGGCCTCGCATCAGCGTCTGCCAGCCGGGGTCGCCGTCCCGCTTCCGATGGCCTCCGGATTCGGCAACCAGGGCTAGGGCCTCACCGACCGGGAGCCGCTGTGGCAGTTTGCGCCGAGCACCCCGGCCCTTGGTTCGGAGTATGGCGATCTCGGCCGCAGAGAAGATTTCTGTTGCTGGCGCTTGGCTGTCCTGCCTGGCTCGTTGTCGGAGCCATAGCGACCGCCAGGCGATCGGAACGAAGGTCATTAGAGAGTTCATGATCGAGCAGGCATTGATGAGCCGACGCTTCTCGAGAGCGCACCCGCTCTTGAGGGCCCGAAAGTACTCTTCGATAATCCAACGTTTCCGATAGATGTCGATGATCATCTCGACACCGGCTTTGGTCTCGACCGCGATCGGCGTCAGGAGGGTCCACTCGATCGGCGTGACTCCCTTTGGGGGAGACTGCTCGCTCGCACGGACGACATGAAGCGTGATCTCGTTCGGGTACTCCGTGCCGAGATAGCGCGGCTTCGGAATTGTCACCTTCGCCCAAGAGAGCTCGAGCTCGGCGCGGCGAGCCCGACGAGTCTCGAACCGTTTGGACGAACTCGGTGCCCGCTTGGCTTTGCGCTTGGAAACCTGGACCTCGCGCGTTCGCTTGAAGCGCTTGGCATCAACAAGTACCCGCTCAATTGAGGAGAACTCCTCGTTCTTGCGCGATTTCGCTCGTCGGCTCTTATGCGCGAGACGGACGACGAAATCGACATTGTTGGCGACCATCGCGGCCAGCAACGCGTAGCTGTCCGCTTCCCGGTCCATCACATGGACGGTCTTGCCGCCGGTGAGCCTGTGCTCAGTCTCAGTGATCGCCCTGAGCCAGCGATCGGATTCCTTGTTCTCTAGCTTCGCCGTGTCGTCGCCGCGCATCCTCTGGCCGTTCGGCCTCTTGGTCTTCGATTTGTCGCTCTTGCGAAGAATGACTTCGAGACCACAAACCCCGAGTGGTGCGCCATCGTCGCTTCGCACCGCGAGCGATGCGTGCAAGCGAAACCCGCGCTTGCCGCGGTTGATGAAGCTCTTTAGCTCAGCGTCGGCGGATATCTGGACTTCCGTAGTGTCATGAACGACGAGAACCCGTTCCGCTGCTCGAGCCCTCTCGAGGGTGCCCTCCATGTGCGGTCTGATGATGTCCTCGCTCTCGATGCGCGAGTTGCGAAGCAAGCGGTAGAGCGCTTCTCGCTCCGCCTCGTCCTCGCACATCCCGGAGAAGCTCTCCCGTGGCAGCTCGGCCATAAGCCTCACAACCTCTAGAAGGCGATCATCGAGTCGGCGGTCACCGAGGTTAACGCCCGCAAACTCGCGCTCGATTGCCTCTGCTTCGGCGCCGGGAAACCTAACCGTCATCTGGGGAGGATCTCCGCCCTCTCTGACGGCTTGCCCCAACCGATCGATTTCACTCCCGAATCTGTGTATGCGCGTCAGGCGCCCGCGCCCGCGCGCCGCGCCCGCGCCCGCGCATCGCGCCCCGCGCCCCGCGCCCCCGCGCCGTCAGCCAGTCGCTGTTGCATATCGATCAACCCGGGGGAAGCACCCTCCCCCTCGGAGGCGGGGTCGGGGTGCCTTCGTCTTCATGCCCCTAAACGCGAAAACTTCGTGACAGCGGCGCCATTTGTGAACGCCACGGACCTTTCGACCGCCGAAACCGACTCGAACGAACGCGCCGCTGGCGCGAAGTTTTCGTGAAAGGGCTGATGAAGACGAAGGCAGCCCGACCCCGCCGGCCGCATCCGCATCCGCAGCCGCATCCGCATCCGCATCCGCATCCGTATCTGCATCCGCATCCGCATCTGCATCTGCATCCGCATCCGCAACCGCATCCGCATCCGCAGCCGCATCCGCATCTGCAGCCGCATCTGCAGCCGCAGCCGCAGCCGCAGCCGCAGCCGCGGCATCCCGCAGCCGCAGCCGCAGTCACTTCCGCAGCCACACCAGCTCCCGGCAGCCGCTCCGGCTGCCCACTTCACGCTCCGGGCCCGCTAACGCGGGCGCGGAGCGGAGCCCTCACACCTCCAGCAACAACCGCTCCGGGTGCTCCAGCCGCTCCTTGATCGCCACCAGGAACTGGACCGCTTCCTTGCCGTCGACGACCCGGTGGTCGTACGTGACGGCCAGATACATCATCGGGCGGATCTCGAGCTTCCCCTCCATTACCACCGGGCGCTCGACGATGTTGTGCATGCCGAGGATGCCGGTTTGGGGAAAATTGAGCAGCGGGGTCGA
>CAZPCC010000101.1:0-5025 GCA_964584905.1 uncultured Gemmatimonadaceae bacterium | reverse complement strand
GCCGAATGGCGGGACACAGCATCGCTCGCCTCCGATCACGTGGATAACGTCGTGATTGATGCCATGCTCGAAGGGGCGGAGCGGGGCGATGCGCTTGACTACGATTGGTATCGCCTGCCGCCTGCCCGCCTCGCCAAGGCGTATAGCTCGGTAAAGAACCTGTTCGGACGAGCAGGACCGATTCCGGAAGGGATGTCGGCGCGGTCGGCGCTCCGGAACCAGGCCTTCTCGGCGCGTCAGCGCGCCCTTGCCGCGGAGGTTGCCGCGCGAGCGAGGGTATGGGAGAGCGAGCATGGATACCCGCCGCCATACTGGACGCTGCTCGCGATTGCGCGGGCGGCTACCGGCGCGACATAGCGCGTCCCGCCCGCGTCCCGCGTCCCGCGTCGCGCGTCTAACCGTCCTCCCTTTGCCTGCTCCGCTCTCGAGGATATGATCAGGCGATCACCTCAGCGAGCGACAACGTGAAGCGGAACACCCTCATCGCATTCCTGCTCCTCCTCCCGGCGAACTCGGCGTTCGCCCAGGTGCCTGACTCGCGACGCGCCGGCACGCCGACCGCCACCGAGGCTCAGGCCTTCATGAAGGCGGCGGAAGACGAGTTGGCCGAACTGTCCACCAAGGCCGCACAGGCCGGGTGGGTAGCCGCCACCTACATATCCATCGACACCGAAGCGCTGTCGGCCGAGGCGCAGAAGAACTTCTCCGTCGCCGTGCAACGCCTTGCAACCGAAGGCACTCGCTTCGCAAGGCTGGATCTTCCCGCCGATCTGCGCCGCAAATTCGAGCTGCTCCGGTTGTCGCTCGCCGCGCCGCCTCCTGCCGACCCGGCCAAAGCCGAAGAATTGACCAGGATCAGCGTGGGACTCGAGGCGGAGTATGGAAAGGGCACGTACTGCCGCCCGAAGAAGGGTGAGGGCGCAGGCGAGGAGTGTCTGCAGATCAACGAGTTGAGTCGCATCCTCGCCGAGAGCCGGGAACCACAGGAGCTGCAGGACGTGTGGGCCGGTTGGCGCACGATCGCTCCGCCGATGAAAGATCGTTATGTGCGATTCGTCGAGCTCTCCAACGAAGGAGCCCGGGAACTGGGCTTTGCCGACGCCGGCGCAATGTGGCGGTCCAACTACGACATGCCGCCTGACGACTTCGCCAGAGAGGTGGAACGGCTGTGGGAGCAGGTGAAACCGCTATACCTTTCGCTGCACGCATACGTGCGCACCAGGCTCGGCGAGAAGTACGGCACCGAGCTCGTTCCAGCTGACGGAATGATCCCGGCGCACCTTACCGGGAACATGTGGGCGCAGTCGTGGGCGAACATTTACGATCTGGTGGCACCGGGAGCAGCCAGCACCGGATACGATGTTACGGAGCTGTTGAAGAGAAAGAACACCGATCAGGTAGGGATGGTGCGCTTCGGCGAAGGGTTCTTCACCTCGCTTGGGTTCGACTCGCTCCCGGCGACGTTCTGGGAGCGCTCGATGATCGTCAAGCCGCGCGACCGCGAAGTGGTTTGCCACGCCAGTGCGTGGGACATCGACAACGAGGAGGACGTCCGCATCAAGATGTGCACCGAGGTGACGGCCGAGGATTTCGTCACGGTGCATCACGAGCTCGGACACAACTTCTACCAGCGGGCGTACAAGGACCAACCGCTCCTGTTCAAGAACGGGGCGAACGACGGATTCCACGAGGCGATCGGCGATGCCATAGCGCTGTCGATCACTCCGCGCTACCTCCAGCAAGTAGGGCTCCTCGGCGACATTCCGATCTCTAACGATACCCTGCTCCTTCTTCGCCAGGCACTCGACAGGGTGGCGTTTCTTCCTTTCGGTCTGCTGATCGATCAATGGCGGTGGAAGGTGTTCTCGGGTGAGGTGAAGCCGGCGGACTACAACACTGCCTGGTGGGAGTTGCGCAACCGCTACCAGGGTGTCGCCGCTCCGGTTACCCGGGGTCCCAACGACTTCGATCCCGGTGCCAAGTACCATGTTCCGGCCAACACGCCCTACACACGCTATTTCCTGGCGCGGATGCTGGAGTTTCAGTTCTACCGAGCGTTATGCGAGGAGGCCGGGCATACGGGACCGCTGCATCGGTGCTCGTTCTTTGGCAGCAAGGCAGCCGGAGCCAAACTCGACGCTATGTTGAAGCTGGGCGCGTCCAAGCCATGGCCCGAAGCTCTGTTTCAGCTGACGGGAACGCGACAGATGGATGCCAATGCGCTGGTCGAGTATTTCGCGCCGCTCAAGGTTTGGCTCGATGAGCAGAACCGGGGGAAGGCGGTGGGGTGGACAGTACGATAGGTCTCCGCTCGGCAAAACGACCGCAGAAGCCGTCTCTCTATCGCAGGAGTCTCCACAGCGCGAACTGCACGGCCAGATCGGTGGTGCTCCAGAGTTGCACCTCGGAGCTGGTTCCATAGCGGACTGGAACCGGCCGGCCGCCCTCGATCTCGTAGCTCCACAGCTCGCTCTGAAAGCCCGATGCCTCCACGGCAGTCAGTACCTGCTGCAACGCGACACGCAGCTCGCGCTGGCGTTCAACTTCCACAGCGCCCCCGGCAGGGGAGTCGGCGGAGGCAGCGATCCGGCCGGCGAGCCCGATCAGAAACAGGTTGACGTCGCGACCCCAGACGACTCGTGGACCGTGATACGGATCGGACTCGAACGCGCGCCACACACGCGGCGGCGCGTATGCATCATTGGCTACCACCGGACCCACCCGCTCAATGAACAGGCCAATCGGATATGGGCGTACAAAGAGGCGTACGTCCCGCATCAGATCATAAACGCCAGGCTCATCCGTGCCGCGAGCCGGCCGATCGACGCTGAGGAACAGCCGGGTGGCGGCATCGCTGTTCGCGACGCCGATCGGGCGTCCATCCCCGTCAAGAGCGACATCCATGAAGGCAAGCGAGTCGGGTATCGCGCCGGGAATGCCCACAGCGGTCGTCCAGTAGTCACGCTCCTCATCCGGCATGGCGGCGACCCGCGCGGCGATGCTGGCACGCACTTCGGGGGCGCCGAGCACCACCTCGAAATGTCGTGAGGCAGACCACCACATATCGATAGCACGCCGGAGTGCGAGTGAGTCCCGCGCATAGGTTCCGAGAGTCGTGCCAGCCAGCACGTTAGGTAGCGCCCGGGCAAGCGAATCCGTCGAAAACCCCAGCGAGCGGAGCATACTCACTATGCGGCCGAGCGATTCCAGCGCGTGCGGTACCCAGACTGCGTTCACATCCATCGCGTACCGGCCGCCGGCATAGCCGGCGTTGCTATCCCGCCAGCTCGTGGAGGCCCACCCCGAGTCGCGCGGAGGGAACGAAACGAGATTGGATGCGACGGGGTTGCCGGCATACGCGGCCGTCTTATTCGAGACGAGCGCGAGCTCCCGCAGAAGAAGCGTGAGGCGGGGTACGCCACTGTCGGCGGAGTCGAGGAGGAACGATCGCTTGCGCTCGGCGGTGACCGCGGGATCGCTGAGCCACCGCGCCACCAGAACCGGCAGCTGAAATTCATCGTCGATCATGTGATAGTTCTCGCGCACCCTCCTGAGCTCGCCGAGCACGGCGCGAGATTCAGCGAGAAGGGAGTCCGCAGCGGCGGTGTTTCCGCTGCTCCTCGCGGAGAAATGCTCATCCAACAATCCGGCATACTCGGCTGCCGCCTCGCGAACAGCCTGTCCCCCCATTGCCTCTTCATGGCTCACCTGCCCCGTGGGCGAGAGCTTTCGGAGCACGCTGGCGATGGCGAACTCCGACATTTCGTTACGCCAGATGGGGCGCATCATCAGGGCAGTCACCAGCACGTCGCGCCCAAAGTACGTCGCATAGTTGGGAAGTCCCGCCATGAGCTTCTCTCGCGACACGAGCAGTTCCACACCGCGCACCTGTCGCTCCAGCAAGCGCGCCCGCATCACGGCGGTGTCGTGAGCACCGGCGCCGCGATCGCCGGCGGCTTGAGCGGCGGCGAGAAAGGCCAGAAACTCGGGCGTGAAGATCTCCGCGCGGGCTAGCGGTGTGAGGGCCGTCGCTCCAGTCGTTATTCGAACTCGAAAGGTGACGCTCTGCCCCGACCGAGCTCGCAGCGACAAGGAGTCTCCGGCGTGCACCGCGGCCACCTGGCGCGGGTCCACCGACAGCTCGAGCGCAAGCGAATCCCGACCATCGAGCGATGGCTGGACTACGCGTGCCACCCATCTCGAGTCGCCGGTGCGCGTGGTAATCCGTGGTTCAAGCCGGGCCCGTAGCGCGCGCATATCGGAGGCGCCCAGAAGGGTCAGATGCCGCTGCCGCTCCGCCGGCTCCAGACGGTCGAGAGCGGCAAGAAGCCTATCGATTTCCTGCAGCGCGAATCGCCCCTGGCCGAACGGCGCGTTGTGCCGGCCGCCGTGCTGAAAGTCCCGCTCGACTCGCATGGAGCCGAGAATGAACCAGCCGAGGTGGACGTGTTGCGCGTCGGCGACGATCTCGTGCTCCAGCGTTCGACCGGCGGCTGAGCTCGATACCTCGGCCGTTTCCCCGCTCCACCGCAGATGCGCTGCACCACCCTCCGCGTCGCGCGCGGAGAACGCGATGCTTTCGTTGTCCGCGTTTGCCCAGAGGTGCACCACCCGGCCATCTCTAACGTAGATCTGGACGGTATTGCCGGCTGCGTCGCGGAAAAAGCGTGTTTGATATCCCTGATATGAAGCGCTGTCGTCAAGCCCCGGTTCAGGGAAGGACAACACGGGGGACGCTTGCTGCCCAGGCATCGCGAGCTGGGCCAGTAGCGCAATCGACAACAGGTTCATCATACGACACCACTCCACATATTGGCCTATCTTGACAATTCAGGCGGCGAAGAGAATAGTAAGCGGGTGTTTCCCAGTGTAGCGCTCGCCTCTTACCGGTACCCCATTTGGAAAGTGCGTTGTCGGCGCGGTTTGCAGGTGACATGACTCCTAACGGTACTGCCCGGGCTGCTCGCCGCCCACGCGGCACAAACCCTCGACCGGTAGGCGTTTGCTCTCCCTCCCGAGCAAACC
>CAZPCC010000100.1:0-2006 GCA_964584905.1 uncultured Gemmatimonadaceae bacterium | reverse complement strand
TTTCCGTTGCCGTCGCGGATGCCCAGATGGGGCCCGCGGGATGCAGGTAGACGAATGAATTGGGAATAATTCCCAATGTATTGGGGTCGATGCCGCTGCTACTGCGCGCGACGAGCACGGCGGGATGTTCACCCAAGGATTCCGCGATCGCGGGGACCGGTAGCGAAGTGATCACTAAGGCTGCGGTTAGTGAGCGTAGGGTTTTGGCATTCATGGCATGTCTCCTTTAAGCGTTCATCGATCGGCAATTGCAGTATGATTAGCATCAAGACAGGGATAAACCGGCAGAAACCGGAATCACTGTCCGGGAGCGCGGACAATGGATCGACTGAGGGCACTGCAGGCATTCGCTCGCGTCGTCGAACTCGGCGGATTCACGAAAGCGGCCGATTCGCTGCAGATGTCGAAGACGACCGTGAGTGACCTGGTGCAGAGCCTCGAAAAGTACCTTGGGGTGCGATTGCTCCAGCGCACCACGCGACGTGTGACCGTCACTCCGGACGGTGCCGCGTTCTACGAGCGCTGCGCGCAGATCCTTGCGGATCTCGACGAGGCAGAGGCGTCAGTCATGCAATCGCGCGTCGCGGCGAAGGGAAGACTGCGCGTCGATTTGCCCAGTGCGCTCGCGAGGCTTTTCATCATTCCACAACTGCCGCCGTTCCTCGCCCGTTATCCCGATCTGCGATTGGAGTTGGGGATGGGACTTCGACCGGTGCATCTGCTGGAAGAAGGCATCGATTGCGTGGTGCGCATCGGCATGCAGCCGGACTCGAGCCTGATCGCACGACGAGTCGGTACGATGAGCTTCGTCTGCTGTGCGAGCCCTGCGTACTTGCGGGAGCATGGAACCCCGCGAAGGCCCGAGGAGCTTTCCGCCCACCGGTGCGTCAACTACATTTCAAATCGCACCGGACGAGTCATCGACTGGGAATTCGCGCGAGGTCGACAGAAGGTCGAGCTCACACTCGATGGCGTCTTGGCTTTGAACGATCACGACGCCTATGTTGTAGCGGGTCTCATGAATTTTGGAATCGTGAAGGTTGCGAACTACGTGGCGTCGCCGTACCTGGAGTCGGGGCAGCTCACGCAGGTGCTCACTGACTGGACGACGGAACAGTTACCCATATCGGTGATATATCCGCAAAGCCGTCACCTCTCGGCAAAGGTGCGCATCTTCGTCGAATGGGTCAGTGAGCTGATACAGCAAGATCCCATCTTCCAGACGCCCCGATTAACATCCTGAGCCGGGATCCGCTGACGTCAGCATGCGTCCCTGCGCCCGGCTCCACCGAGGCGGGTGATCGACGTGGGCGCGGAGCCGCGCTCTCACGCCTCGCTCCGCCGCTCGAACCGGCCAAACCTCAAGATCACAGCCGGCATGATCAAGAGATTGAGGATCGTCGACGATGCCAACCCGCCGATGATGATCGCCGCCATCGGCCCCATGATCTCGCGGCCGGCGTTGTCGCTGTCGAGCGCGATCGGCAGCATGGCGAGCATGGTCACCAGCGCGGTCATGAGGATCGACGGCAGCCGTTCCTGGGCGCCGCGGATCGCCGTGGCGGCGTTCCACGGGCAACCTTCGTTGTCGACCAGATGCCGGTAATGCGAGACGAGCATGATCGAGTTGCGCACCGTGATGCCGAACAGGGTGACGAAGCCGACCACCGAGCCGACCGACAGGGTGGCACCGGTCACCAGTACCGCGATGACGCCGCCGACCAGCGAGAACGGCAGGTTCAATAGCAACAACAGCGTGTGGAAGGCGCTGCCGATCGCGACATAGATCAGGAGCAGCGCGACGGCGCCGGCGATCAGCGAGTAGAGGATCAGCTCCTGCCGCGCGCGGGCCTGCTCGATCGCCGCGCCGGTGAATTCGAGCGCCGCGTCGGGCCCGAACTCGATGTCCTCGAATACCGCCGCGCGCAGCTCGTCCATGAAGGCATCGAGGCCGCGCCCGCTGACCGCGCAGGTCACGGTCTGCACGCGCTGACCGTCGATGCGCA
>CAZPCC010000099.1:0-1568 GCA_964584905.1 uncultured Gemmatimonadaceae bacterium | reverse complement strand
CCCGGTGACCGTTACCGGACCCTGAATCAGACGCCGTGCCACCCGCCGCACCGCATCGACATCGACCTCGCCGACTTTGCTGACGACCTCGTTCAGCGTCAGCGGCCGGCCGAATACGACGAGCTGCCGCGCAAGCTGCTCGCATCGCGCCGACGTGCTCTCCAGGGACATGAAAATGCTGGACTTGAGCTGGGCCTTGGCGCGCGCCACTTCCGCTTCGGTGACGTCCGACGTCACCTTGACCATTTCCGCACACACGAGGGGGACTAGCTCGGCGACCTCGGTTTCTCCGGTGCCGGCATAGATCCCGAACACGCCACCGTCGATGAACGACGAGGGGAACGAGTAGATGCTGTAGACGAGCCCGCGCTTCTCCCGGATTTCCTGAAACAGGCGCGAGGACATGCCGCCGCCGAGCAGGGTCGAGAGCACCGACAGCGCATAAAAATCCGGATCCCGGTAGGCCAGCCCTTCGAAGCCGAGGATAATGTGCGCCTGCTCCAAATCACGGTTCTCACGGCAATCGCCGCCAACATAAACGGCGGGCTCGCGAGCCTTCTCGGCCCCGGCTTTCAATCCCCTGAAGGCTTCGTCAGCCAGCGCGACCAGATGGTCGTGCTCGATCCGGCCCGCCGCGGCCAGAACAATCCCCGATGCACGGTAGTGCGCGTTCACGTACGCAACCAGAGCCTCGCGGGGGATGCTGCGGATGAGCTCCGCCGTGCCGAGGACAGAGCGGCCGATCGGCTGGCGCGGGAAGGCGGTCTCCTGGAAGCGATCAAACACGATATCGTCCGGCGTATCGTGGGACTGCATGATTTCCTGGATCACCACGGCCCGCTCCCGCTCCAGCTCCTCGGCGTCCAGCTTCGCGTGCTGGACGATGTCGGCGAGGATATCGACCGCAAGGCCCGCATCGTCCTTCAGCACCTTGGCATAGTAGGCGGTGTATTCGCGGGAGGTGTGCGCATTGAGGTGGCCGCCCACAGCCTCGATTTCCTCGGCGATGGAACGGGCATCGCGCCGCTCCGTGCCCTTGAACACCATGTGCTCGATCAGATGGGACGCGCCGTTGACGGCCGCGTCCTCGTCGCGGGCGCCAGCCTCGATCCACACGCCTACGGAGACGGTCTCGACCGTGTCCATCGGATCACTGGCCACCCTCAGACCGTTGTCCAATGTAGAAATGCGGATATTCGTCATGCCACAGCCTCTCGTTGCGTCAGAATCGTTGCCACGTAGTCCTCAATGGCCAGGAGATCAGGGGGCAGCACCTCGCAGCGCTCAGCGAGAGTGAAGAGGTTTGCAAGCCGCGGCGGCAGGGCCGGATGGACTCCGGTTGCAGCCTCGACAGGCTCCGGGAACTTGGCCGCGTGCGCTGTGGCCAGCACCACCGTCGGCACGTCGCCATCCTGGCGGGCGGCCCGGCTGGCGGCGACACCGATGGCTGAATGAGGATCGATGAGTTCGCCGGTCTTCGCAAAGACATCGCGGATCGCCGCCTTGGTTTCCTCGTCGTCGAAACGAACGGCCTGGAACAACGCCTGCGCGCGCCGGAGCCGCTCCGG
>CAZPCC010000098.1:0-1528 GCA_964584905.1 uncultured Gemmatimonadaceae bacterium | reverse complement strand
TGGCGCTGCTGACGCATGCGCCACGCGATGCGTTCATCGTAAGGCGAATGCGCGAAGCCGGCGCGGTCATCATGGGAAAGACGAATTTGAGCGAGTGGGCCAACTTCCGATCGACACGCTCGAGCAGCGGCTGGAGCGCCCGCGGTGGCCAGACGAAGAATCCTTTCGCACTCGACAGGAATCCGTGCGGATCGAGCGCGGGAACCGGCGCGGCGATCTCGGCGAATCTTGCGGCGGTGGGGGTGGGGACGGAGACCGATGGGTCAATCGTCTGTCCATCCCACGCCTGCGGGCTGGTGGGATTCAAGCCGACCATCGGCATGGTGAGCCGGAGCGGCATCGTGCCGATAGCGCACAGCCAGGATACCGCCGGTCCAATGGCCCGCACTGTCGGCGATGCGGTGGCGCTGTTAGGTGCGCTGGCGGCCGTCGACCCCGATGATGCCGCGACAGCGGCGAGCAGCGGCCGCGTGCCTTCCGATTGGAGCGCCGCACTCGCATCGGCTTCGCTGCGCGGACGGCGCCTGGGCGTTGCGCGCGAGATGTTCGGATTCAATCCGCACGTTGACGGAGTGCTGGAACGCGCGCTCGCCGCGTTGCGCGACGGCGGCGCTGTGCTGATCGACATCGAGTTGCCGACGCGCAATCAGTTCGGCGACTCCGAGTTCGAAGTGCTGCTCTACGAGTTCAAGGCGGATCTCGAGGCGTACCTTGCGGCGCGAGGCGCGGCGGCGCCCTACAAGACCCTCGCACAGCTGATCGAGTTCAACGAACGAAACCGGACCCGGGAGATGCCGTATTTCGGTCAGGAGATCTTCGAGATGGCCGTTGAAAAGGGTCCTCTGACCGACAAGGCGTACAGGGACGCGCTGGCGAAGAATCACCGCCTCGCCCGCACCGAAGGGATCGACCGTGCGGTGCAGACCCACCGGATCGACGCGATCGTGGCTCCAACCGGAGGGCCGGCCTGGCCGACCGACCTGATCAACGGCGACCACTACGGCGGGGGCAGCTCTGCGCTGGCCGCGGTAGCCGGATACCCGAACATCACCGTCCCGGCCGGATTGGTCTTCGGCCTCCCGGTCGGGCTGTCCTTTTTCGGGCCGGCCTGGAGCGAGGCAGCCTTGATCGGATTGGCGAGGGGCTTTGAAGCAGAGCTGGACGGGGCGGGGAGGGTAGCGCCGGAATTCCGGGAAAGCGCCGCACTGTAGAGAAGGATTGGAAACAGGAAAGAAACAGGAAACAGGAGTCAGGAACCAGGAAATAGGGTCGGACTGCGCGGCGCGCTGCGCCGCGCGGTTCAATGCGGGTAGGGCCAGGGCCAGTCGCTCAGCTCCTAACTTTCTCTTTCCTGTTCCTTTCCTATTTCCTAGTTCCTAATTCCTAATTCCTGCTTTTCGGCAACCCTCCCCCGTCCCCCGGTGCCTTAATTTCTGGAACCAATGACCGCACTCGCCACCGATCAGTTCGTAATCGAGCGCGCCATCCGCGGGGATGAGCGAGCGCTGCGCCAGCTTTGGACGCAGCA
>CAZPCC010000097.1:0-17392 GCA_964584905.1 uncultured Gemmatimonadaceae bacterium | reverse complement strand
ATGAGCGCGACACCGTCCAAATGCTGCGCCACGTTCGCAGGAGTGAAGAAGATTCCGCCTCCCATGATGGCACCGACGACGATCATGGTCGCGCTCAACATCCCCAGTTTTCGAGGGAGTTCGGCGGTGGCCGCTTTGGCTTTCGGCTCGGCGGGAGAATCCAGCGGTGGCACGGTCACCAGCGCTCAGACCACCAGCAGGTCGCGCTGATACACCCTGGGCGTGACCACGGCCTTTGCCGCACCATAGATCACGTTCACTTCGCTTCGTATTCCGAACTCGCCAGGCAGGTATACCCCCGGCTCGATGGAGAACGCCACGCCGGGGAGCAGCAGCCTCTCTTCGCGCGTTTCGTAATTGTCGAGATGGGGCCCCGATCCGTGCAGATCACGCGCATCGATCGAATGGCCGGTACGGTGCACGAACTGCTCGCCGAATCCCCTCGAGGCTACCACGCCGCGGGCGGCGTCATCCACTTCGGCGCCGCGCAACGGTGCCCCGCTCGACGCGCGCTCGTGCACCAATGCGATCGCCGCATCGCGTGCGTCGCGGACCGTCTCCCACACCGTACGCACGCGGGGTGATGGAGCGCCGAGGCTCCCCATCCACGTCTGGTCCGCGTACGGGTTGCCCGGCTCGCCGCCCCAGAGATCGACGAGCAGCGTGGAGCCGGCGATGATCGGTCGCGAATTGCCGGGCGACGGCTCGTAGTGCGGGTTGGCCGCGCCCTCATCTACTGCGACAATGGCCGGGTGATCGGAGACGAGTCCCGCGCTCGACAGGCGTTCCATGATCCAGTCGCGCAGCTCGTGCTCGGCGATCGGCGTGGCCGTGGTTGCGCGCTCGCCGGCGAGGCGAATTGCGGCCTGCCCCGTTTCCGCCACTATCTCGGCCGCGCGCTCGTGCGCGGCGATCTGAGACTCGGTGAGCACCGCATAGAACCGGGTTACCAGCTCTCCCGAGGAGACGACGGCAGCGCCTGATCCGCGCACCAGTTCGAGAACCCCGGCGGGTATGCGGTCCAGATAGGGCACCGCATCGTCAGGCGAGTACTCCATCGCCACCGTCTTGCCACCGACGTGCCTGGCGAGGAGGCGCTCCAGCTCCTCCCACCCGCTGTATCGCTCCCGCGTCCACTCCGACGGCCAGTCCCGCCACGCTCCCTGTTCGATGTTGTGCGTAATCGCTACCGGCACACCCTCGCTCGGGATGAAGCCGAAGATGCGCCGGGTGAGCATGCCGTGTACGCCAAGTATTCCGGCCGCGACGGGGTTGACGCCTCGGAAGTCGAATAGCAGCCACCCGTCGACTCCAGCTTCGGCAAGCGCCCGCTGTACGCGCGGCAGTGTCTCTCGCGTCAGCACGCTCGCACTCTCTCAGTGCAGACTTGTGGGGGGGACGGCGAATTGTTAGCCTCGCAGCGCGCCGGCTTGGCGGCGCCCGTACAGCGAGAGGATCTCATCGGCATCGTGGAGTTCGCGCTCCTGGCGTTCATCGGAGTGGCGGTCGGTACGTATGGCACTCTGGTAGGACTCGGCGGCGGCTTTCTGGTCGTGCCGTTGCTCCTCCTCGTGTATAACTTGTCGCCCCCCGCTGCTGCCGCAACCTCGCTGGTAGTTGTTTTTCTGAATGCGGCAAGTGGATCAGCCGGATATCTGCGCCGGCGGCGCGTCGACGTTCGAGCGGGATTGATCCTCGCGGCGGGCACCATTCCCGGTGCACTGATCGGACCAGCGATAGCCGTGCGGATTCCGCAGCGCGCATTCGAGCTGGTATTTGCGACGTTTCTCATTGGGATGGCGATCTTTCTTTTCGTTCGCCCTCAGACGCCAGGCGCCATTCCATCTTCGCTGGGCGGCAATTGGTACCGTGTACAGCGCAGCTTCACCGATGGCAGCGGCACTGCGCACGCAATCTCGTTCAGCGCGCCGTTGGCGCTGGCCATCTCGTTCCTGGTGGGGATCATCAGCAGTCTGCTCGGCATTGGTGGAGGCGTGATTCATGTGCCGGCGATGATTCACCTGATGGGCTTTTCTGTGCATGTAGCCACGGCAACTTCGACTTTCGTCCTGGCGGCGACGGCTTTCACGGCGGTTCTGGAATACACCCGCCGCGGCTTCGTCAACTGGCCACTTGCCGCTGCGCTGGGGGTCGGCGTCGTGCTCGGCGCGCAGCTTGGTGCCGCTGTCTCACACCGCATCCATGCCAAGTGGCTCGTCAGGCTGTTGACGCTCGCAATTCTGGGACTGGGGCTGCGGATGTTGATCGCGGGAGCTGGCTAGGCGATTCCTACGAACAGGTCATGTCGAGCGTGAAAGACTCCCTCTCGCGTACGTTGAAGTCGATCCTAGGCCATGTAAGACCGCTGCCTCCGATCTCACGCGCCTCCGCGCTGTGCGCGCCGGCATCCACGGTGAACGACTTGACGGTGGCATTCGGGTACATGGCGTAGTTGCCCTTCACCACGTCGTCGACTGTGAGCTCGACGGTGCCAGTGTGACAGCTGGACGATGCGCGGAAGATCAAGGTGCCCGATACGGGCGGGGCGATGGGATCGCGCCCGCAAGCGGCGATTCCCGCAATGAGAAGGACAGCGAGGAGAGATCGCATTGAGAAGGTCTCGGCTTGGGTCGATTCATCCGCGCGGCACCCTATGACTTCCGTTACATCGAGGGCCCCACGCGCCTGCATACCGCCTTTGGAAGGACGATCAAGACTCTGAAGCAGCACGGCCGCTGGATGCGTGACTTCCGGTCCGGATCCCTCATTACCTCAACGTCTACTCCCGGTACCCACTGCCATGACTCGCCACGCCGCCTACCTCTTCATCCTCCTCGCACTGCATGGCTGCGCCAGCGGGATCATGCGCGCGGGGGTCGGCCCGCGTACGTTCGACCGTGCACCATTCTATACCGGCCGAATCGCTGGTCCCGGTCCGGTCGCCTGGTTGCCCGTTGCCTATCAACGCGGCGGTGCCCAGGCTCCCATCTTCGACCCCCAGGGCGGGCCAGCGATGGAGGCGTTGCTGGCCGAGATGAACGCCTTCCTGGATTCGTTGGCTCCCGGGCCGCGCATCGCGCCACCCGCGCCGTTGCCTGGCTCTCCACCTGACGTGCGATTCTCCTGCGCCATGGATCTGGCCGGCGATTGCATCGAGGACCCTGCCGATGCTGCATTGCCAGGCGAACCGGCGCGATCGATGGTGCTGTCGGTCGAGCCGCCCGGGCGCGCCTTCAGCTCATGGTTAGGTTCTGCGCTCTCCGCGGCCGGCGTGGGCCACGCCATGATCATCACCCTCGAGATAGCGCCGTTCTGGCCGCGGCAGACCGGCCTGCGCGGGAACAAGGTCGTTGATCTGGGCAGCGGACACGCTCAGGAGATCCCCTGGCTCACCTCACTCGATCAACCTGTTTGGGTTGCGCTGCTCACCGGCGTGTTGACGGATTCGACGGGACATCCGGTTCGAATTGGTGCCGAGGGCATGCTGGCGAAGCGAACGCGTTTCCTCGTCAGCGCCATAGGCGGCGAGGAACGCATTCGCGACGACGAGATTGCCCAGCTTCGCGGGCAGCGGCGGGAAGACCTCGCCGGTTCACCACTGTCCTGGCAGATCGCACTGCGAACGCTCGTCGAGCAGTTGCAGGGCGGCTAAGGCGCCGGTGAATTCAGTCAGCCAGCTCCGCCTTCCATTCACACTCTCCTTCACCGCGCGACGCGCAGCGAGCGTGCTCGATGGCGCCTGAGGAGCTTACGAGCAGATTCAGCAACTCGCCGAGCGCCGCATTGTAGAATGCGCAGCCCTGGCCGCTCGTTGCCTCCTGCGTCAAGGAATTGGGAACGGTCAGAGTGATCGAGGAGCCTTCCCGGCGCACGGTTCCGTTGAGGTACCGGCGAGCGATCCGATTGGCACGCCGCGCCGCCACCGGGCGGGCGACCAGGTTGGGAAGAACCCGTAGCAACTTGCGCGTCGTAACGGGAATGGTACGATAGGCTTCGCGTGCGAGATGCCGCCCGGCCTCGCCGAACACCTCTTCGGCGTCGGGCCGGCGGCCGATGAGCGTAGCGAGTGCCGCCACCTCGTGTGCACCCGCGCGCTCGCTCCGCCTAACCGCCTCCGAATAGCGGAGAATCTGCGCATATACGGTTTCGCTCAGGCCAAAACGCTTGTTGCGCAGATCGAGTGTGTACTCCGCTTCGACGTCGTCGTCGGGGGTATCGACGCTGCGGACTGCGTGCAGCAGACTAAGCGGGAGGAGGGCGTCGATGGAAATAGTCATAGTGATGCAGGTCACAACCTAGTGGTCGAAGCAAGCCGTTACAAGCAAGCCCGGCGGGGGAACCGCGGGTTGCGGGCACTACGTTTGTCTGGCATAACCCATCATCCGTCTCTGGTCGTGTCCCCCTGCGGCACCATCGAAGCCAGGAGCCGATGACCACCGATCCGTCCCCAACCGATCCGCTTTCCCTGGGCTGCGACGAGGCGCTCGAACGTGTTTATGAGTTCCTCGACGGGGAACTCAACGAGGACGTGGAAAAAACCATTGAGCAACATCTGGCTGCATGCGCACGCTGCGAGCCCAAGTTCGCGCACGAACGCGTCTTCCTGCAGTTCATCGCCAAGCGGGCGCATCTCGAGCAGGCACCGCCGGAGCTGAGAAAGCGCCTCCTCCGGGAGCTGATGGACGCAGATCGCCGCCGCTCGGCCGAGTGATCGAGCGAGGCGCTCTAGGCGCCGTGCTGGCGGTGGCGATCGCCGTCGGCGCCTGGCGGACTCGCTCCCTCACCGCGTGGGGAGCGGCGGCAGCCGCTCTGATCGGCACGCTGGCCGTAGCGGCAGGGTGGCAATGGGGAATACTGCTCATCCTCTTCTTCGTCGCATCGAGCGCGCTCTCCTCTGCAACGGCCAGTCGGCAGGCACCAGAGGTCCTGGGAATCGTCGACAAGCGTGGCCCTCGCGATGCAGTCCAGGTGCTCGCGAATGGAGGTGTGTTCGCCGCCGCCGCAGCGGGGGCCATCCTCTGGCCGCACACCCTCTGGACCGCGGCAGGGCTCGGTGCCCTCGCCGCGGCAGCGGCAGACACGTGGGGCACCGAGGTCGGCTCGATGGCCAGCAGTGCTCCGCGCATGATCACTACCTGGCAACGAGTCCCCGCGGGCACTTCCGGTGCAGTGAGTCCCGCAGGGCTGGCGGCCACCGCTTGCGGAGCCGCGTTCATGAGCGGAGCAGCAATGTCGCTAGGCTGGGGATCCGAGCTGGCCGCCGCTGCCTTCGCAGGCGGCCTGGCCGGCGCGGCAAGCGACTCGCTGGCAGGTGCCACCGTGCAGCAGAGGCGACGGTGCGAGTCGTGCTCAATGGAAACGGAACAGCGCGTTCATCGGTGCGGCATGCAAACGCGAGTGATCGGGGGGCTGGCGTGGCTGGAGAACGACGCGGTAAATCTCTCTTGCACGATAGTGGGCGCCGCCGTTGCGGCGACGCTCAGCCTCTGACCGGCCCGACCTGCATGCTCGCATTCGTTCGAAAAGCTTCGCTTCTCGCCGGGATCGCTCTGTTTTCCGCCTGCTCCTCCGACGGACCGACGGAGAACCCGGACATCGTGCGCTTCGTCGCCATCCAGGGTGCCGACACCATGGACGTTAGTGCCTACGGTCAGCTGCAGCTCAACGCATTCGGACTCAATGCCAACAGGGTGGAGGTGCCGCCGCATACCTTCAGCTTCACCTGGCGCAGCCTCGACCCCGGAGTAGCCACCGTAATTTCCGGCGGATTCGTGTCCGTCACACAGAACGGCATTGCCCGAATAACCGCACAGGTCGGAGCTGCTGCCGATACCATCGTCCTCCGGGTTCAGCAGACCGCGACGCGGATCACCTTCGCCCAGGATACCGCGGTGGCACTCATGGCTGGCGCGACGCGCCTGTCCGGCGACGTACTGCCCAACGACACTCTGACGATAAATGCTTTCCGCTCCGATGCCAACGGAAATCCGATGACCTCGGTCGGCGGTGGCGCCATCGTGTGGTCGTCAGGCTCTTCGCTGCTCACCATACTGCCTATCGCCGGTACGGACTCCGCGCGCATGATCGGAACCGCGCCGGGCAGCGGTACGATTACTGCCAGCATCGGAGGATTGGCGTCGGCGATGCTGCCATTCTTCGTCGTGGATCAGTACGCAGTCGTGCGCATGTTCAAGGCGAGCACACCGACAGCAGTAACTCAGCTCACGCCGGCGACGGCAACCATTCCCGCCGGCGCGGCGATCGTGTTCCGATCCGCCGATCAGGACCTGCACGCTGCGGTGTCCACCACCGAGCTATGGGAAACGGCTCCGCTCAAGGGACCATTGGGCCGCGAGGCGCAGCGATTCACCATACCCGGAAGCCACCCGTACCGTGTGGAGAACACCCTCGGCACGGTGGTGGTGCAGTAGCTTGGCACCGCGAGCGCGCTCGGGCCCGGGCGCTGCCTGGAACGTGTGGCGCACGCTGCTCATCATCGCTTCACTGGCAAGCGTCATATCGTGTGGTGAACGCTCCACGCTGGGCTTCACCGGACCGCCGGGCTCCGGAAACGGACCGGCCTCGCGCGATGCGGTGCTGGTGGGATCCTGGTGGCGCATCGTTCTGTTTACGGATGACCAAGGCACGTCTCACGCATCCGAGACTACGTGGCAGTTTGCCGCGTCCGGCAGCGCCACCCGTACGGTGGTCGCGACAAATCTCACGTTCGGATTTTTCGATACGGTGGTCGCCCACGCGAGCTGGCGTACCGAGGGAGGAACAGTGGTAATCACGTACGACGCGCCCGGTCCGGGCACGGTTCGGTTTGCCTATGACGTTCGTGACGATACGCTGCTGCTCGATACGCGGGCCTTCGTTCGCCTTCCATGACGGCATTGTCGTCGGGCCGGGGCTCGCAAGGCGGGGCGAGCGTATTGCTCGTCAACACGAACCGCGAGCGACAGCCGTTCCCGGTGGTGCCCAACGGCGTGGCTTGCGTAGCCTCGGCGCTGGAGGCGGCGGGGCATGCGGTTCGGGTAGAAGACTTGTGCTTTACGCGTGACCCGCACGCGGCTGCGCGGCGCGCGGTTCGTCAGGCGTGCCCGGACGTGATCGGCGTCGGTATCCGCAACATCGACAACAGCGATTTCGTAGCACTTAGACACTATACGCCGGAAGCGTCGGACATCCTCGAGACATTGCGGTCAGCCGCGCCCCGGGCGCGGGTGATGGCCGGGGGCGCCGCGTTCGGCGTTGCGCCGGAGTCGCTGCTCGAAGCGCTGAACCTGGAGCACGCGGTGGCCGGCGATGGTGAGCGCGCCACGGTGGCGCTGGTCGATGCAATGGCCGCCGGCCGCGATCCAGGGGACATTCCGGGACTCGTGAGGCGGGTCGACGGACGGGCGCGTCTTGCCCCACCGGGGGGCGGCGCCGACCTGGACGCACTACCGCCTTCGAGCCAGTCCCGCTGGCTGGATCTCAGGCGTTACGAGCGCCACGGCGGAACGGTTCCCATTCAGACCAAGCGCGGGTGCGTATTCAAGTGCGTCTACTGCACTTATCTCAACGTCGAGGGTTGGGGCTACCGATTGCGCGATCCTGAAGGGGTCGTCGACGAGATGGAGGCGCTTAGCCGGAGCCAGGGTGTGCGTCACTTCGAGTTCGTCGACTCCACCTTCAATGCGCCATCGCGTCACGCGACGGCCGTGTGCGAAGCAATCGTCAGGCGTGGCCTGCACGCCCACCTCGACACGACCAATTTCACGCCGGCCAACGCGCCGCCCGAGTTGCTGGCCGCGATGCGACGCGCGGGCTTCCGCTGGCTGGGAATAACCGCCGAAAGCGCCAGCGATTCCGTACTTGCGCGGCTGCAGAAGGGGTTCGATGCCGACCAGGTTCGCACAGTAGCCCGCGATGTGGAGGCGGCGGGTATCGGCGTCCTGTGGATCTTTCTCGTCGGCGGGCCTGGCGAGACCGGCGAGACTCTGGAAGAGACGCTTCGATTCGCCGCCTGGCGGCTGGAGCGCGGCGACGCGGTGTACATCACGGTGGGCGTGCGGGTGTATCCCGGCACCACGCTGCAGCAAATCGCCATCGACGATGGCGTGGTCGCGCCTGACGATCCACTGCTCGTGCCCACCTTCTACCATGCGTCTGCTCTGCCGTTGGAGCGGGTGGTGAAGCGCCTGCGCGCCTTCGCCAGCGATCATCCGCGATTCATGTTCTCGGCCGACTCCCGCTCGCCGGTATTGCCACTGCTGACGCGCGCCGCCTCGCTGCTGCGGCTCCCGCGTCCGCACTGGCGCTACATGGGAATCTTCCAGCGCCTGTCGAGGGCGGTTTCGTGACACCACGCGCGGAAGATGTGCTGGTAGTGGGCGGAGGGCCGGCCGGCGCCTTCACCGCCTGGGCGCTGGCCAGGTCCGGCGTGAACGTAGGCCTCCTCGACAGGGCGCGGTTCCCGCGCGACAAGCCCTGCTCCGAGTACCTGAGCCCCGAGGCATCGCGACTACTCGATGAGATGGGGGCGCTGCATTCCGTCGAAGACGCGGGTGCGGCCCAGCTGTCCGGTATGCGAGTGCGCTCGCCCGCCGGTGAGATCATGCAGGGGGACTTCGCCGCCGGTCACGGCTATCCCGCCTATCGAGACCACGGACTGGCTCTTCGCCGGACGGTGCTAGACGCCATACTGCTCGAATGCGCGCGCTCGGCCGGCGCGCGGGTGCAAGAGGGCGTGCAAGTGGTGGACGTGCGGCGAGACGCGCGTGGAAGGGTGTGCGGAGTGCTCGCGCGGCTCGAGAGTGGCGCGCGCACGGAGTTCCCGGCGCACCTGATCGTCGGAGCCGACGGACTGCGCTCGGTGGTCGCCGCGCGACTGGGTCTCGCAAGGCGAGCCCGCGTTCCACGACGCATTGCGCTCGTAACCCACTTTCTCGGGGTGCACGGCATGTCGTCGTACGGCGAAATGCACGTCTCCTCCGACGGCTACCTCGGGCTTGCACCGGTGGGGGGAGGACTCACCAACGTCGCCGTAGTAGTGCCGGCAATCGTGATGCGGGCGTGGCGTGGCAATCCCCTGTCGCTCATGGAAGACAGGATCGCGCGTGATCCCGCACTTCGCGCGCGGTTCGCTGGAGCCGTACGCCACACGCCGGTACGTGCCACTGGGCCCTTCGCATCGCGGGCGCGCAGCAGCTGGGTCCCGGGCGCAGCGCTCGTTGGCGATGCGGCGGATTTCTTCGACCCGTTCACCGGCGAAGGGATCTTCGCCGCGCTACGCGGGGGAGAGATGCTCGCGCCCTTCATCGTGGCTGCACTGGATGCCTCCAGCGAGGGCGCGGCATCCGATGCGCTTCAACGCTATCACGAGGCGCGGCGCCGTGCCTTCGCAGGCAAGTGGCGGGTGGAGAGGCTCGTGGGGCTGGCCGTGGGTGCGCCGCCGCTTCTGAATGGCGCAGTGCGTGCAATGCGCCGTCGCAAAGCCCTGGCAGATCTGATAGTCGGCGTAGCCGGAGACTTCGTGCCACCATCCGCCGTGCTTTCCCTGCCGTTCGCCCTGACCATGCTGGCGCTCGCGGTTGCGCCACACCATTTATCGAAAGCGGAGGCACAGGCCGATGTCCCCGCATCGCCATTCGGAGCGTAATGTCCGTCGACCAAGCGACCTTCCGCAGCGTGCTGGGCCGCTTCGCCTCCGGCGTCACGGTGGTGACCGTCCGGAACGGCGACACCGATCATGGGATGACCGCCAGTGCTTTCTGCTCGCTCAGTCTGGATCCGCCGCTGGTGCTGGTGTGCATCGACCGGACCACGCGCATGCACGAACTGCTACAGCACGTGGAGCACTTTGCCGTGAGTCTGCTCGCCTCCGACCAGGAAATGATCTCCCGCCGGTTCGCCGAGCCGCCTGACGACACTCGGTTCGACGGGCTGGGCCTTACGCGCGCGGCATCGGGCGCGCCGCTCCTCACCGATGCCCTGGCTCACCTGGAATGCGTGCTCGAGGACCGGTATTCGGGCGGCGATCACAGCATCATCGTCGGACGAGTGGTTGGCGCGGCCGCCGGTGATGCGCGCCCCCTGCTCTACTATCGCGGTGGCTATGCCGAGCTGGAGCGTTAGGATGGGCGATTGGCTGGTTCCATCTCGGCGTCGCGGGAAGGAGATACTGGATGATCCGGCAACCGACGCCCGGGTCGTGAGGCGATCGCTGGCAGACGTTGCGCGCGCCAACGCACTGTTCGGGGGTCGCCGGGCCGTCATGCGGGAGCTGGAGTGCGTGCTGGCAAGTGCCGGCGGAGCACCGCTGACGCTGCTCGATGTGGGCACTGGATGCGGTGATGTTCCTTCCGCCGCGCGTGCTCTGGCACTCCGCGCAGGAGTACCCCTCCGAACGATCGGGCTGGAGTCCAGTCTTGCCCTTGCGCTCGCCGTGGTCTCGCCGGAGCTGCCGATGGTCCGCGCCACCGCGCTCGCCCTGCCCTTTCGCGAGCGGTCGGTGGATGTGGTGATCTGCTCGCAGCTCCTTCACCACTTCGACGATGAGACGGCGGCGGCGCTGCTCAAGGAGATGGACCGCGTGGCGCGGCGGTGCGTCATCGTCAGCGATCTGCGCCGCAGCTGGCTGGCCGCGGCTGGCATCTGGCTCGCGTCGTGGCCGCTCTTCTTTCACCCGGTGAGCCGGCACGACGGAGTGGTGTCGGTGCTACGCGGCTACACCGTTCCCGAACTTCGGATGCTGGTCAGGAGCGCGACCGGCCGCGATGCGAAGACCCGCGCTCGCGCCGGGTTTCGCATCGCTTCTGCCTGGTCTCCAACGGAGGTGTAATGCATACCGACAACAAGCCGGCGACCCGTCACAGTCCTTCAATCGGCCCTATGCCGTTAGGTCGGGCGATGGAAACGGTGGATGAGATGTTCGTGCGTGCGCCAGTGCGCGCAATATTCGATCTGGTGAGCGCAGTAGAGGAGTGGCCGGGGCACCTTGCTCATTACCGGTACGTGCGGTTCAACCGCAGGGACGCCGGCGGCGGCGGTCTGGTGGAGATGGCCGCCAATCGTCCGTTCGGCCCGGTGAACTGGCCGACCTGGTGGCGGTCGGAAATGGTGGTGGATCACGACGCGCCGGCGGTACGGTTCCGCCATACCGGCGGCGTGACGAAGGGAATGGATGTGGAATGGGGATTTTCGGAGCGCGACGGCGGCACCCACGTGCGCCTGGTCCACGCGTGGAACGGGCCTCGCTGGCCCCTGGTCGGCGTGCCGGCGGCGGTGCTCGTCATTGGCCCAGTGTTCGTGCACGGCATTGCCTCACGCACTTTGGCTGGACTGGCCGCGGTGGTCGAGGGCTCTCCCCGGCGAACGCGCCCAACACATAACGGGTAGGAGGTTGTATGGATCGGCGGCGTGTGGTGGTGACGGGAATCGGGGCGGTGACACCAATCGGGATCACCCGAAAGGAAATGTGGGAGGGTATGCTCGCCCAGCGGTCGGCGGTGCGCTCCATCACGCGCTTCGATCCCAGCGAGTTCCGAAGCCACAATGCGGCTGAAGTAAGGGACTTCGATCCGGCCGACTTCCTGGATCGCAAGCGCGCCAAGCGCCTGGATCTGTTCGGCCAGTACTCGGTCACTGCTGCCCGGCTGGCTGTCGCCGACGCCGAGTTGGTCCTCGAACGGGAACGCCGCGAGCGCATCGGCGCCAACATGGGTACCGCGTTAGGTGGCGTCGGATTCGCCGAGTCGCAATGCCAGGTATACTTCCAGCACGGTCTCCGCCACGTCGATCCCGGGCTGGCGTTGATGGTGTTCGGCGGCGCGTCGAGCTGCAACATTGCGATCGACCTGGGCGTGCAGGGGCCTAATTCCACCAACGCCATGAGCTGCGCCTCGGGAACGATCGCCGTCGGCAACGCCTTTCGAGCCATCCGGGATGACGATGCCGACGTCATGCTCTGCGGCGGCGCCGAGGCGCCGCTCTCACCACTTTGCTTTGGCGCGTTCTCGATAATTCGCGCCATGTCATCACGAAACGACGAGCCCGAGGCTTCTTCCCGTCCGTTCGACCGCGATCGCGATGGATTCGTAATGGGTGAGGGCGCCGTCGTGCTGGTGCTCGAAGAGCGCGGGCGCGCCCTCGCGCGCGGCGCACCCGTCTACGCCGAGATCCTCGGCTTCGGATCGTCTAACGACGCTCACCACATGACAGCGCCTCGCCCGGATGCGAGCATGGCCGCCTACGCGATGCAGCGCGCGCTTTCCGATGCCCGGGTGAATCCGGAGGAGATCGGCTACATCAATGCCCACGGCAGCTCCACCCCGCTCAACGATGTAACGGAAACCAGGGCCATCAAGCGGGTCTTCGGTGAGCGGTCATATCAGATTCCAGTGAGCGGAACCAAGGGATACTACGGCCATGCGCTCGGTGCATCCGGAGCATTTGAAGCAGGCATCTGCTCCCTCGCTCTCCAGTCCGGCTGGCTGCCGCCGACGGTCAACCTCAGCACCCCCGACGAGGGCTGCGACCTGGATTACGTTCCCAGCCATGGCCGCAACGCCGGGGTCGACACACTGCTGTCGAATTCCTTTGGGTTTGGCGGCATTAACGCCTCACTGGTGATGCGCCGCGCAGACTGACCTGCACCGCAGTGGCGTGACTACGCGGCCGAGACCCGCGTCATTTGTAGATGGCCACCCCACTCCTCTCCAGCGCCAGCGCGCCAGCCGACGACGACGAAGATAGACGTCGCCAGGTAGCGGTCGACATCGCTGCGGCGCTTCTGGCGGCCACGGACACGCCGCTCGGTATCCTCGACCTGCTTCCGGCCAGCACTTGCGATCGGCTGGCGCGTCTCGCCGCCGCCGCCAGTGGAGCCGCCGTGGCAATCGTGTCGGGCGATGGAAATGGAAACACGATCGTGCGTGCCGCGATAGCCGCGCCGCGCGACGTGGTCATCGGAAGTCGCGCGCCGTACTGGCTGTCGCTGGATCAGGCAGTCGTCCGGGACTTTCGCGGCGCCCGAGTATACGACGCGAGCGACATGCTCATTGGCGCAATCGTTCCGCTGGCCGGCGAAGGACTCGCGGAAACGATACACCCGTCGCTGCACGAACTGGCGGAGCTCGCTACGGAAGAGGCGCTGCTGCGCAGCGACCTGGACGAGCGCACGCGCGTCGAACACCGCCTCCGTCACAGCACCCTCCACGACGCACTCACCGGGCTGCCTAACCGGACGTTGTTCATGGAGCGGCTGTCGCACGCGATCGCCCGGTTCAAGCGGCGCAAGGAGGCCCTGTTCGCCGTCCTCTTTCTGGACCTCGACCGATTCAAGGTCGTGAACGACAGCCTGGGCCACCAGGTGGGCGACGAGTTGCTGGTCGCGGTCGCCGAAAGGCTGCAATCGTGTTTGCGCGCCGAAGACACTGTTGCCCGCCTTGGCGGCGATGAGTTCGGAATTCTGCTCGAGAACATTGTTCACATCAGCGATGCCGGCCGCATCGCCGAGCGAATCCAGAAAGAACTGGCGGAGCCGGTGAACCTCACCGGCTACGAAGTCTTCACTTCGGTGAGCATCGGCATCGTCGACAGCGCCTCGGCGTACGGGCTTCCCGACTACATGCTGCGCAGCGCCGACATGGCCATGTACCGCGCCAAGGCCAGCGGCAAGGCGCGCTACGAGATGTTCGATCGGCGGATGCACGCGCACGCGCTGGCGCGCCTTCAGACAGAGACGGACCTGCGGCGCGCCATCGAGCGGCAGGAGTTCACGGTCTACTATCAGCCCATCATCGCGTTGCGGACCGGACGGATCTGCGGCATGGAGGCGCTCGTCAGGTGGATGCACCCGGAGCGCGGAATCGTCGGACCGGGTGAGTTCATCCCGGTTGCGGAAGAGACGGGACTGATCGTTCCGATTGGAATCTGGGTGCTCAATGAAGCTTGCCGACAGCTCGCCGAATGGCAACGCGACTTTCCCCTGGGCGATCACCCGCTCTCGATGTGTGTGAATCTCTCGGTACGCCAGATCGCGCAGTCGGATCTGGTCGACTCGGTAGCCAGGGCTGTGAAGGACAGTGGCATCGCGCCCGACACGCTCAAGCTGGAGATCACCGAGAGCGTGATCGTCGAGAATCCATCTTCCGCGGCAGGCGTGCTCAACGACCTCAAGAAACTCGGCGTCGAGCTGTACATGGATGATTTCGGAACCGGCTACTCGTCGCTCAGCTATCTGTCGCAGCTGCCGATCGACGCCATCAAGATCGACCGGTCGTTCATCAGTCACATGGATTCGATGGACCGCCATTTTCAGCTAGTACGTACCGTGTTGACGCTGGCGGCGAGTCTGAACCTGCGGGCGGTGGCCGAGGGCGTCACTACCGAAGCGCAACTCGCCACACTACGCGCGCTCGGCTGCGAGCAGGCTCAGGGCTTTCTGTTCTCGGCGCCGGTTACCCCCGAAGCCGCCAGGGTGCTGCTCGCGGCAGACGGCGCCGCCTAACTGCCCGGCTGTACGGGGGGCTCCGACGGATGCCCCGGATAGTCGCCCGGCGCTAGAAGAAGAGGCCCACGGTCACCGGAACGAAGTGTGCATCGCCGCCGTCCAGCTTCACCGTATGGTAGCGTGCCTCGGCGAACAGGCGAAGCCCGCCTAGCGACACGCGGAATCCAGCACCGGCATTCCACCCGAGGTTGCGGACGCGGGTCGCCCCCACCGCCTCGACCTCGGTCCAGTAGTAGCCTCCTCCGCCCACCACGTACACAGCCGCCAGGCCGAGGGGAACGACATCGTAGCCAAGGTTGCCTGTCGCGGACGCGACCAGCAGATCGTTTCCTGCCGCCGACCGGTCGGACATCATCCCATACGTGGCGTCGGCGCGAAAATGCACCGGCACCAGCGGCACGCCCAGCCGGAGCATCGCCATACCGTGGTATCCGCGCTCGAGCTCCGGCTCGAGCGCGCCGGTGGGAAGCGTCACGCCCCCGCCCAGACCTAACGATATCGGCGATTGCGCGGCCGCCGGAGCCGCCCATCCGATCGCCACCACTGCCGCCAGCGCAACAACCGCGCGCACGGACGGGCGAAGAACACGAATGGATCGTTCCACTGACACCTCGCGTCGCTTCAGGTCGCGTTTCTGCTACCGGGCATCGACCGATTCCTCGAGCGGCCCCTGTCCGATCGCGCCGCGGCCGGGTTCGAGATCGTCAGAGGAGAGCTCCCGATCGTCTTCGTACACCGCTCCGACGGATTTGCTCGAAAGCGCGCGCAACAGAGCCTCCCTGATCTGTTCCGCGAGCTCCTGCTCGCCTTCGTAGGGTTTCTCAGCCCGCCAGGACGAGAGTCGAACAACTGCCTTCGCCATTATCGCGTGCCCGCCGGCGCTTCCGTATGAACCGAACAGATCGCGCAACCGCTCACCGAGCCGGGCTTCGGACGAAAGCGCCCGCGTACTCATGACCAGGTTGGCGCCGAACGTTCCGGACACCGCGCTCACCTCCGCGCCAGCGATGCCAAGGCAGAACTCGGCGAACTGCGCCACGACGTGTTCCTGGCTCTTGGGCAGACTGCCGAGATGCAGGTAGGCGAGCCCATCCACGACCTTTACGGTCGTCAGCGCCTCGCCGAGCCGGCGAAGAGGAACAGGGGCGTACGACGGGTGCGTGATTCGTCGTAAGGCCGCATGATCGGCCAGGGGAAAGAGCCGGGCGAACATCTGGAGATCCTCGTCGCTCGTGTGGCGCGACAGGGATCTGGTATCGGTGATGATACCGTAGAGCAACGCCGTCGCGAGACGCGCGTCGATCTTCTGCTCATCAGCTGCGATGAGGTACTCGGCGGCCATCGTCGCGCTGGCGCCATAGGCGGTGCGCACGTCACGGTGCCGCGCGCGAAACCGGCCGCCCGGCGGATGATGATCGATCACTGCGGCAACCTCACCCAACTCCTCGCTGAAGTACGGTGGCTGCACATCGACGAGTGTGAGCGGACGGCGCTCGTCGAGCGAATTCTCCGATACGTGCTGGATTCGAATTGCCAGCTCATCTATCAGCCGGCGGTTCTCGGGACGTGTCACTCGTCCGCAGCTGACGATCGGAGAATCGTCAGGCGAAAAGCCGAGCGCGGCCCGAAGCGCCAGCGAGGCGGCGATCGCATCGGGATCCGGGTCATTCTGCACGAGAAAGGTGCAATGCCCGGCGCCGCGCAGCGCCCGCCGCAGCGATCGCAGGCGCTTGCGCGCCTGAGCCTTGCGAAGGACGGTGAGAATGGCGTCGGCGAGCAACTCGCCTTCGTCGATCCAGGTAATGCCCTCGCGTGTACTCGTGTGGCGTCGCCCGCGCTGTCGGGCGAGAACCACAACCTCGGAAGCCGGGAGTGCCTTACAGATACTGCGGGCGACACGGGTCGCCCGGGTCTCGTCCGCAAGATCGACGATCGCGAGCAGATTCTCCCCGGCTAGATGCGCGTAGGTCCTGGTCCGGGTGGGATCGCCGTGCAAGTGCGTAGACCAGGCGGGCGGCTGAGCGTCGTCGGGCATCCAGAGGTGCACTGTGCGTCCGGCCAGCGCGCTCGCGCGCAACGCCGAGAAGCGCTCCGGGCGGTCGGATATGAAGAGAATCGACGGCTTGCTCATGCGGGATCCGGCATTCGGCTCTCTTGCCTCCACGTGCATGGAATCCTAGCTTGGCCGCCTGCGATCCAATCACCCCATCGAGGCCACGTCATGCGAGACTCACTCCGTCATGCTGTTGCGGAGTTCATAGGCACCTTTGCTCTGGTTTTCGTCGGCAGCGGCGTTCTGCTGCTCGCCCGTGTGACCGGACAGCCAATCAGCCTGCTCGAGATTGCATTGGCTCACGGGCTCATCCTCGGCGTCATGGTAACGGCGACCATGCGGATTTCAGGCCACCTGAACCCCGCAGTGACGATCGGCTTCCTTGCGACGCGCCGCATCGCCCCCACGATGGCGGGCGTGTACATCGTGGCGCAGCTGCTCGGTGCGATCGCTGCCGCCTACACGCTCAAGGCAATGTATCCCGAAGGGGACTTCATGACCGCCCGCGGCGGCGGCACAATGGTAGCTCAAGGGGTCACGACCGGTCAGGCGTACATCCTCGAGGCGATCGCCACCTTTTTTCTCGTGTTCGTGGTGTTCGGCACGGCCGTCGATCCGCGATCCCCGAAGGTAGGCGGCATGCCCATCGGCTTCACCCTTGCGGCTGGCATCCTGGCTATAGGCCCGCTCACCGGCGGCTCCCTCAACCCGGCGCGCTCCTTCGGGCCGGCTCTCGCATCGGGCTTCTGGGAGGGACAGTTCATTTACTGGCTCGGACCGATTCTCGGCGGTCTCGCGGCTGCGGTGCTTTACGACTGGCTGTTCCTCCGGCGGTCGAT
>CAZPCC010000096.1:0-9034 GCA_964584905.1 uncultured Gemmatimonadaceae bacterium | reverse complement strand
ATAGTCTTCGTGGAGGGACTGGCAGCGGCGCTGTTTCGCGACCTGTCGCTCAGTGTGGTGGCATCGGTGGGAGCGTCGCTCGTCCTCGCGCTGACTATTCTTCCGGTCATTCTCGCCGGGCGACGTGGGCGTTCGACATCCGTACGTCCCGGACGACCAGCGTCGCCATTCCGCCGGAACCTGGAGTCGTTCGGTGGCCGCTTTGCCGAGTGGTACGAGCGCGGCATGGAGTGGTGCCTGCGCCGGCCCGGTACGGTGGTCGCAATCGCGCTCGTCTCGGTTGCCGCCACGGCATTGGTTGTGTCGCGGCTCCCGACGGAAATCCTTCCGGCCGTGGATGAAGGCACCGTCGTGGCCGAACTCCATCTCCCCGAAGGAACGGCGATCGAGGAAACGGCTCGTCAGGCTGGCCGGATCGAGGAGGCGGCTCGCGCGCTGGGGGCGCACGGGATCTATGCCCGGGTTGGTGCGGCGACTGACGAAGAGGTGCTCGCCGGAGCCGATGCAGGATCCGGTGCCACCGCGCAGCTGTTGATCCCGGTTCCTGACGGCGAGAGCGCGAGCGAATTCGCCGATGGCCTGCGAGCGGCGGTTCCGGATCTTGCGCAAGGCGCGCTCGCGTTCGATTTGGCCGGCCAGTCGGAGTTTGGGAGCCTGGTGGGGCGCGAGGGGCGAATAGTGCGGGTCGAGGTGAGCGCGAACACGCCGGAGATCGCCGCCGAGTGGGCGGAGGGAGCGCGGGTGGCGCTAGGGCGGCTTGAATCGCTCGCCGATGTCAGGAATGCCCATGCCGGGACCCAGCCGATGATCGAGATCGAGCTGGAGCGAGAGCGCCTCGCCCGGTTCGACATCAGCGCCGAACAGGTTATCGGCGCGTTAGGTGGCGCACTCGGCGGTGTCCCGTCGAGCGAACTGCGGCAGACCGACCGCCGCACGCCGATCCGGGTGCGGTTCGCCGGTGCGAGCGACGAGAATCTCGAGGCTGCGCTCGCGGCACCGGTGTCGGGAGTGCCGGTGAAGGAGCTGGTTCGTGTGAACGAGACTCGTGCGCCGGTGGAGGTGGTACGCGTCGGGCAGCGCCCCGTGGCGGTCGTCGAAGCATTGGTCGCCAGCGGGGGCACCGCGCGTGCCGCGCGCGATGTGCGCAATGCGTTAGGTACGCTGCCGCTCGGACAGGGAGTAAGCTGGGCGCTGAGCGGTGCAGACGAGGAGCGCCGGCGCACGTCCGACGAACTCGTCTTCGTTGCGCTGCTGGCCGCCGCCCTGGTGTTCCTGGTTCTTGCCGGCGAGTTCGGCTCGTTCACCACGCCGTTGGTGGTCATGACGACCGTTCCATTGGCTGCCGCCGGTGGATTCATCTTCCTGTGGATGACCGGACAGTCGATCAACGCCGTCGCCCTCATCGGCATTGTGGTGATGATCGGAGTGGCCGATAACGACGCGGTGGTGAAGCTCGACGCCATCCGCCGGCTGCGCGAGGAGGGGCATTCGCTGCATGACGCCATCATGATCGGTGGCCGGCGGCGGCTGCGCCCAATTGTGATGACGTCGCTTACGACAATCGCCGGAGTTCTGCCGCTCATCCTCGGGCTGGGGAGCGGTGGCGCTCTCTACCAGCCGCTGGCGGCGGGGGTAATCGGCGGCTCGGTGTCGGCGCTTCTCGTCACGTTCTTCCTCCTGCCGACAGTGTATTTCTGGGTCGAGCACCGTCGTGAGGCTCGGCTAGCCCGATGATCAGCTGGTGCTCGAGGCGTCCGGCCGTGGTGTGGGCGGCCAGTGTGGCGATCGTGCTTGCCGGCGCAATGGCGTTCGGGCGGCTGCCGCTGGCCACGCGCGGCGCCGTGGAGCTGCCGAGGCTGCAGATAATGGCGAGCTGGCCCGGCGCCTCGCCGGAGATGGTCGAGATGTACCTCACCGCGCCTATCGAAGGAGCGGTGCAGGGGGTGCGCGGCGTTCACCGGACCAACAGCGACTCACGGGACGAGAACGCCAACATCACCGTCGAGCTGCAGGCCGATCGCGATGTGCAGATAGTCAGGCTGGCCATTCTCGAGCGGCTGGAGATGCTCCGCCCCGAGCTTCCCGCCGGAGTCGCTCCACCGGCGGTGACGAACTACGTGCCGCAGGAGCTGCAGGAAGCCCCGCTGCTGCGCTACACCGTATCGGGGCCGCTCACCGCGGGAGCGCTCCAGCGCCTGCTCGAGGAGCGCGTGGTGCCGCGGGTGAGCGCCATACCGGGGGTGGGTGGGATCTCGGTGCGCGGGGGCGTCGAACCGGGGATCACTGTCTCCTATGACCCGGAGCTGTTGCGCCGCATTGGCGTAAGGCCGCAGCAGCTTGCCGATGTGGTGCGCGATGCTCGGGTGGTGCAGTCGGTGGGGATCGAGCGGCGCGGAGCGTCCGAGCGGCCGGTAGTCGTCCGGGATGAGCCCAGGACGATCGAGGCGCTCGAGGCGCTGCCCATTGCCGTCGGCGACCGCGTCTTTCGCCTGGGCGAACTCGCATCGGTGCACCCGGAGGAGGATGCACGCGGGATGTTCTTCCGCATCGACGGCGAGCCGGCGGTGGCGATCAGCATTTCGCGTCAGGCAGGGGCGGACGCCATCGCTACGGCAGCCGAGGTGCGCGCGGCAATGGCGGAAGCGCAGCGGCTTCTTCCCGCTGCGGTGCACATCTCCCTCACCTCCGACGACTCGGAGAATCTGAGCGAGCAGCTCGGCGAGATGGCGATCCGGGGCGCGGTTGCGCTACTGGCGGTGACGTTGGTGCTGGCGGTCGCGATGCGCGATGCTCGTGGCGTGGGGATCGTCATGCTTACCGTGCTGGTCGCGGTCGGCGGAACGGCGTTGTCGCTGCACCTGCTCGAGATTCCGGCGAACCTGCTGACGTTGGCCGGACTCGCCATGGGTGTCGGCGTGCTCGTGCAGAACGGCCTGGTGGTGGCCCTGCGCGTACGGGAGGCCGCTCCGGTGGTGCAGGCGCGAGCGGCCGCTGCTGGCCGAATGAAGGCGAGCGTCATGGGAGCGACGCTGACGACAGCGGTGGTACTCCTGCCATTTCTCTACCTGCAGGGTAACGCGCGCGCGGCGTTCGTGCCCTTTGCGGCGGCGTTTCTGCTCGGGCTGGCGTGGTCCGTCGCCGCAGCGCTCCTGATTGTCCCGGCGATAGGGGCGGGGAAGCCCGCACGAGGGAGCGGCCGGTTCGAGCGGCGCGTACGCCGCCGTTATGCCCGCACGGTCGGCGGAATCGTCCGCTTCCGGTGGGCCGTGCTGAGCCTCACTACGGTCGCGATCGCCGTGGTCGGATGGTTCTTCTGGTCCGGCGGGACGCGGTTCTCCTTCGGTGGATACGGCCGGCAGGACACCGTGATCTCGGCGTCGATCTCTTTTCCGCGCGGTTCCGATCCGCAGTCGTTGAGCGACGCGATCGGGGTACTGGAACAGATGGCCGTACGCTCGCGGGGTATCGATCAGGTAGTAGTGCAGAGCTACGGCCCGTCAGCGGCGGGGATGGTCGTTCGGTTCACGGACGAGGCGGCGCTGACCGCCCTGCCGATGATACTCGAGGACGAGATGATCAACCGGGCCGCGTACATCGGCGGCGCGCGGATCTCCGTGCGCGGGCAGGGGCCGGGATTCTCGTCAGGCTCTGGCTCGATCACATCGTCACGCTACTCCATCAAGGTGCTTGGCTATGCCTACGACGACGTCGAGCGGTTCAGCGAAGATCTTCAGCAGCGGCTGGGGCGGATCGCGCGTGTGCGCGATGTGCGGATCACGGCGGGGAGCTTTTTCGGCGGCGAGCGATCGTTCGCCGCGACGCTGGAGCCGAACCGGGATGCACTCGCGAGATACGGTGTAAACGCGACGGAGCTGGCGCAGGCGGTTTCCCGAGAGGTGCGCGGGCCGGTGGGGCGGCAGCTGCTGGAGATCGGAGGCGAGGAGATCCCGGTATCGCTCAAGACGGCCGGCTCGCGCGAGCGTACTCTGGACGAGCTACGCCTGGCGACCATCCCCGCGCCGGGCGACGCGGCGGTGCGCATCGGCGATCTCGCCACTGTCGGCGAGCGGGAGACGCAGAGCAGCATAACGCGCGAGGACCAGCAGTACGTACGACAGGTGCAGTACGACTTTCGCGGTCCCAACAAGCTGGCGCAGCGCACGCACGAGTCGTTCATGGGCAGTATCGCGGTTCCGGCCGGGATGAGCGTGGAGGACGTGAGCTCCGGAGGCTTTCTGCCCGACGAAAGCGATCGCGGACTCTGGCTGGTGTTCGGCGTGGGAGTGATCCTGGTGGCGCTGGCCGTCGCGGTGGTGTTCGACAGTGTCTGGGTGGCGGGGATCGTGCTGGCCAGTCTTCCGATAGCGCTTGCCGGGGTTGCGGCGGCGTTCCTCATCGCCGATGCGCCATTCACCCGCGAGGCGGCGGTGGGGGTGATCATCGTCATCGGCCTCGCCGTGAATCAGACGATCCTGCTCGCCGATGCCGCGCTGCGCCGGCGGCTGGCCGGTCCGTTAGGCATGAACGCGATCATACGCGCCAGCGCCGAGCGCAGCGGAATGATCGTCATCGTGACGGCGACTACTCTCGCCAGTCTGATTCCCCTGGCCTGGGGGACAGATGCGAATTCGCTGTTCGGCGCCATAGCGCTGGCAACCGCCGGCGGCATCGCGGCTGGCACGATCGGGACGATGCTGGTTCTGCCGGCGTTGTTCGTCGGCCGTATTCGTCAGGCAGCCGAGAGGAGCGAAGTCGGGATCGTGGAGTAGATCGCAGCGGCGATTGATCTCGCAGGGATTGATCCCCTATCTATGCTCCTCGGAGTAGAAATGGTTGCGCGCCAGGAGCATCTTATTGAGTTGGAGCTCCGCAATTTTTACCGCAGAGGACGCAGAGGACAGCCATTACAAACACTAGAACAACTTTGACGGTTGTAAGCTTTGCCGCGCCTACGCTCGGTTCTTCTTGATGTTCTGTCCTCTGCGTCCTCTGCGTCCTCTGCGGTAAAAATCGCCTGACATAACGCCACCGCGATGCCTGTCGTCCCTGACGAAGTGCCTGTACGTCGCCTATTCCTGCGGTTCAATTGCTGGTTCAATGCGACATACGCCTGCCACGCGGCCGCAATGCCGGTGGGTCCTACCGAAGCGTCCGCCAGGCGAGCTCCACCAGCCCGCCCCGGGCCCAGCCTGCCGGCTGGCCCGCACGCGCGTTCGCAGTATTGAACGACCAGACGATCGCGCTCTTCGTTTGCGGGTCGAAGTACATGAACGAACGAAAGCCGGCCTGGCTGCCTGTGTGGCCGAGTATGCGGTGCCCGGCGATTTGATGGATGAAGAAGGAGAGTCCCATGTCGATGCGCGGCCGGCCGGCGGAGTCGGGGGAGACGTTCACGACTGGGCGCCACATCTCCTCTAACGAAGCACGCGAGAGTACGAGATCATGTCGAGCCTGCTGTGCCGGCGTGCCGGCGGCGCCGGTGAGGAAGGCGAGCCAGGTTGCCAGGTCGTCCATCGGAGCATTCCAGCCGCTGTTGGGGATCGTGATGCCGGGGTCGAAGTCCGCACCGCCGTCGATCACCGTATCGCGCCGGCTCGAACTGTCGCGCTGAACATCGTAGTTGTGGGACCGGTGTGCGGCGAGGTAGTACGGCGTGGCGCCGACGTAGCTCCGGGCAAGTCCCAACGGTGCAAATATGTTCTTCTGTATGTGCACCGCCCAGGGATCGCCGGTGATCGCCTCGATGACTCGCGCGAGATAGATGAAGCCCGGGTTGGAGTAGCCGTAGCGAGCCCCGGCGGCAAAGTGAAGCTGTTGATAGGGCATCATTGCCACCAGCTGCTCCCACTGCGCCGGCTCGAAAGGCTCCCACGGCCGTCCGCGGCCGTACGGCCACGTGCCGGCCTGGAAGCCTGACGAGTGGCTCAGCAGCTGCCGGATCGTGATGCTGTCACGGGTGCCGAACGGATCGTGCACGCGGCGCAGCTCGGGGAGCCACGCCGAAATCCGGTCGTCCAGCGAGAGCTTTCCGCGATCGCGCAGCTGAAGGATGGCGACGGCGGTCAGCGTCTTGGTGATCGATGCCCAGTGGAATATCGTGCTGTCATCGATACGTGCGCCTGACGAGCGATCTGCAAGCCCGTAATGATGCCGCGCCGTGACTTGGCCCTCACGCAGAAGGAGCGCGCTTCCGCCGACCAGTTTCAGGTCACGCGCGTGCGCGTCGAACGCGTCGGTGAACGCGCGCCAGTCGGGAGATGGAGTGGGTGATGGAGAGGCGGAAACCGGCGCGTGTGCCGAGATGAGGGAAGGTGGGGCGGCAACTGGCGCTTGCGCCGAGATGAGAGATGCGAGAAGCGAGAAAAAAAACATGGGGAGGATCGGAGTGGAGATGGGTAGGGAACGTGCGCGGGAAACTCGGAAGGCTCAACCCCGACCCTCTACCCTCGCGACCCTCGACCCTCTCGACCCTCGACCCCGCGACCCTCGACCCTCGCGACCCCCGACCCCCGACCCCCGACCCCCGTCAGCTTCCTATTCGCACCGTTCTCGTTCCCTGCTCGATCTCGACACGAACCACGGCCTCGGGAGCGAGGAGTTTGAGCGACTCGCTTTCCACGAAGTAATGAACGTGCGATCCGTTTGACGCGGCTTTCGAGCAAGTACACGGAATCCCGATGAGCCGCGCGCGCGCGGCTACGCCGTCAGTTTCCAGCTGAAACTCATCACCGAATGCCGCTATGACGCTGGCGGCCGAAGGTGAGATCTCCAGCTTACCGTCCCGGCGGGTCTTGCGGGACACGGTTCGGTTCTCAGCGATCATCCTCAATGGATGTACCGCGGGAGCCGTTCAAACAATGACGTAGCGCACAACGCGGGACGCGGGGCGAGCGACGCGGGGGTGCGGGACGAGGGACGCGGGGCGCGAACTGCTCGCCTTGCTGCACTCGATGCGAGAGGGGGGACTCGAACCCCCACGGTTTTCACCACTGGATCCTAAGTCCAGCGCGTCTACCAATTCCGCCACTCCCGCGAGGGCGCGCGACGAGCGACGCGCGACGCGGGGTGGACCAGCCTTCGCCCCGCACACCAAACCTATTTGCGGTCCGTAGATACGAGAAGGGAGCGGCAGGACTTCAGCCACTCCCTCAAACGCGCCTCAATCGCACGTCACTCTACATTCCTCGAGCCTCGACCCGCGACCTCGACCCTCCCCGACCCCCAACTCTCCTCACCCCCCAACTCTCAGATTCACCACCCGTGTCGACTTCTGCGGGTCGCGCAGATCGTAGGTCAGCAGGCTCACGATGTCGCCCGAGCGGGCCCCCGATAGAACTCCCTCCAGATCCTCGGCCGTGCGGATCCGCTTCTCCTGGGGGTGCAGCACATTGGTGATCACGAATAACGGACCGATGCGCCCGTAGGCCGGGCCGTTCAGGTCGACATTGGTGACGATCACCCCGCGCTCGTCATCCCGCAGCGATGCCTGACGAACCTGCTCCGCGGTGAGGGGCGCTACGGTGAGTCCGATCTTGTCGTAAGCCACGTCCTGTTCAGGTGCCGGAGCCTCCGAACCTCGTGCAACCCTCTCCTCCTGCTCGGCTTCCGCCAGCTTCATCCGGAAGGTCTTGCGATCTCCGATCCGCATTGCTTCCACGCTGACCGTTTGTCCCGGCTCCAGATTGCGCACGATCCGCTGGAGCTCGCTCACGCGGTTGACCTGCTCCTTGTTGATGGCGATGATCACATCGCCCGGTTGCAGGCCCGCGTCGCGTGCCGGTGACGGCCCTTCGGGGGTGAAGCCCTGGACCATGGCGCCGCGAATCTCCTTGAGACCGGCGAGTTGCGCATCCTCCGGTGTTACGTCGGTGATACTCACACCGATGATTGCACGGCGGACACGCCCGTGCTCGATCAGGTCATCCATCACGTTCTTGGCGAGCGTGATCGGGATGGCGAAGCCGTAGCCGGCGTAGGTTCCCGTTGGGCTGGCGATGGCGCTGTTGATGCCGATCACCTCACCACGCGAATTGACGAGTGGCCCGCCGGAGTTTCCGGGGTTGATCGCGGCGTCGGTCTGGATGTAGTCGACGATCGCGTACTGGTCGGCAAAGAGCCCCCGGAGCGATGCGCCGCTCCGGTTCTTGGCACTTATGATCCCCGCGGTCACCGTAAAGTCGAGCGCGAGCGGGTTGCCGATCGCGAGCACCCACTCCCCGACACGCGCTGCGCCATCGTTGCCTAGCGCGAGCGTGGGCAGCCCGGTCGCTTCGATCTTGATCACCGCTACGTCGGTCGACGGATCGCGACCGATCACCTTTGCATCAAATACACGCTTGTCCTCGAGCGCCACTGTGACCCGCTCGGCGTCGGCGACAACATGGTTGTTGGTGAGGATGTATCCATCCGTCGAGACGATAAACCCGGAGCCGGCGCCTTCGCGCGGTGCGCGCCCCTGCGGCACGCCGAACTGGTCGAAAAACTCCTCCAGATTCGGCGGCATCTGGCCGCGCTGCTGCTGGCGAGACGCGGTGCGCGGGGCCTGCCGGGTCTGAATGGACACCACCCCCGGCGTCACCTTTTCGGCGATGGCGACGAAGGCGTCGCTCTGTTCGTTGAGCGGGGCAATGTCTTTTTCGGCCGGCTGCTGCTGCTGCTGTTGTTGCTGCTGCGCGTGGCCGAACGGCGTCATGTTGAAGCCCGACGATATCGCCAGTCCGCCGATGAAGGCGGCCGACGCGACTATGGCGACTCGCAGGCTGGAGGTCTTACGTGTCATGCTCCCATCCGTAATTGGGTTTATACGAGCATTCTACACCCGAAAGAGGCTGCAAGTTTCGGGGAAGAGTCAGGGGAAGGTCAAAATAGGAATTAGGAATTAGGAATTAGGAAATAGGAACCAGGGTGAAACTGAGGGGTCGCGTGGTATGCCGATCGTTCCGACCCCGTTCCCAGTCCCTACCTCCAAATTCCCAATTCCCAATTCCCAATTCCCAATTCCTAATTCCTACTTCCTACTTCCTACTTCCTACTT
>CAZPCC010000095.1:0-8505 GCA_964584905.1 uncultured Gemmatimonadaceae bacterium | reverse complement strand
TCGGCTCCTACGACGACTGCCCGCCGGCGAAGGGAGTGGTGAGTGAGTATCGCAACCTTCTGCATCATTACGTGCACCACCAGAACGCGGGCGACGCCGAAACGTTCTGGGCGGGGTGCGGAGCAATACGCAGCGGCATTTTTCACCAGGCGGGAATGTACGACGAATGGCACTACTCGCGGCCGCAAATCGAGGACATCGAACTGGGGCACCGTATCAGGGCACTCGGTCACCGGATCGTGATTCGTCCGGAGATCCAGGGGTCACATCTCAAACGGTGGTCGCTGTGGCAGGTCATCAAGACCGACTTGAACGATCGCGGCGTGCCCTGGACCCGGCTGCTGATGACCAAGAGCGACGGCATGCGTACCGCAACCCTCAATCTGCGAGTAGTGGAGAAGGTGAACACGGCCTTCGTTGCGCTGTCGTGGCTGTGTATTGCCCTGGCGTTGCTCTTCGGCCATGCAGCGTGGCTGCTCCCCGCCGGACTATGGTTGTTGCCGGTGCTGGTCACGAATGTCCGTCTTTACGCGTTCTTTGCGCGAATTCGGGGGGTGGGGTTCGCTCTGGCCGTCATTCCGCTCAATCTGCTGTACTACTCGTTGAACATCGTCTCCTTCACATTCGGATGGCTCCTCCACGAAACCGTTGGGGCCCCACGCCCCGACCCGACCGTCGAAGCCTACGCAGAGGTAGGTCTCGAAACGTGGCCCCCCGTTCCCGCCAAGCGATCGGTGAGCGCGTGAGCGAACCGGTGTCATTGCGTCGCTCGTCAGGCGCGGAAGAACTTCCGCCGACACTCGCCCTCGCCTTTGCGCCACTTCACAAGCGGGCGTTCGGGGTCGCGCTCGGCAGTGCGGCTGGAATCGTGTTCTTTGCCGCGACGGCGATTGTGCTGCTGCGCGATGCGGACGTGAGCCTCCACCTGCTGGCCCAGTATTTCTACGGCTACACCGTTACGTGGGGCGGTGCGTTCGTGGGTTTGCTGTGGGGCTTCGCCGTAGGGTTCGTCGCCGGATGGTTCATTGCCTTTTGCCGGAACCTGGCTCTTGCAATTTCCATATTCATTTCCCGTACGCGCGGCGAGCTTGGCGCGACCGCGGATTTTCTCGATCACATCTGACCGTCTCCGCATGCCGACCGTCATTCCGCCCGATCAGTCTCTCACCGCCCAGGAGCAGGACCTCAATGCGGCACTCGTCAGGCTCAATGCCCGCGCCTGGGGTATCGCGACGGGATTGTTGCTGGGCGGTGGCTTGTTCGTCGCCACTAATGTGCTGGTACTCAAGGGCGGCCCGGATGTCGGGGCGCACCTGCAGCTGCTGCGCGTCTTTCTGCCGGGCTACAGCGTAACCTTTCTTGGCAGCCTGGTCGGCTTCGTGTATCTGTTCGTCATCGGATACGTCCTTGGGCGGTTCGTGGGACTGGTCTACAACAAGATGGTCGAAGTCGGACGCTGATCTCTTCCCGGGCTGGCCCGTTTCATTCCTGACATGACAAAAACTCGTATTGCCGTGGTCGGCTGCGGTAACGCAGGCTCCACGCTTCATCTTCCCGCGCTCGCGGGCATCGGCTCGGTCGAGGTGGTGGGAGCGGCAGATCTCGACGCCGCGCGCCGTTCGCTGGCGGCCGAGCGCTTTCGCGTACCCGTGTTCTCTTCGCTCGAAGCAATGCTCGCGGAGGCGCGACCCGACGTCGTGATCATCGGCACGCTTCCGCACACGCACGCCGAGCTGTGTCTGCAGGCCATCGTGGCCGGCTGCGACGTCATTTGCGAGAAGCCGTTCACGTCGACCCTCGACGAAGCGGACAGATTGATCGCAGCCGCCGATGCGGCCGGAAAGCGCATTGCACTCAACCATGAATTTCGCGAAATGGCGATCTTCCGCGCCGTTCGCGACGCGGCAGATGAGCAGCCGGGTGGAGTGGTATTCGCGCAGGCGTGGCAGAACATGGATCTGCCACCCTGGGCGGAGCCGGGATGGCGCGGAGAGGTTTTGACACAAACGCTTTACGAAGCGGGAATTCACCTCGTCGATTATTTAATGGCGCTTTTCGGCGAGAAGCCGGTTGCGGTTACCGCGAACGTCTCGACTTGTGGAGTTCGCGACGAGGAGAGCGACGCGGTAGCGCTGGTGACCATGGAGTTCTCGCGCGGGCGGCTGGCGCAGGTCATACAGAACCGCTTGTGCAAGGGTGAAACGCAGTTCTTCGAGGTTCGGGCCGAAACGTCAGGCACGTCGTTGCGCGCGTCGTTTGGCGGCCGGGCACGGGTCAGCGCCGGCATGCTGCGCAGCACCAAGCCACACCTGCGCGTGGAGTACGGCGTGTCGGGTCTTGCCTGGCGAGAGGAAGGTCATGCGCGCTCGATAATTGGAAAGAATCCGAAGGACCCGGCGATGGTTGCGACGCGCGTGCTTCTCGAGAAGACGCTCGACGCGTTTCGGGACGGCACTCGTCCTCCCGCCACGGCGCAGGATGGCCGGGACGTGATGGAAGTGATTGCAGCGTGCTACAACTCCTCCGCCATCGGACGACGGGTGGAGCTTTCGACGGCGCCGGCCGCAGGTGAGCTGGAGTCGGCCGGCGTGGGATCCCGCTCCCTGTAATGCCTCACGACTGGCGCGATCCGATATCGCCAATCTCCGTCATTCACCTGGTGGCACCGGGTGCGGTAGGTGGGCTCGAGAGCGTCGTGCGCGCCCTCGCGTCAGGTCAGATGCGGCGTGGGCACACTGCAAGGGTGGCAGCGGTGCTGGACAGCGATCGGGCTCATCCATGGGTTGACGTCCTTCGGTCGGATGAGGTGGAGGTAATCCCGCTGGTCTTTCCCGGACGGCGCTATCTGCGCGAGCGCGCCGCGGTGACGGCGCTCTGTCGGGAGTTGCAGCCATCGATCGTGCATTCGCACGGATATCGCTCCGATGTCGTGGGCGCAGCGGGAGCTCGCACGGCCGGCGTGCCGATAGTCAGCACCGTGCACGGCTTCACCGGCGGCGGGTGGAAGAATCGCATGTACGAGCGGGTGCAGTGCCGCGCTCTCCGCAGCTTCGACGCGGTCGTCTCCGTCTCGTCGCCTCTTGCCGAACAACTTTCAATCGCCGGCATACCCCGTGACCGGCTGCACATAGTGCTTAACGCCTACGGCGGCCGTACCGCGTTCGCCGCGCCTGACGAAGCTCGCCGTGCGCTGGGGGTGCCGCCGGGCGTTCGGCATGTCGGGTGGATCGGACGACTGGGCCGGGAGAAAGGCGCCGACGTGCTGATCGATTCTCTGCGCAGGTTGGCGGAGCGCGACCTCCTCGTCAGCATCGTCGGCGATGGACGCGAGCGGCGGGCGCTGGAGCGGCAGGTGGCCGCCCTCGGACTCGAGGGCATCGTCCGCTTCCACGGTACAGTGCCTGACGCCGCTCGCCTGGTGCGCGCCTTCGATGTGGTGGTGCTCAGTTCCCGCACCGAGGGGACGCCGATAGTGCTGCTGGAGGCGTTGGCTGCCGGCGTACCGGTGATCGCGTCCCGGGTCGGCGGAATACCCGACGTCGTGTCGGAGCGTGAGGCAATGCTGGTGCCCCCGGAGCAGCCCGATCTACTGGCGTCGGCGCTGGCGGCGGTGCTGCGCGCCCCCCGCTCGGCCGCCGCGCGCGCCGCACGGGCTCGCACGCGTCTGGCGGTGGTTGGAGCGGTTGATCCCTGGCTCGGTCGTTATGAGGCGCTCTATCGCGCGGTGCAGCGCGTCGCGAGGCCCGCCGAGCAGATCGCCGTATGATCGTGTGGTGGGGCGTGGCTGGCGTTCTCGCGCCAGTCGTAATGTTCAGCTACGCGTACATCGGCTATCCCCTGATTCTCCGCATGCTCGCTGGCCGTTCGCGGCCGCGGCCGCACCCGCGCGAACCTGCCTCCTGGCCCTCGATCACGGTCACCATACCGTGTCATAACGAGGAGCGCCGCCTGCGCGCGGCGATCGAGGGCGTTCTGCTTGCCGACTATCCCGCTGACCGGCGAGAGATACTCGTCGTTTCCGACGCCTCGACGGATTCCACCGACGAGATCGCGCGTGGATTCGCCGAACGCGGCGTGCGGTTGATCCGACTTTCCGAACGGCGCGGCAAGACCGCCGCTGAAAACACGGGAGTCGCGGCGGCGCAGGGAGAGATCGTCGTCAACGTGGACGCGTCGGTCGGAATCCGGCAGGACGCGCTGAAGGCTCTGGTGCGCGCGTTCGAAGATCCGACTGTTGGTGTAGCCTCGAGCCGCGATGTAAGCGTCGGTGACCTCGACGCGGGGAGCAATGAGGGTGAATCGGGATACGTCGGATACGAGATGCGGATTCGGGCGCTCGAGACGCAGTTAGGCTCGATCGTCGGCGCCAGCGGGTCGTTCTTCGCGATGCGACGCAGCATTCACGAGCCTGACTTTCCGGAGGCGCTGAGTCGTGACTTCGCATCGGCATTGATGGCGGTGGAGCGAGGCTTCCGGGCGGTATCGGTGGATGATGCGATCTGTCTCGTTCCGCGGACCCGGTCGCTGCGCACCGAGTTCCGTCGTAAGGCACGGACGATGGCGCGTGGGCTCGAAACGCTATGGTACAAGCGGCACCTCATGAATCCGGGGAGCTATGGCGTGTTCGCCTGGATGCTGATCAGTCATAAGCTCTGCCGGTGGCTCGTGTATCTCACACTGCCCCTTGCCGTCCTCGGCGCATTGGCGCTGGCGGCGGCCTGGCCGGCGGCATGGGTGCTGGTAGGGCTCGGCGCGGTTGGCGTCGCGCTGGGAATAGTCGGAATGCGATGGCCGGACGACCGTCGCGCGCCGGCGCTCATTGCGCTTCCCGGCTTCGCTCTGGCGTCGAACGTCGCGGGGATTCTCGCCTGGTTACGATTCTTTCGCGGAGAGAGCAGTCCCGTCTGGGAGCCGACCAGGCGGTAGACGATTAAGAGAAGCGGGAAACGGGAAAAGGGAAACGAGAAAAGGAAACGGAACTCGTGGCGTTATGAGTTCCGTTTCCCATTTCCCGTTTCCCCTTTCCCGCTTTTCGCCTACGTCACCACCCGCCACGCCTGAACAGAATCACCGGCACCGTGCGCGCCATGATCCGAAGATCATGAGCCAGGCTCTGAGTGCGGATGTATTCCAGATCGTAGCGAACCTTGCGGCGAACATCATCGATCGACTGGTCGTAATCGGTGTTGATCTGCGCCCATCCGGTGATTCCCGGTCTTGCCAACTGACGAAGCGGATAGTCGCGAATGTCGCTGCGGAGCCGCGCGAAGATGCTCGGACGCTCGGGGCGGGGCCCGACGATATTCATGTCTCCCTTCAACACATTGATCAACTGCGGCAGCTCGTCCAGTCGTGTCTTGCGGAGGAATCTCCCCAGAGTCGTCACCCGCGGATCGCTCTTCGAGGCCCAGACCGCTCCGGACCCCGATTCCGCATCGACGTGCATTGTGCGGAACTTGTAGATCGTGAAGATGCTTCCGCCGAGGTCCTGCATGCGGCGATCGTAAAGAGCGTTCACAAGCGTCTGCCGCCTATCGAGCCCTACGCGCGTCTGCATGTAGAGAATCGGACCATGCGACGTGAGCCGCACGGCCAGCGCAATCAGCAGCATGAGCGGCGATAGCAGCGCAATCGCCACCGCGGCTACCAGCACGTTCACAAATCGGCTCACCTGTTCCGAGCGCGTTGCCGGTACCATGTGCGGCTCCGCTCCCAAATCCGGCATGTCGGCCGGCCGTCCGACATCTATCGAGCGAATCCGCTCGGTGACATCGATCACCTCGCCCGAAGTGCGGCGAGTACGGGGTACGCCGCGAGGGGCCAGCCGGCTCTGCGCATCCTGAAGATTCATCGGTTAGAACCCTTTGGTAATGCGATGAACGGTGAACCCGAGTCCGACCGCGATTGACACTGCGCGCAGGACATTTGTCCAGTTCTGCTGCTTGGATCCGCCGATGTAAATCGCATCTCCGTCGCGGATGTTCATCTGGGAAAGCGTGTACCCGTAAACGAGCGCGCGCTGCACCTCGCGCTTGTTTATGACCTCCACCTCGCCTCGCTTTACGACCGACTCATCCATCTTTGCCGATCCGCCCGGACCGCCGGCGCTCATGATCGCGTCTGAGAGCAATAGATCGGCAGGGAGCGAGTAGTAGCCAGGGCTCCCGACCGGTCCGAAGATCGCCACACGCAACAAGGGATACGCCTGCACGTTGGGGTCGCGGAAATAACGCGAAAGCTGTTGGGTCAGGTATTCGCTAAGCTCGGCGTGAAGCACGCCTGTCAGCGTAATGGGCGGCAGCCCCTGGAATTCGACCAACCGACCTTCGCGGACGATGAAAGTGTCGGCGCGTGCCATTACGCCGGAGTCGACCTTGACGACAACGCGATCCCCGGTGTTGAAATCGCCGTCGCGTAGCCGAACTCGAATGCGCGCCGCCTCCGCTGTCTTCGTGTCGCTGCCGGCGCTCCCTTGGGACGCCTCCTGCTCGAGCCGTGCAGCTTGTGACTCGAGATCGGCGCGCGTCTGCGGCCCGGCGACAGTTGGCCGCTCCGGCTGTTGAGCCGCCAGCGGCGCGGCACTGACTGAAATCGTCAACATGGTACAGGCGACGAAAAGCCACTTCACGAAGCCTGGGCGCATGGGGGAGGAGTAAGTGAGCGTCTGCATATCGTAAGCGGAGGATGCACTCGCCGTGCTACGTTTACCAATTCGCAAAACTTCCCCTAACCTATTGAAAAATCTACACTTATGATATTGCAACCGAATCTCTGACTGACTGACCTGTGGCGGACCCTCCACATCGTTTGCGCGCACGGTACAACATATCGTCGCGCATTGGCTTCCTCTTGATGACGATACTCGATGGAATCGGGCCGCTGGACATGGTGCAGCAATCTCCGCTGAGGCAAAGCCGCCTGAGCATTGGCATCGTCCAATTATCACGTCGCGTGCCGGAGCGTCGTGCGTACCATGAGTGGCTTGGGTCGGATATTCGAGTCGGTTTCCGTCAAGCATTCGGAGGGTGACAAGCATCACTTAATGACAGCGGTGATCGTTACACGACCGCATCGCTCCTGTGGCAGTGGCGCGTCAGAAGCAATTGTGAAACTGCGCGGGAGGATTGGGTGAACCTCTTATGGTCTATGCACTTAAGGCCGTCACTCGGCGGTGCATGATCTCTGCATGACGCGTGGCCGGAGCGCGCTCTGCGGTCCTCCGTCCGAGCGGACGTGTCGTACTGTCTTTCAGATCACATGTCCACGTCCGATAAGGCGATTCGCCCACCCCTTGTATTGATCGCCAACGAGCAGGAATGGTCGGCGCGGTCACTCGAGACTATTCTCGGGCCGAACGGTTTTGCCGTGCTTCGGGCGTACAGCGGTCAGCAAGCGCTGGATCTCGCCAGGAGCGCGCATCCCGATATAGTGATCATCGATGTTCGAATGCCCGATATCGATGGTCTGGAAGTCTGCCAGGAACTCCGCGAGGATCCGCGATTCAACACGGCAACGCCGATAATAGTGACATCTTCGGGTCCGGCGGCCCGCGCTCAGCGGCTTGCGGCATTGAGGGCGGGAGCCTGGGACTACTTCACGCAGCCGCTCGACGGCGAGGTGCTGCTGCTCAAAATGTGGACGTACTCCCACGCCAAGCAGTCAGCTGATTCGATGCGGGATGAGAGTCTCCTGGATGGGACCACAGGTCTCTACAATATCCGTGGGTTGGCCCGTCGTGCACGAGAGATCGGTGCCGAAGCCTTCCGGCGGAGAGACCCGCTGTCCTGCGTGGCGTTTGCGCCGAGCGTAGGCGATGGCCGTCACTCCGAGTCACCTGATCCAGAAGAGCTGGCGCTCCGGGTGGCTGTTCACCTCGGGGATGTTTGCCGTGTATCCGGACGGGTCTCGGATGCCATTGGCAGGATCGGGTTGAGAGAGTACGCGATAATCGCCCCGGGCACGGACGGCGAGGCGGCTATTCGCATGATCGAGCGCCTGCGCGCCTCAATCGCGCAGACGCCGTTCTCCCTCGACGGCGTGGAACAGGCAATGGACATCCGCGCCGGGTATTGCGCGGTCGACGATTTCTCGACGGTGCCTATCGACGCAGTTGAGATGCTCTTCCGCGCCACCACGGCGCTGCGCCATCTTCGCGATGAAGTGCCGACCCGCTTCATACGCGCGTTCGACGAGGTGACGGTTAGAGAGGTGGCGAAGATCTAGGGGCGAGGGAAGAGGGAATAGGGGCGAGGGTCGGCCCATTGGCGAGTTGACGCGGCAAATCGGATTTCTCGCCCGCGTCCACGAAAATTCATTCGGCGAACGGAGATCCCACACATTCCGGTGACTTTGTCGCCGGATTTTTTTTGTCGTGCGCCTATCAAACAGAAGGCGGGGCCGCGGCATTGCCGCGGCCCCGCAAGTCCTTGTTCAACCCTGGCCCCTGGCCCCTGGCCCCTGGCCCCTGGCCCCTGGCCCCTGGCCCCTGGCCCCTGGCCCCTGGAC
>CAZPCC010000094.1:0-2421 GCA_964584905.1 uncultured Gemmatimonadaceae bacterium | reverse complement strand
GCCTGCCATCTGGAAGAAGAAGATGTAGCGCGTGTAGAGGAGCGCGCCGATCGCCGCGACGTTGGTCATCTCGTCGGGCGGCGGTGTCGGGGAGGCCGTCGCCATGCCCTCCGGCGAGACCAGCACGCCGCCGAGCACCAGGACCAGCTCGATAAGGAGGATGATGCCGACCAGCGCGCCTATGGGGAGATATTGCAGCATGCCCTGCTTCAGCTCGGAGAAATCCACGTCGAGCATCATCACCACGAAGAGGAAGAGCACCGCGACGGCGCCGACATAGACGACGACCAGGATCATCGCGAGGAACTCGGCGCCGAGCAGGATGAAGAGCCCCGCCGCGTTGATGAACGCGAGGATCAGAAAGAGCACGGAATGCACGGGGTTGCGCGCCGCAATCACCATGAACGCCGCGGCGACCATGGTGATGGAGAAGAGGTAGAAGAAGAGCGACTGCAGGATCATGAGAATCTTCTAGCGGGCCGCGGCTCTCTTAGCGGAAGCCGATCCCCTCGCCCACCGGAGCGGACCATTCGGGCCGGCACCCTATTCATGCGCAAGCACATTGACCAGCGTTCCGAACGGATCGCGCACGAAGAAGCGCCGGACTCCCCAAGGCTCCTTCACCGGACCGTATTCGATGCGAACGTCCGTCGTCTTTACCGCTTGCAGCGCGGCGTCGAGGTCATCGACCTCGACGGAGATGGCAGGCGTCGGGGTGCCGGAGCCTCCTTCCGACATGAAGCTGATCTGCAGATTCATTTTTTCGCTCGAGCCGTAGGTCGCGATCCAGCCCATGTCCATCTTAAGGTCGAGGCCGAGAACGTCCTCGTAGAATGCCTTGGCCGCGGCGGGATCCGCGGCCGGTATGTTGGCGACGATGCGCTTGACCTTCATGCCCTGCATCCTGACCCGAGCGCCCGCATCACCGATAAGGCGCATCCAGCGCGATGTTGCGAGCAAGCTCGCGCTCCCAGCGGTCGCCGTTCGCGAGCAGCTTCTCCTTGTCGTAGTAGAGCTCCTCGCGCGTCTCTGTGGCGAACTCGAAATGCGGGCCCTCCACGATGGCGTCGACCGGGCAGGATTCCTGGCAGAACCCGCAGTAGATGCACTTCACCATGTCGATGTCGTAGCGCACCGTCCGGCGTGTGCCATCGTTGCGCCGCGGCCCCGCCTCGATGGTGATCGCCTGCGCCGGGCAGATCGCCTCGCAGAGCTTGCAGGCGATGCAGCGCTCCTCGCCGTTGGGATAGCGGCGCAGCGCATGCTCGCCACGGAACCGCGGGCTCACCGGGCCCTTCTCGAAGGGATAGTTGATCGTCGCCTTCGGCCCGAAGAAGTATTTCAGGGAGAGCCACGTGGCGGCGAAGAACTCCTTCAGGAGCAGCGAACCCGCGCCTTGTGCGATCGTGCTCATGGCTGTGCCCTTTCTGCGTCGCCTCCGACGAGGCGCGTGCGCGACGTCCCGGCGAAGCGCTCCAGATCGTCGGCAATGCGCAACCACGGCAGGCGCTGCGCATCGTGGCTGTGGACCTGCGGCGCAAGCTCGGACGCCTGGTCCAGAAGGCCCACCGGCACGTAAACCTGCCCCGGCAGATAGTCGAACCTCGACATGAGCGGCGACCCGCACGATCCGCAGAAAGAGCGCGTTACCCCCGGATTGACGGAAGCCGCACGCCCTTCGTTCGGGGTAAACGTCACCGCATCCTCGTCGAATCCCGCCATCGCCACGACAGGTGCGCCGGAGGCCCTCCGGCAGTCGACGCAGTGGCAGTAGGCAACCACCTGCGGCGCCTGCGTCGCGCTGACGGCGATCGCGCCGCAGTAGCAGCGTCCTGAGATGCGGCTCGGGCCGTTCCCGCCGATCGCCATCGTCATTCTCCGTTGCCGCCCGCCAGGACCGACCCGACCACCAGGCCGATCAGCGGGAACAGGACCAGTTGCGCCTTGCGGGCGATGTCGAGGGCGCGAGGTCCCTGCCCTTTCTCTCCGCGGCGCTCGGCGCGTGCGATCAGCGCCCCGAACATCGCGTATTCCACCACCCCGAACAAAAGCCCCACGAGCCCACCGATCAGCGCCAGCGACATGCGCTCAGCCCGCGGCCGGCACGCCGCCCCAGCCCGTCAGCTGGAGCACGAAGGCCACGACGACGATGGACGCAAGCGAGAGCGGCAGGAACACTTTCCAGCCGAGGCGCATCAGCTGGTCGTAGCGGTAGCGCGGCACGAACGCCTTCACCAGCGCGAACATGAAGAAGACGAAGCAGACCTTCAGCGTGAACCAGAACACGCCGGGGACCCAGGTGAAAGGCGGGAAGTCGAAAGGCGGAAGCCAGCCACCGAGGAACAGGATCGTCGTGAGCGCGCAGATCAGCGTGATCGCGACGTACTCGCCGAGCATGAACATCATGTAGGGGGTGGAGGA
>CAZPCC010000093.1:0-6480 GCA_964584905.1 uncultured Gemmatimonadaceae bacterium | reverse complement strand
GCGAATCGTGCGACGCGACCGACGGTGGCGGGAGCGGGAGCGGTGCCCTGACGTCCGCGGGGCGCGGGGCGCGGGACGAGGGGCGAGGGGACAGCATCGGAGTGACGGGCAGCGCGGGTCGCTGCCCGCACTTTTTTTGCGTAGCACGTTAGGAAGGTAGGCGACAATTCCTTCCCTAATTCCTAATTCCTAATTCCTAGGGAAAGATCTGGCTCTATTAGCACTGTTCCCAGGGGAGTGCCAGTTTGCATGTTACGCGGAACGTGGACGATCTTCTGAAGTAAGAGGGGAAGGGGACGGGATTTGCATTTCGCGTCGCGACCGGCGCCGTAAGGCAGGGGCGCGAGCGCGGAATGCCAGGGCCTTGCCACCGAGCTTCCTGGAGATCGTCAATGATTTTCGCCAATGTTCGACATTCGCTGACGCGCGATGATGCGCAGCTGGCGCTGCGGCTGATTGCGCGGGGATCGGGCAGTTCGCAGGAAGATGCCGAGGCGAAGCTGCGCGATGAGGGTTTCGACGCGCTGCTCGACGATCCCGCACTGTTAGGTGCGTTGCTCGAAGGCTCGCTCGGCATGCGGGCGTCGCTTCCGTTCTTCTGCTACGTGGTGGTTCGGAACGCGTTGCTCCGCGTCGGCGAGCGTGAGCGCGCGATGGCCGACTACCTCGCGGCGATCGTACTGCACTTTGGTGTGCGCGACAACGCCCACCGTATCGGCGCCGCCGACGATGAACGGTACGACACTCTGGTTGCGCTCCTTCGTGACGCCGACGGGCCGGATCCCAGGCGGGCCTTTCTCGTACGCGCCCACCTGGGCAACTACTCCCTCTGGATCAGCGGGCTGTTTCCCGACCACATAGAGGACAAGCGGTGGCGCCGTGGCGGTCCCGACCTGGAGTACTACGAGGAGATGGGGAAGCGCGGCTTCATGCTGGCCGCGGATCACCGCCTGGCCGAGTCGTACGGCATGGCGGCGCTCTTTCAGGGGGCCGCCGAGCGGTTCAGCCGGCTACGTGTGGCCCTCAATGTCGTGAGCGACGCGATGCTCTTCCCCAATGTCCATACGCCAGAGCGGCTAATGCGGCAGGTTCGGGACGAGTCACGCTGGAGAAACGCCAGCTGACGCTCATGCCCGTCGCTTGCGCGCGGGGTGCGCGTGGGGCGAATATCGGAAGCGGCGTTTCCGCACCAGTTACAGCCAGACATTCATTCCGCCCCTTTTCGACCTCCGACGCGCGCATGTTCGAGCAGCTCAGGCAGCGCATGGCCGATGTTATCGACCGAGCAACCACGCCGGCCGACCGCCGTACGATGGTCGTGATGATGCGCGAGGCCGTAGTCGAGGCGAAGGTGTCGGTTCGCGAAATGCGCGAGCAGCTCGAGCAGACGCGAAGCCGCCTGAAGCGCGAGTGTGATGAGCTGGAAACCGTGAAGCGTCGCGGGCGACTGGCGCAGCAGATTGAGGACACGCAGACCATCGAAGTTGCGCGGGATTATGAGCGGCGCCACGGCGAGCGGGTGGTGGTGCTGGAGCGCAAGCTCGTGGCGCAGGAGGCGGAGCTGGCGTTGGCGGAGCGCGAAGTCGAGGACATGACGCGCGAGCTGAGGGCCCGCTCAGCGGGAATCGAGGCTGCCAAGGCGGCGGGTGAGGTGGGCGAGGGATCGCCGCTGGCGCCTGACGATCCGCTCGAGCCCAGCGATGGGGGGCTTCGCAGCGAGATCGATCGCATGGCGCGGGAAGCGCGCGCAAGCGAGATGCTGGCGGAGCTCAAACGCCGGATGGGCAAGTAGCGCGTCCCGTGCGCTGGGCTCTCGTCCTGGGCGTTCTGATGCTGGCGGGGGCGGAGGCTCGGGCGCAGGATACGCTCGAGGTCCCGGTTCTCTGCAATGGCCAGACGATCACCGATGTCGAGGTGCGCACTCGTCCTCCGTTCGCATCCCGTGACGTGCCGTGGTACCGGGCACCGTTGCGCGTTTTCCAGTCGCTGCATACCACCACCAGGCCTTCGGTGGTCAGCCGCTATATCCTGATGCGCGTTGGTGATTCGTGCGACGAGCGGCGCCGCGGGGAGACGGAGAGGCTGCTTCGCAGCTATGAATTCTTCGCTTCGGCCCGTGTCGGCGCGTACGACGACGGGTCGGGCGGGGTGAAGATCATCGTCGTTACGACGGATGAATTGACCGCGGTCATCGACGGCACCTTTCGCGGCGCGCATCCGACCGCGCTGGCGCTCGGCGAGCGTAATGCGGGTGGCACCGGCACGTCGATCATTGGCGGATGGCGCGACCTTGAGGATCGCGACGGCTTTGCACTGGAACTGATCGATCACCAGTTTCTCGGCCTGCCTTACGAGCTGCAGCTCGCCGCGGAGCGTGGAGACATGGGTGAGCGCCGGTGGCTGATGCAGGTCTCGCGTCCGTTCCTGATCGAGGACCAGCGGCGAGCCTGGAGGGTCACCGCCACCGAACGCGATGAGGTTTTCCCGTTCCTGCGGGTGGACGACGAGGAGCCGGTCGTACTGTCGCTGTCGCGCCGTTTCATCGATGTGGGTGGAGTGTTCAGACTGGGACCGCCGGGTCGGCTCAGTCTATTCGGTGTTTCGTATTCGCGTGAGGAGGATCTGACCACCTTGCCTCCACGCCCGGATACCACCGGAGAATCGGCACGGCTGTTACCGCGCTACGAGACGAGGCGCAATGTCCGCCTCAACGCCCTGTGGGGTTTTCGAATGCTCGACTTCACCCAGATGGAGCGCATCGACGCGCTTACCGCCACGCAGGACATAGCGCGAGGCGTGCAGATCGGCCTGATGTTCGGGCGGAGCCTGAGCCTGGGTCCGAGGGGCGATGACGACATTTTCATTGCGAGCGAGCTGTACATCGGAGCGGGGAGCGGACGCACGTTCCTGAGGGTGGACGGCCGGGGAGAAGGACGGCAGAACTCCGATACCGAGCGGTGGGACGGGATTCTGGCCGATGGCCGGGTTTCGCTCTATCAGCTGTTCGGCTCGAGCCATACCACGGAGCTCAACGCGGAGTGGAGTGGGGGTTGGCGGCTCCGCTCGCCGTACCAGTTATCGCTAGGTGTGCGTGGGGCCGGGGTGCGCGGCTACCGGCGCGCGCGGGAGGCGGGGGCGCAGCGACTCGTGCTGCGCTTCGAGGACCGGTGGCTGATCGACACCTGGCGCGACGATGCCGATGTGGCCGGAGCTGTGTTCGTCGATGCGGGGCGTCTGTGGGCCGGCGATGTGCCTTACGGGCACGACACGCCTTACCGGATAGGCGCCGGCATCGGCATACTCGCCGCCGTACCTTCTGGATCGCGGCGAACCTATCGACTGGATATTGCTCTTCCGCTGCACCGGGGGGAAGGTGTAAAGTGGGAGCTCCGTCTCAGCACCGCCACGGTTGGCCTTCCCCTGGGCTGGCGCGAGCCTGGCGACGTATCCAGAAGCAGAGAGCGCGCCGTGCCAGTAGGCATTTTCTAATATCCGAGCATTCGCGCGGCGTCCGTTACCTCGACTGCAGATTACGCCGATACTGCTCTCACCTCTTCAAGGGGAGGGGAAGCTTCTATCTTTCAACTAGGTGCCTTGAACAACCAGGTGACTCGGTCGGGTGCGCCGCAGCTCGGACTAGGCCTTCGCCTGCGATGCCGTGGTTGCCATCATCCTCCGTATCGGGACGATCAGGAGAATGAGCACCAGTGCCGCGCCGAACAGCGACAACGTCGTCACGGTGAACAACCGTGGAATCTGCTCGAGGTTCTCCGGATCCACTTCGCCGCCGACCAGGCCGGCTATCAGGTTGCCGAGCGCCGATGCGAGGAACCAGATGCCCATCATCTGTCCCACGTACTTGCGCGGCGACAGCTTGGTCATCGAAGACAGGCCGACCGGGCTAAGACAGAGCTCGCCCACCGTCTGGAAGAAGTAGCTGCCAACGAGCCACCAGGCCGCCACGCGAGTCTCCGCGCCCCCCGAGACGATCATGTTGGCGGCGGGGATCATCAACGCGAAGCCGACGCCGGCGAACACGAGGCCGAGCGAGAACTTGGCGGGACTGGACAGATCCATTCCTCGGCGGCCTAACGTCACCCACAGCGCGGCGAACAGCGGCGCGAGGATGATGATGAACGCAGAGTTCACCGACTGGAACCATGTCGCCGGAACTTCGAATCCGGCCATCTGCCGGTCGGTGAAGTCGCGCGCGAACAGGTTGAGCGACGTTGGTGCCTGCTCGAACGCCGACCAGAAGATCGCCGCGAAGACGAACAGAACCGCGATCACCCCGACCCTCTTCTTCTCATCGCCAGACAGTCCGCCGGCCGAGAAAATGTATCCGAAGTACAGCACAGCCATCCCGACCATCACGTAGGTCATGCTCTGTCCCACGGTCTGCGGATCGATGTTCAGCATCCCCAGCGCACCTAGTATGACCACCAGGGCGAGGAGGCCGACACCGATTGAAAGCGCCATCTTCCCCTGTCGCATCTGACGTTCCTGCACCTTCGGATCGGGATGCTTGGTCGGCTCGAGGCCAATGCTGCCGAGCGTCTTCGGGGCGCGGCGCCAGTAAACGATCAGGCCAAGCAGCATGCCGACGCCCGCGGCGCCGAAGCCCCAATGCCAGCCTATCGTCTCACCGAGAAAACCTGTAATGAGCTGGCCGGCAAATGCCCCCATGTTGATTCCCATGTAGAAGATCGAGAATCCGGCATCGCGCCGCGCGCCCCCTTCCGGGTACAGATCGCCGACGATCGCCGAAATGTTAGGCTTGAGCAGGCCGGTGCCGAGCACGATCAGCACGAGCCCGAGGAAGAACGGAACCCGCGACCCGGCAAACGCGGAGAAGCCGATCGAGATATGACCGCAGGAAATCAGGATCGCGCCCAGGAGAATGGCGCGTCGCAGCCCGAACAACCTGTCGGCAACCCAGCCACCGGGGAGCGATGCGAGATAGACGCTCGCCGCGTAGATACCCACGATCGCCGACGCCTGCGAAACATCGAAGCCGAACCCGCCGTCGATCAGGGCGGCCGACATGAACAGAATCAGGAGCGGCCGCAATCCGTAGAAGGAGAACCGCTCCCACATTTCCGTGAAGAACAGCGTCGACAGGCCGCTCGGATGCCCGAAGAACTTCGTGTTGAACTCGGGTGGAGCGTCCGTCGTGGTCGTTCCGATGTCGGTGATGTTCGCGGGATCGCGGGGTCGCTGAGTGGCCACTGAGCTTGTGGTAAGGGGTGTCAGGTCGCCGCGCGCTGCGGCCTGCGGGCTGAGTGAACCGGCGTCGATCAGGCCGGCTGCGGGGTCACGATCGGCAGGGGAAGATACCGCTGTGGCGGAAGGGTGCCACCCGCTTCCCGCTGCGCCTCCCAGGAAACAGTGGTCGGCTCCTGCTTGATGCACGCCACCCAGTGGCCGGGCGCCTTTTCCTCGAGCGGCGGAACGATCGCGGCGCACGCCGCGTCCCTGGCCGGATGATGGCAGCGCGGATGAAAGGGACAGCCGGAAGGCGGATTGGCGGGAGAGGGTACGTCGCCGACCAGCACTATCCGCTTCTTGCGCGTCGCCGGATCGGGCACCGGCACCGCCGACAGCAGCGCCTGTGTGTAGGGCATGAGCGGTTCGCGGTACAGGTCCGCCGCTCGCGCCAGCTCGACGATGCGGCCGAGGTACATCACGGCTACCCGGTTGGCGATGTGTTCGACGACCGCGAGGTCATGGGCGATGAACAGGTAGGCAAGGCCGCGGTCCCGCTGGAGATCGCGCAGCAGATTGATCACCTGCGCCTGCACCGACACGTCCAGCGCCGAAACAGGCTCATCGCAGACGATGAACCGCGGTTCGACGCTGAGCGCGCGCGCAATGCCTATGCGCTGCCGCTGCCCGCCGGAGAATTCGTGAGGATATCGGGACGCGTACTCGGCGCGCAGCCCCACTTCCTCGAGCAGCTGTATGACCCGGATATCGGCGGCGCTTCCTTCGGCGAGGCGGTGGATGGTGAGCCCCTCGCGGATCGCCGCACCCACGGTCATGCGGGGATTGAGCGACGAGAACGGATCCTGAAACACTATCTGCATCTTTCGCCGGAGCTGTCGCAACTCGGCCGGAGCGAGGGCACGAACATCGGTACCATCGTAATGAATGGTGCCGCCGGTCGGCTCGAGGAGCCTCAGAATGCATCGTCCGGCCGTCGTCTTGCCGCATCCCGACTCGCCGACGAGCCCTAACGTCTCACCCGCGGCGAGCTCGAACGAAATTCCGTCCACCGCCCGCACCGCGCCCTTCGCCCGGCCGAATACGCCGCCGCGAATGGGAAAGTGCTTGGTGAGGTCGGTTACGGTGAGAAGCATTCGAGGGTCGAGGGTCGAGGGTCGGGGGTCGAGGGGATGTAGGCGGGAGTTCGCGGGCGGCCTTCGAGGGTCAAAACTCAGGTGGAGGTGGAGCTTGCGTCGACGTCCCACTCCCGACCCC
>CAZPCC010000092.1:0-1567 GCA_964584905.1 uncultured Gemmatimonadaceae bacterium | reverse complement strand
TCGAGTTCCGGCCGAAGTTCGGGGCGAGCCCGCTCTACGATCACCACACGACGAGCCTCGTTTTCAACGATGGCGCGCGTCACACGCGGGTCCGTCGCATCATGGCCGGCGCCCTGACACCACGCGCCATCACCGATATGGAAGGGCCCGTCGTCACCCTCGTCGACCGCCTGCTCGATGCCATGCAAGCGCAAATGGCGCGAAATGGCCAAGTGGATCTGATCGAGGACTTCGCCGCCGCTATCCCGATCGAAGTCATCGGCAACATGCTCGATGTGCCGCGTGACGAGCGAGGCCCGTTGCGCGACTGGTCGCTTGCTATTCTCGGGGCGCTGGAGCCAGCACCGAGCCTGGACCAGCTCGATCGCGGCAATCGTTCGGTGGGGGAATTCCTCGCCTATCTCGGACACCTGGTCGGCGAGCGCAGGTTGCGGCCCGGGGATCCCGATAAGGACGTCCTCACGCGCCTCATTCTGGGCGAGGCCGATGGCGCCAGGCTCACGGAGGCGGAGCTGCTGCAAAACTGCATTTTCATTCTGAATGCCGGCCACGAGACGACGACGAACCTCATCGGCAATGGCCTGGTCGCGCTGACGGAGTGGCCGGACGAGCGCGAGCGTCTCGCCGCTGTCCCCTCGCTTCTGCGCACCTGCGTCGAGGAAATTCTACGCTTCGAAAGCTCGAACCAACTCGGCAACAGGAGGACGACGGCACCCGTCACGATCGGAGGCGTCGAGCTGCCCGCCGGGACCTCGATCACGCTGCTGATCGGGGCGGCCAACCGCGATCCCGAACGCTTTCCTGATCCCGACCGGCTCGATGTCGGTCGCAACCCGAACCGGCATCTCGCCTTCGCCTCCGGCCCGCATCAGTGCGTCGGCATGAACGTGGCGCGGCTCGAGGGCCGGATCGCTCTCGGCCGGTTCCTCGCCCGCTATCCGCGCTACCGTCTCGCTGGCCTTCCCTTGCGCGGCCGCCGTGCACGCTTCCGTGGCTACCTCTCGATCCCGGCCGTACTCGAATGAGCCAGCACGCGTCTGACCCGGTTGCAGCGCGCGATCTCGGCGGCGCGGGGCGGGAGCTCGCGGCGGCGCGTGAACGATCAAGGCGGATCTAGCGCAGTTGGGGTCCGATGGCTCCCCCCGCAACCCGCTCGTTTGACAATCCGTGGTGCACATTGTCAGCACATTGCCCATCGCGTCCCGCCGAGCGGTTTGGGAGAAACCGCAGGCACTTTGCCGCAATGACCTCATCGGAAGGTGCCACAATTGACATCTCGACAGGAGGTCGGCATGCGCAAACCATGGATCTTCCTCGGCCTGGGAACGGTCGTCGCTTTGCTTGTGATCGCGCCCGTGCTGCTGGCGCCGGCAGATATTCCGGCGCCTGTACCGGCAGCGGCCGCCATCGACAGCAGCGAGCACATGAAGACGATCGAGGCGATGCGCCCACCAAAACGCGAGCGGCCGATCATCGCCATCCTTACCCTCAACGAGGCGACGGAGATCACCGATTTCCTGGTGCCTTACGGGGTGCTGCAGCGGGCGGACGTCGCCGATGTCACGGT
>CAZPCC010000091.1:0-6380 GCA_964584905.1 uncultured Gemmatimonadaceae bacterium | reverse complement strand
GCATTGCTGGCGCTGCTGTCGCTAGTTGGGTTCGTAGCCTGGAATGTGCGCACGGAAAATCGTCATTCGGATATGTCGGCGAACATCGCCTTCGCGCAGAGATCATCGCCGTCGGTCGCCGTGATGCCGTTCGTCAACACCAGCGGCGATCCCGCCGACGAGCCCTTCGCCGACGGGCTCACAGACGAGCTGATCGGAACGCTCGGCAAGATGCCCGGACTGCGGGTCACCGCTCGCTCGTCAGTGTTCGCCCTCAAGGGGCGTGGACTCGGCGCACGGACGATCGCCGATACGTTGGGCGTAGAGCACCTGCTCGAGGGGAGCGTTCGAAGATCGGGTAACCGGCTGAGGGTAATCGCCCAACTCGTCAGCGCCCACGACGGCAGCCAGCGGTGGAGTGAAACCTACGATCGCGAGGTGCGCGACGTCTTCGAGCTGCAGCAGGAGATGGCGCGCGCAATGGCCACGGCTCTCCAGGTGCGGCTCGCGTCAGGCAGCGGAGGAACCGCCCACACGCCAAGACCGACCGAAGATTCGGAGGCCTACGAGCTGTACCTCAAGGGGCGATACGCCCTTATTACGCGGAGCCGGGAAGAAGATCTGCGGCGGGCGGTGGGGTACTTCGAGCAAGCTCTCGCCCGCGATTCGAGCTATGCTCGGGCATGGTCGGGGCTGTCAGATGCATATACGTTGATCGCCACCTTTGGCTATGACCGTCCCGGGCCAGCGTACGGCAAGGCGAAAAGCTCCGCGCTGCGGGCTCTCGCGCTCGACAGTACCCTCGCCGAAGCGCGTACGTCTCTCGCGCACGTGCTGTTCGTGCACGAGTACGAATGGGCGGCATCGGAGCGCGAGCTGTTGCGAGCCATCAGGCAGGATCCCGGTTACACCTATGCCCGCCTCGTATACTCCGTGCGGCTGCAAACCGATCGGCGATATGCGGAAGCCATCGCGCAGCTCGACACCGCGCGCTCACTCGACCCGCTGCGCCCTGCCCTGGGTGCCCTTCTCGGCCGGGCCTACGTGAACGCGGGAATGCCTGACGAGGCCATTGCCGCACTGAGGGGCGCAATTGACCTCAACCCGCAAGCCGACCTGGCTTGGCAGCAGCTGGGCCATGCCTATCTATTGAAGGATATGCCGGATGAGGCGATCGCGGCGCTGCGCCGGGCGGCGGAACTGAGCGGGATGCGCGACTCGGCGCACCTCGCCTACGCGTACGCCGTCACCGGCCGGCGCGACACGGCGCAACAAATCGTGCGCGACCTCGTCGCATCCTCGAGCAGGCGGTATGTAGCGCCATTCCACATTGCGATGGCTTACGCCGGACTTGGCGATGTGGACGAGAGCTTCCGATGGCTGGAGCACGCCTACGAAGAACGCGGATCCTTCGTGGGCGGCGTCGGCATTACCGCGGCGTTCAAGCCACTGCATGGCGATCCGAGGTGGGAACGATTGCTGCGGAGGATGGGGCTTTCAAACTGACTTACGCCCATTGCAAACGGAGCCCGCGAGTTCTGCCGGGCTCCGTCGTGCGGCTGTCGGGCCGCAGGTCAGGCGGCGCGCCGCTGCTTCCGGTTCTCCTCCGCACGAAGCGCGATCGGCGCACCTCGGCGAGAGATCATCGCGTCGGCCGAGAACGCCCCGGCGCCCGCCAGCAACAGCGTTATTGCCGCTCCGAACAGCGCGAGCGTGAATTCCACGCCGTTAGGTGCGAAGAAGCCGGCCGGCATGTGCGCGATCAGCATCGCGCCGAGCATGACGATTGCCAGGCCGAATCCGGCGAGCCGCGTGAGCAGCCCGGCGATCAGCGCCAGTCCGCCGAAGAATTCAACGAGCGCTACCAGCGGACCGACGATCTCGGCCATTGGTACTCCCATCTGACCGAACCCGCCGGCCACGCCATCGAGTCCGAAGACGAACAGCTTCTGTGCGCCGTGCGCGACGAAGATGGTACCGGTGATGAGCCGCAGAACGAGCAGGCCGAGGTCGATCTGGCGCGGGGTGGCATTAGCTAGAAGTCGCATTGCAGTTTCCATCGATTAAGGTGAACGAGCCCAACAATTGGTGTTTTACTGCTGAATGTTATAACACGTATTGTGCCAAAAAAAACTCACCCGCGTTGCCTTGCCTGGGTGAGAAGCTCGACGAGGGTCCTGAGCTGGCTTTCATTCAAATGCCCCAGCCTCCTCCGATGTTCCTCAGCGACCACCTCGTCGAGCCGGTCGACGAGCTCGCGCCCGCGAGCGGTTAGATGCGTCCCCACCTGGCGTCTATCCTCTGCGCTGCGCGTACGGCTCACCAGCGCCGCCTCCTCCATCCGGTCCAGCAGACGGGTGACATCCGGCATCCGCGTGAGCAGCCGGTCGCGTATCTCGTTGCGGCACAAGCCTTCAGGGCCCGAGCCGCGCAGGATCCGCAACACGTTGTACTGCGTTCCGCTCACCCCATGCGGCTTTAGCACACGCTCGAACGAATCGCTGAGCTCGGCCTCGGTGCGCAGCAGATTCAGAAAAGCCTCCTGCTCGAGGCTGGTGAACGGCTTCCGTTGCCGAATGTCGTCGCGAAGGTCAGGTGCCATGTACCAATTATAGGTGTGATAACACCTAATGTCAAGGCATCGACAGCTGAATCGGCCAACTTACGATCAAGGCGCTTGTCAGTCGACGCAGCCGATGAGTTTCGGCATCCTCATCCGTCACAATGGCAACGGATCGTTTTCGAGAGATGAACCAGTCCTGCTTGCGAGAGATGATCTTCGTCGGACCCAGGGCTTCGCTTTTTCAACGCGGAGGTCGCGGAGGTTTCGCGGAGGGCGCGGAGGAAAAGACAGAAATCGAAAACACGACGCCAACCCATAGTGTCGGTGAGGAAAGATGACGACGACCGAAAGACAGGCGGGCCTCTACTCGAATGACGAGCGGGCCGTTGCGGCCGCCAGCGCAGGGGACGAGGCAGCGTTCACCTCCCTAACGCGCCGCTACCGGCGTGAGCTGCACGTGCATTGCTACCGAATGCTCGCCTCTTTCGATGACGCCGAGGATATGGTGCAGGAGACCTTTCTCCGGGCGTGGCAGAAGCGAGACACGTTCCAGGGACGCGCATCGTTCCGGACGTGGCTCTACCGGATCGCCACCAACGCGTGCCTCGACTTTCTGGCGCGCCACGAGCGCCGCGTTATGGAGCTAGACATTCGCGGCGATGTGGAATCCGGCCAGGCCACACTGCCGCACGTCGCCTGGCTGCAGCCGTACCCGGACCGTTTGATCGCGCAGGCGGGCGACCCCGATGCGGATGCCGGCGCAGCAATCGTTCGCCGGGAGACGATCGAGCTCGCCTATCTAGTCGCGATGCAGTACCTGCCGCCCAGGCAGCGCGCAGTGCTCATCCTGCGCGACGTGCTCGACTGGTCGGCGAGTGAGGCGGCGTCGCTGCTCGATTCCACCGTGCCGGCGGTGAACGGCGCGCTGCAGCGGGCCAGAGCGACGCTCCGCCAGCACAGGCCGGCCCGCGAGAGTCCACCGGTTACACGAACCTCGCTGCCTGACGAGGAGCAGCTGCTCGTTCAGCAGTACGTTGACGCCACCGAGCGCTGCGACGTTGAGGCGCTGACCGGGCTTCTGAGCAGGGATGTGCTGTTCACCATGCCCCCCGCACCGATGGCATTCGCCGGCAGCGAGGCCGTCGTTCGCTCGTGGGTCGAGGGCGGCTTTGGCACGCCGCCGTACGATGACTTCAGGTGCATCGTCACACGCGCGAACGGCATGCCGGCGATAGCCGCCTACCTTCGGCGTCCGGGCGATCCGCATCACGTCGCGTTAGCGCTGGACGTGCTGAGGATCGAGAACGGCACGATCGCCGAGGTCACCACGTTCGAGCTGGGAGAACTCATCGATGCTTTCGGAATTCCAAAGATCCTTTCATGAGCAAACAGGCTGACGAAATCCCTAATGCTCTATCGCCGCACTCGAGATGTCGTAGCCGAGCAGCAGAGCGAATTCCGCGTAGCGCCCAAGCCCGGCCAGCGGGAACTCCGGCGACCATTCGTCGCCCGGGCGGTGCGCGCGCCACCACCGGTCGATCAGCGCTTGCTCCTGCTCCGGCGTCACGCCCTCCCAGCCGTCGTCAGGCGCCAGCAGCACCGACGGCACGCCGGACGAGAGCAGGCTCCAGTGATCCGAGTTGGCCAGTGCCGGTACCAGCGACGCCTCCCACCCACGCGAGCGCGCCACCGAGTCCGCGACTTGCCAGACCGTGTGGGCGCTCCCGCCCTCCAATCTCCACCGGCGCGGGGGCGCAAGTGGGGCGCCCGCGTCGAGGTTGATCGCCGCCGCAACGGAATCGAGCGGCAGCGGCGGATTCGCCGCAAAAAACGCCGAGCCTAGCGAGCCCTCCTCCTCGGCTGCCGTGAGCAGGAACAATACCGGGCCGGCCGGCGGATTCGTCCGCATCGCCTCCGCCACGCCGAGCACTGCCGCCACGCCCACAGCGTTGTCGATAAAGCCGTTGTACAGCGAGTCGCCATCTTCGGGCTCGCCGGTACCGATATGATCGTAATGCGCCAGGTACATCACCGCACGCGCGCCGGGGTTTCTTCCTGGAATGCGCGCGATGATGTTCGCAGCCTCCGATGGGGCGAAGCGCGCCTGCACCTCGAGCGCCGCGGTGGTCGGTAGAGAGGCCCCGGAAGCCGTTGTCGAGTCGATCCCAAGCCGCAGCGCGACGTCAGGCGGAGCCACCAGTACCGGCATTCTCTGAAGCCCGGCACCGGCGGGCGCAATGAACCGTGTGGGCCCTCTGACTACCCGAAGCCGCTCGTACATTCGCGGGTTAGGCACGATTGCGATGACTCCCCTGACCCGGCCGGTGTCCAGTGTTCCGAGCAGGGAGTCGAGCGGCACCTGCGGATCGGGGTGAACCACCAGAATCATGGCGTCGCGGACTAGCTGCGTGCGTCCCTCGAGCGCCTCCCGCGTCGTGCCACCGTACACGAGCTGGCCGGCGAACGGGGCGAAGCTCGCTCGGCTGCCGCCGAGATGATAGAACCTTGGCGGCGAAATAGTATCGGCTGCCGAGTCACGCCGGCGCACGATCAGTCGCGTACCGCTGGCCCTCACGTCCACCGCGGTGAGCGGAATCGCCTGAAGGTATCCGCCGCCCGGTGCGAATCCCTCTATGCGTAGCGACTCGAGCTGCGAGACGATGTAGCGCTGCGCCGCACGCAAGCCGGGAGTCCCGCTTGCCCGCCCTCCCATCGAATCGGCGGAAAGGATCCGCGCATGCGCACCGAGTCGCATGGTATCTATCTGCTGCCCGATGATCCCCAGCCGTGTGAGCATTCGCTCGAGGAGCTCCACCCGCCGATTCGGCGGCCAGTCCTCCCACACTGTCTCCCCTTCCATGTTCAGCGCGTAGAAGAACGTGTCGGCCACCGCCTCGACCCAGCCGACCAACCAACCGTTCTCGCGGGTTGCAGTGACGTCCGACGTTCCGGTCTTGCCGAAGATCCGATAGCCGGCAGTATCCCGCTGTCGCATCAAGTCTATCACGATCGATCGCGACTCCGGCGAGACCGGCAGATCACCTCTGACGAGTCTCTGGAGGAACCGCACCTGCTCGTCAGGCGATATCCGCAGGTCCCCGCTGAGCCAGAACCGGTCGATCCCGCCGCCGGTCGAGCGGTTGCCGTAATCCAGCCGGCCTAACCACGAGACCATACGCTCCGCGCCGATGCGGCGGGCCAGCTCCTGATAGTACCAGTAGACGGAGTTTCGGAACGCCGACTCCAGGGTCTGATCGCGCGCCCAGACCGCGCGCGCAGTCGGCGATTGCAAGCTGTCCCAAGGGAGGAAGAAGTCAGCCCCGGTCGCGACGCCGGTCTCCAGCGCGATCAGCGTGTTGGCGATCTTGAACGTCGACGCAGGGAGGAACCGCTCGCTCGCGCGCTCGGGGTCGTGCACGATCCGTGCACCGGTCGAGGCGCGAACGAGCAGAAAGGTCGCGTCCAGCGGCGCCGTCCCGGACAGCAGCGACGACAGATCGACGACCGAGTCGGCAGCCACACCGTCCGCCACCGACGACTCGGCGCTGGGGGAACAGCCGCTCGCCATCGCAAGCAGCGCGGCGGCCGCGAGGAGGGCTCGAGTAGGCGCACTTGCGTACATCTGGTCGTCACGCGAAGTGGGTGCCGAGGTTTCTCCCCGATTAGGCATCAGTGTCTTGTAACGTCCCGCGCTTTCTTACCGCAGAGAACGCAGAGGAGCGCAGAGGTTTCGCGGAGGTAAGACCGTCAGGTTGTTCCTCTGCGCACCTCCGCGCCCTCTGCGGTAAAAAACTACTGAAATCGTGAACGGCGACAATCCTTTGTCAGCCACAGGGAA
>CAZPCC010000090.1:0-2308 GCA_964584905.1 uncultured Gemmatimonadaceae bacterium | reverse complement strand
CGTCTCCGCTTCCGCGCCGCTGCATGCCACGGTCGCCGCCGCGGCGATCAGAATCAGCGCATTGACACATCTATTCATCATTTGCCAGGCTCCGTTTCGATGGTCCAGTTGACCAGGAGTGCAAGAAGCAGGCTCCAGAGCCGGGGCCTCGCCGGATTGCATGCAAACTGCCCCTTCTTCGCGCCGCGCCCCGCCGCAAGGGACGGGTTCGGCGGCGCGCCCGATTCAGGCGGAGTAGCAGTGGCGCCGGTTACCGCTTCCAGAGCGCGGGATGAAACAGGAGGAGCACCGTGTAGATCTCGAGGCGGCCGACGAGCATGAGGAACGTCAGGATGAGGTCGCCCTGCCAGGGCATGCCGCCGAAGTTCGATGTCGGTCCGAGCTCGGCGAGTGCGGGGCCGACGTTGCTGATGGCCGTTGCGGATGCGCCGGCGGCCGCGGGCAGTGAATAGCCGAGCAGCGCTATGGCGAACGTGCCGAGTCCGAACAGCATCATGTAGATGAGTGCGAAGCCGACCACATTGAGCATGATGTGCTCATGGACGGGCCGGCCGCTGATCTTCGGAATGAATATGGCGCGCGGGTGGAGCTGCTTGCGGATCTCGAGCCACGCGTGCTTGAGCACGAGCAGTACCCGGATCATCTTCATGCCGCCGGCCGTCGAACCTGCCATGCCCCCGAGGAAGAAGAGCAGGAACAGTACGATCTGGGCCGCTGGTGCCCACAGCGCATAGTCGGCGCTGCCATAGCCGGTGGTGGTGACGATCGACACCACCTGGAACGTCGCCTCGCGGAGCGTACGCTCGAGCGGTGCGCCCGGTGTGAAGGTCAGCAGCGCCACGAGGGCGGTAGCGACGAGGATGATACCTGCATAGAGGCGCCACTCGGAGTTTCCCGCGTATGCGTTGGCGTGTCGCGTCAACGTGCGGTAGTGGAGCGTGAAGCTGGTACCTGCGAGGAACATGAACAGGATCGTGATCCACTGGATCACTGGCGAGAACGCGGCCATCGACGCGTTGCGTGTGGAGAAGCCTCCGGTCGGCATGGTTGTGAACGCGTGATTGACTGCGTCGAACACTGACATGCCGGCGAGTGCGAACAGAACGGCGAGTGCGATCGTCAGACCTGCATAGACCAGCCACAGGAGCTTCGCCGTCTCACGGATCCTCGGTCGCAGCCGGTCGGCTGTCGGTCCCGGCGCTTCCAGCCTGAAGAGCTGCATGCCGCCGACGCCGAGGTAGGGAAGGATCGCCACACCGAGGACGATGAAGCCCATCCCGCCGAGCCATTGGGTGAGACTTCGCCAGAGGAGGATGCCCGGCAGCACGGTTTCGATGTCTGTGAGCACGCTCGAGCCCGTGGTCGTGAACCCGGACATCGACTCGAACAGCGCCTGCGACAGTGACGGTATCGTGCCGGACAGGACGTACGGCAGCGCACCGGCGATGGCGACGGCCGTCCACGAGAACGTGACGGTGACGAACGCCTCGCGGAAGTTGATGTCCTCGGGGATGTGTGTCAGGAGGCGGCCGGCACCGCCGACGAGGACCGTGATGATGGTGGCAAGGGCGAGCGGCAGGAAGGACCCGTCGCGCATCAGCAGTCCGATGATGGCCGACGCACCCATCGCGATCGCGACACCGAGCAGCACGGTGCTGACGAGGTAGGCCACGTCGCCGAGGCTCAGGTGCCCGCGGCTCGGCGGCATCTTTTCTTTCGATGCGATCTGCAGGCCGAATCGGCCGCGCACCGGGTCAGGCAAAGAGCGCCTCTACGGCACGCACCGCATCCGGCCGCACGAACACAATGACACGGTCACCGGCCAGAATCTGATCGGTACCGCCGGGTATGATGACGCGTTCCGCTCGAATGATGGCGCCGATCAGGCTGCCGGTCGGGAACTTCACCTCTGCGAGCGGCATCCCCGCGTAGCGGAACCGGGGGCCGACATCGAACTCGATGCCCTGGGCGGTCGTGCCCTTCAGTGTTGCGACGGCGAGGACGGAGCCGCGTCGGACATAGCTGAGGATGGCATTGACGGCAGCCATGCGCGGCGACACGGCCGCGTCGACGCCGACACGTGCGACCAGCGGGATGTAATCGAAGCGATCGATGAGCGAAACGACCTTGCGCGCTCCGAGGCTCTTGGCGAGCAGGCACGAGAGCAGGTTGGTCTCGTCACTGCCGGTGTAGGCGACAAAGCCGTCGGCCTCACCGATCGCCTCCATCTCGAGCAGGTCCAGGTCGGTGGCATCGCCGTGGAACACCAGGCTGCGGCGCAGGTCCTCCGCCAGCTCGACCGCGCGAT
>CAZPCC010000089.1:0-31194 GCA_964584905.1 uncultured Gemmatimonadaceae bacterium | reverse complement strand
CGAGGGTCCGGGATGCGGCGCGACGCTCAACGGCCTGTACATGGGCAGTGACCAGCAGCACGTGGATCACCAGACGCGAATCGAGCACGCCCAGCCGAATTGCTTCAGCCGCGAGCTGTACAAGGGCATTCTCGACGGCGCTTCGCACGGGGTGTTCAACGGCAAGGTCTACGTACATCCGATAGCGCAGCAGACGGACGGCAAGCAGTCCAACAACAACCTGCTGCTGTCCGACAAGGCGAGGATCGACACCAAGCCGCAGCTGGAGATCTTCGCCGACGACGTGAAGTGCACCCACGGCGCCACAGTGGGCCGCATTGATGAGCAGGCGCTGTTCTACATGAAGAGCCGCGGCGTGAACCGCGAACTGGCCACGCAGCTCCTGACCTACGCGTTCGCCGCCGATGTGCTGGAGCAGCTGGAGGTGACGGAAGTGAAGGAGGAGTTGGAAAGGATGACGCTGAGTCGGTTTACGAGGGGAGAGGGGTGAGAGTTTGAACTACGCACTGCGCGTTACGAACTGCGCACTGCGCATTACGCACTGCGCAACAGCGACTCGGCCTCGTGGCGCATGTGCATGCGACGCCAAGGCTTTTGCGCAGTGCGCAGTGCGCAGTGCGCAGTTCGTCATGCGCAGTTCGTAATGCGCAGTGCGTAGTCACCGAGTCCCACGCATGCCGGATGCCCTCGCCACTCTCTCCGCGCTCCCCCCCGGCACCCTCCTCGCCGTCACGCTGCCGTCCGGCGCGCGTGTCTGCCTGGCTAATGTCGACGGGGAGGTTATGGCGATGCGGGATGTTTGTACGCACCAGGCCTTTCCGCTGTCGCAGGGAACGCTGCTGCCCGGGGGTATTCTCGAGTGCGGCTGGCATGGTGCGCGGTTCGATTGCCGGAGCGGCGCGGCGCTCACGCCACCCGCCGAGGAGCCCCTCACCCGGTACCGGGCGACGGTGCGGAACGGCATGATACACGTCGACGAGGAGATCGCATGAAGGCGCTTGCTCCGCGGACCGACTTTCCGCTTCTCGCGAGGCATCCCGAGCTGCGCTATCTCGACTCGGCCGCCACCGCCCAGAAGCCGGCGGCAGTGCTCGACGCCGAGCGCAATTTTTACGAGCACGACTACGCCAATCCGCACCGGGGCGCTTACGCACTTTCAGCGCGCGCGACCGACGCCTATCATACCGCGCGCGAGCGTATCGCGCGGTTCGTTGGGCTCGCCGATTCCGACTGCCTGATCTTCACCCGCGGCACCACCGAGTCGCTCAACATGGTCGCGGCGGCGTGGGGGCGCTCGCAGGTGGGCCCGGGGGACGAGATCGTGATCACCGGTCTCGAGCATCATGCCAACTTCGTCCCCTGGCAGCAACTGGCGCGCGAGCGCGGGGCTGCGCTGCGCATCGCGCAGGTCACGCCCGCCGGCGAGATAGACATCGCGCACCTGCTCGAGCTCGTCGGCCCTCGCACCCGGGTCGTCGCATTCGCTCACGTGAGCAACGCGCTGGGCAGCATTACGCCGGTGGCGGAGCTGGCGCGCGAGGTGCGCGCGCGAAGCAATGCGCTGCTCGTCTGCGATGGCGCGCAGGGCGTACCGCACCTGCCGGTAGCGTTCGATTCGTTAGGTGTGGACTGCTACGCCTTCAGTGGGCACAAGTTGGGCGGCCCAATGGGCATTGGAGCGTTGCTCGCCCGGCGTTCCGTGCTCGACTCGATGGAGCCGTACCAGACCGGCGGCGACATGATCGACTTGGTGCACGACGATCACTCGACCTGGAACGTGCTCCCGCACAAGCTCGAGGCTGGCACGCCGAACGCGGCCGGCGCCGTCGCACTCGCCGCGGCGGTGGACTATCTGGGGGCGCTGGGAATGGACCGGGTGCGCGCGCACGAGCAGGTACTGGTTGCTGACGCATCGGCGCGCATCGCCGAGATCGAGGGAGCGCGCGTTTTCGGGCCGGACGCCGCGAGCCGGAGCGGAGTGGTGAGCTTTACTTTGGCCGATGTTCATCCGCACGATCTGGCGACGATCCTCGACGACAGCGGCATCTGCGTGCGAGCGGGCCATCATTGCGCGCAGCCCCTCATGCGCCGGCTCGGCGTCCCGGCAACGGCTCGCGCCTCATTCTGGGTGTATAACGACCGCAGCGACATCGACGCGCTCGTCGCCGCGCTCGAGCGGGCGCGCGCTCTGTTCGGCCTCGCCGGTGTCTGAACGCGATGCGGCAATGGCGGCGGTGTACCAGGAGCTGCTCCTCGACCACTACCGCCGCCCGCGCAACCGAGGTGAGCTGCCCAACGCCACCGTCACCGTAGAACGGCGGAATCCGCTCTGCGGCGATACGTTGACCCTTCAGCTGGAACTGGATGGCGACCGGGTGAGCGACGTGCGCTTCACCGGCCAGGGCTGCTCGATCTCGCAGGCATCGGCGTCGATGATGACGCAGCTCATCCGCGGCAAGACCATCGGCGAGGCTTCCGCCCTGCGCGACCGCTTCCGCGCCATGATACTCGGTGACAGCGAGGCGGCTTCGGACAAATCGTTAGGTGACCTGCGGGCGCTGGCGGGCGTGGCGCGGTTGCCCGTAAGAGTGAAGTGCGCGCTGCTGGGGTTTAGTGCGCTCGATGAGGCGATCCGAACGGGGGGCGCGACGCGCGACGCGCGACGCGGGAATTGACCGAGTAAGATCCAATGCGCGCATTCAAATACGGCGGGTACGGAATTCTTACCGCTCTCCTCCTTCTGCTCATATGGGGATTCCTCGTGGAGCCGAGGCTGATCGACACAGAGGAACACGCGGCCCTGGTTCCAGACCTTCCGAGCGCATGGGTAGGCCAGCGGATCGCGGTTGTAGCGGATTACCAGGTCGGAATGTGGGGGGCAAATACCGGGACGATGCGACGCATCACCGAGCGTCTTGTGGAGGAGCGTCCCGCCGCGGTGCTGCTCGCCGGCGACTTCGTCTACAAGCCGGCGAATGATTCCAACGAGGAAATCGAGACGGTGCTCGAGATCGTGCGACCCCTCTCTGCAGCCGGGATTCCGACCTTTGCAGTACTGGGCAACCACGACTATTCGCTGGACCTCAGGGACGACCCAAAAAACGATCAACTTGCCCGGCGCCTGCGAGAGGCGCTCGAGAGCGTGGGCGTTCGCGTGCTCGACAATGAAGCAGTGCGGTTGGCGCGTACGGCGGACGCGGGAGCCGCACCGGAGACCCTGTATCTGGTCGGCCTCGGCTCCGAATGGGCGGACGAGGCCCGGCCCGATGTGGCTTTGCAGGGCGTGCCTGCGGGTGCGCCGAGAATCGTGTTCATGCACAACCCGAACTCGTTCCTGAAAATCCCCGCGGGGGCCGCCCCGCTCGCCGTGGCGGCACACACCCACGGAGGACAGATCCGCATCCCAGGCACCCCTAGCTGGAGCTGGCTCTCGATCGTCACCGAGGGAGAACCTCACGCGGACGGCTGGATTACGGATGAGGACTTCGGCGAGCCTGGAAACCGACTCTACGTGAACCGCGGCGTCGGCTTTAGTGATCTTCCGGTGCGGATCAACTGCAGGCCGGAGCTTACCTATTTGCGGCTGGGAAGAGCGCGCGACGCGGGAAGCGGGAATTGACCGGGTCACGAGAACGAGCATGCTCTAGCAACACTGTCATACGTTGCCCGCATCGCGCACGGGAAACGGGAAACGGGAAAGGGGAAACGTAGGACGTTTTCGTTTCCCATTTCCCATTTCCCCTTTCCCGCTTTTAGCACCTTACTCCATCCCCGCCAACATCGCCGCAATCAACGCCGCCCACTGCGGCCCTTTGTAGCCGTCCGGCCCGTCCTCATACGACTCCTCCAGCGAGTGGGCGCCAAGGCCGCGGCCTCCGCCGTCGATCGTCATGCCGGGAATACCCGCGGCTATGGCATAGTTCGCATCGGTGGACGAGGCGTTAGGAGCTCCGGTGTCGAGCTGAAGCGCCCGGCCGGCCTGCTGAGCGACCCGAACTATGCGGGCGGTATCGGGCTGCGAGCCGGCTGGACGAATGCCGATCGTGTCGATCTTGACCGTGAGCCGGTAGCGCTCGGCGGCCGCCGGCCACCGTGCGTTCTCGTCGGCCACCGCCTGCTGCATGGCGCGGCGAAAGGCGGCGTCCAGGGTATTGAGCGCCGCGGACGACTCCGATCGCAGATCGACATCCATGCTCGCCGTTGCCGCGATCGAGTTCACCGATGTGCCCCCTTCAATTACGCCGACGCTGAAGGTGGTGCGCGGCGACGGCGGCACCTGCAATTCGGATATGCCGGCAATCGCCCGGCCCAGCGCATGGATGGGATTGGGTATTCCGAAGTGGCCGTAGCTGTGGCCGCCCGGCCCCTGCATGATCACGCGGTAGCGATGGCTGCCGACGGCGCGGCTCGTTATGCCGAACCCGGTGCCGTCCACCGAGAGAAAGTAGTCCACCTTGCCGGCGAGCTCCTTGCTCAGCAAGTGCTTGACGCCGCGCAGATTGCCGGCACCCTCTTCGCCAACGGTACCGACGAAGTAGATGGTGCCGGGTGTGCGGACGCCGGTACGCTCGAACGCGCGGGCGACGGCCAGAATCACCGCGAGTCCCCGGCAGTCGTCGCCGATGCCAGGCCCGCTAAATACTCCGCCGTCGCGCGTTACCGAGACGTCGGTGCCCTCGGGAAAGACCGTATCGAGGTGGCCGGAAAGCACCACCGAGGGTCCCGACCCGGTTCCCCGCCGTTCCCCGATGACGTTGCCTTCGGCGTCGATCCGCACGTTGGTGAGTCCTAACGACTCGAACCGCGTCTGGAGCTCCCGGGCCCGGACCGTCTCCTTGAACGGCGGTGCCGGGATTTCGCAGATCGACACCTGCTGTGCGAGTGTCCACTCGTTGGCGGCGCGTATCGTGTCGAGGGCAGCGCCGAGTCGGCGGTCGCTTGGCGCGGATTGAGCATCGGCGGTTGCGGCGAGCGTGGCGCTGATTGCGAGCGTGGTCAGTAGCGCTCTGCACGGGCGCGGAAGCGGTGACTTCATGGCTGTCAGGTTTGGGCGGCGACTATACAGAGGCAACTAGCCATCAACGCACAGAATCCTTCCCGTCAATCGTCGGAAATAAAAACCTGGAGAACGCGGGAAGGACGTCATTCCGGCGAAAGCCGGAATCCAGGATGTCAGGCAAGCTAAGCGTCGGGCACGGGGAGAACGAGGCCGGAAACCGCGGATTCGGAGGAAGGTCGCGTATCGCCAACCTGTACCGAACGTCCCTGAATGCCGTTCATGCATGCCGCTCGAACACCAGCGTTTCCAGGCGGCAGGTTGTCGGGGTCACGGGGCAGCGATTGAACTCCCGCGGTGCTCCACCACCGGTCCGTAACCCACAAGCCGACTGTATCTCCTTCCGCCCGCAATGGCGCCACCACAGCAGCGCGCTGCCACCCGCTTGCGGTGTCAAGAACCGCGGCTACGGGGTACTGAAATGGAACAATCGCCAGTTCAGCCGAGCGCCAAGGTCCCAATTCGACTCGTTGCCGCGAAACCAGGACATACCCCTCGGGAGCTGCGACCGAATCCGGGAAAATGTTGCGACCGTCGATGGAATACGAAAGCACAGGGTATTGCCATGTGAGATAGGTGCCTAGCAGGAAGACCGTGAACACTTTGCCTTGTTGCTCCGGCTGGGTATGGCATGAGAGCCACTCGGTAATGGGGTCGACTTGCGAGGCTGGGCGAGCGGGCAGCGAACGGACTGCTGTCGTAGACCGAGACCACTCGTCGCCAACAGCCCGCGCGCGACTCCAAACGAGAACCAGTACGAGTACTGCCACGGCGACCCGCTGTGCGATGATAATCATTCTTCGACGTGGCGCCTGCGCCAGAGGTTCGATCACCCGAGCGGCGACGGGAAGCATAAGCAGCCACCATAGGAAAATGGCACGGACTGCCAGCGCGAACGCGAACATTCCGGCCACCCAAACGAGCCCCCAAACCAGCCGCTCCCGCCACGTCAGACCCACCACCACCCACGGCAGCAGTCCTAACGCGACAGCGATCGCGAGAAGCGTACTACGTCCGCTCACCGCCGACTGTACACCTGGCGTCAGCTCGGAGATTGGCGTTGGGTAGGCGAACAGCGCATTGTCGTTGAAGTTGAGCGCGAACACTTCCGGCCAATGGACCACGTACGGAGTGAACAGCCACCCAAGAACAGTTGCGCCGACGAGCAGCGCCGCGCGCCGGCTGCCTGGCCATCGTATCGCGAGCAGCATCCATGGTGCGGCAACGAGCGGAAAAAGTAGATGCGAATTGGCGGCGACCGCACTGAGCACAAGAAGGCCAGCCGCCCAGCGCCATGGACGCTCCGATTCCAGAAGTCGAATCGCGACGCCCCACGCCAGCGGCACGCATACCCACAGAACCATGTGCGGACGAAGATATGAAGCGAGCACCATAGCCAGCAGCGCGTGGATGCCGGTGAGTACGATGGCGGTCCACACGCTCCACCGTGCCAGTCTCGCTAGAACCACCATCGCGGCCAACGTTGCGAACACCGCCGCGCCTTGCAGCAGCTGAAGCCCCAGCGTGCCCGCCGCGCGATACGCTCCGTAGAACACCACCTCCGGCAGCCAGGAGTAGGCGAAAAACGGCTCGCCCTCGCGGGTCCACGCGAACGGTTCAATGACTGGCACCGCTCCGTGCCTGGCGATCCATTCACCGAGCGCGAGATGGATCGGCAAGTCGGGATCGACGAGCGGTGCCATCGCTCCGGCCACCGCCAGCAGCGCCGCCAATATTGCGAGCTCCACCCCCCACCGTCCGCCATACTCCTCGCGCCACGTCGGCCGCTCCGCCGCGTTCAACACAGGTGCACCGCCATCGCCTTGAACGACACGACCATTTCCCGCCCCGGAGCGATCTCCAGCTCGCGCGCCGAGCGGGTGGTAAGCGCCGCTACCAGCGGCACGCTGCCCACCTCCACCGTCACGCGCGTCAATGCGCCTAGCGTGGCCACTTCAGTGACGCGGCCTCGAAACTGGTTCCGCATCGATGTCGACTGAGGCTCCGGAGCGATCACTACCTCTTCTGCGCGAATCACCGCGTAGGCCGTGCCGTCAGTCGAATCACCGATGGTATGGATCGTCAGGTCTCCGCTTCGGAACTCCAGCGCGTGCGCGCCGCCACTCACAATTCCCTCTCCCGGTGCCCAGTCCGGCGGAAGATCCTGCAGCCTTCGCACAGTACCGGCGAAAACGTTCTCTGCACCCAGAAATTCCGCCACGTAAGGCGAGGCAGGCTCGCGAAATACCTTTTCCGGAGGACCGTACTGAAGCACCCGACCGGCATCGAGCAGAATCGCCACGTCACCGAGCAACCCGGCCTCGGTAAAGTCGTGCGTCACCTGAAGCACCGTCATTCCCCACTCCCGGTGAATGGCACGAACTTCCCGCCTCACGAGAGTGCGGCGTCTCGGATCCAGCGCGCTGAACGGCTCGTCCAGCAGCAGCACCGCCGGCCGCCTGGCGAGCGCACGTGCCAGCGCCACCAGCTGCCGCTCGCCACCGCTCAGCGCACGCACCTCGCGGGTGAGTAGCTCCGTCGCTCCCATTCGCCCGGCGAGCTCGCGCGCGGCGTTCGCGTCGGCGGCACCGTACGCGATGTTCTCGGCCACGCTGAGATGCGGGAAGAGAAAGGCATGCTGGTAAACGAAACCGATCTGCCGTGTCTCGGGCGGCGTGCCGCTAACCTCACGCTCGCCGAACCAGACCTCACCTGACGTCCGGCGGCGAATGCCCGCCACCGTCTCCAGTAACGTGGTCTTGCCCGAGCCGGCGGGCCCGATCACCACCCCATAGCCGCCGTCCGGTATCTCGAACGACACTCGATCCAATGCAAAGCGGCCGGCATGCGCGCAGAGTCCGCGTACAGCTATCACACTGAAGCCTCATCGGCCCCAGCGCTGTTCGCCGGCCGAAGCGCTCGCAATGCGGTAAGCGGAATCAGCGCCAGCAGCGCCATCACCGCGGCAACAGGGAGCGCCTCCGGCAGCCCGAAGCTGGTGAACCGGTCGTAGCTCAGCACGCTGGCCACCTTGGGATTGTACGCCAGGATCACGATCGCCCCGAACTCGCTCACCGCACGCGCCCACATTACCACTGAAGCGGCTATCAGCCCTCGCCGGGCGAGCGGAAACGTCACGCGCCGAAACGCCCGCCAGGCGGGATCGCCTAACGTGCGAGCGACGGCCTCGTACCGCACGTCCACCCGGGCGAACGCCTCGCGCGCCCCGCTCATGTACAGCGGTGCCGAGACGAACAGCATCGCGCAGATGATTCCTACAGGCGAACCAACCACCCGGATACCCATTTCCAGCAGCGTGCCGCCGACCGCACTCTGACGGCCCAGCACGAGCAACAGTGCAATGCCGGCGACCGGGTGCGGGATCAACAGCGGCAGGTCGAGCACCGCCTCAACCACTGCCCTCCCACGAAAATTGCGGCGGGACAGTAGATAGGCGAGCGGGGTACCGCCTGCAATTCCGATGAGTGTCGCCGTGGTGGCGGTTACCGCGGTGAGCAGCAGCGAGCTTCGCAGTTCGGCATCGGTCCCGAGCTTGCGCACGCCCGCCGCGCCGCCAATGACGATCAACTCGGCCAGCGGCGCGAACAGAAAGAGGAGCAGCAGCGACGCCGCCAGCGCAGCGACCACGCTCGCTATCCGGTGGCCCGCTCCGGCACCGCCAAACGCCGAGTTCCTGCTCATGCCGGCGACGTTCATGGCGTGACGTCCGCACTCGCCGTGATCTCCACCGGAGCGCCCGTGCCGACGACCACCGCAAGGGGAAGAACGGGAAGGTGCGCCTGTCGCATGACCGCCGCACCGTCGCCTAGCAAAAACGCGGAGAACCGACGTGCGAGCTCCGGATGAGGTGCATTGTCAGGGATAGAAAAGCCGTAGATGATCGTGCTGCCACGGAGCATCAGCGTGTCGCCCGCCGTCTTCCCCAGTACCCGTACAGACGCCTCGGCATAGAGAAGCGAATCCTCCGGCGACCCCAGATCGATCTCAGAGGGAAGCTGCAGGAACCGCAATCCCGTCGCACGCGCCACCGATTCGTACTGCCAGATGTAGTCGAGCTCGCCCGCCTGTACCAACGCTACGAGATCCACTTCCTTCGGACGCACGTTCCTCTCCGGCGCCGCTGCCAACAGCCGCCGAGCCAATCCGCTGTCCGCGTAATGCAGCTCGGCCAACTGCATTGCCATGAGCGCGCGATATCCTGCCGGATCGAGATCCGGATCAGCGCGCCCGACCTCCACCCCCGGGCGCTGCAGCACCCGGTACCAGTTGTCAGGCGAGATGCCGGCCGCGAACTGGGACTGATCTCCGTACGCGAGGACCATGCGATTTCGCGCGAAACGCGCATACCAGGTGGTGTACTCCGGCATCAACACGTTCGGAAAGACCTCATGGTCGGCGAGCGCAATCAGATCGGGAATCTTGCCAAGCTCGGTCAGCTTGCGCGCGGTCTCCAGACTTCCAGCGTTTTCCTGCTCGTACGGCACGCCTGTCAGAGCCGCAAAGCTGTCTAGCGCCGCCCGAATCGGCAGCGCCAGGCTGCCGGCGTTGTAAACAATGAGCGGCCCGCGATCCGTGGAACGTTCGCCGTCTTGACGAGAGCATCCCACCATCAGGAGGAAAACGACGAATAAAATGATCGTCGTGCGAGCAGATGATGAATTCAGGGTTCCGCACATTGGTAAGTCCGGGAAACTCGGCGTCCAGTAACGCCAGAGCGGATATTCGGCACGGTGGACACGAGGCGCAAGGCAAGGCAACTTGAAGGCGGAGGGTCCGTCCCTTTCGTCGTCATTGCGACGACTCCCCGACCCGCGACCCCCGACCCTCGACCCCCAGCACGTGGCAGCGATCGAACTTCAGAACGTCGTCAAGCGATTCGCCGATCACCTCGCAGTGCGCGATCTCTCGCTCACCGTGCCTGCCGGCGTCGTCTATGGCCTGCTCGGACCCAACGGCGCCGGCAAGACCACCACGATCAGGATGATCCTTGACATCATCGCCCCGGATCAGGGCACGGTTCGCCTTTTTGGCCGCGATCCCGGCGAGAAGGGAGTACTCGACCGCGTTGGCTATCTCCCCGAAGAGCGTGGACTCTACAAGAAGATGCAGGTGCGCCGGCTGCTCCGCTTCATGGCCGAGCTGAAAGGGGTGGACAAGCACACAGCCGACAGCCGCATAGATGAATGGCTCGACCGGCTGTCCTTGCGAGACGAGAAGAAGGATTGGGGCAACGCGAAGCTCGACGAGCTCTCCCGCGGCATGCAGCAGAAGGTGCAGTTCATCGCCACACTGCTGCACGATCCGGATCTGGTGATTCTCGATGAGCCGTTCAGCGGACTCGATCCTATCAACGCGCAGGCGCTCAAGGACACTATCGTCGAACTGCGCCAGCGCGGCAAGTCGGTGATTTTCAGCACACACCTCATGGAGAACGCCGAGCGCATGTGCGATGCAGTCTGCATCATCGCGCGCGGTGAAAAGGTGCTCGATGGCTCGGTAGCAGATGTAAAGTCGCGCGAAGGTACGCGGCACCTGGCGCTTGCGCTCGACGGAGCACCCAACGGCGCTGTGCGCGACATCCTCGCCGATAGATCGCTAGTCAGGCGAGTAGACGACTCGCACCGGACCATCGAGATAGAGCTGATGCCTGACGCCGATGCCGGATTGATGCTCCGCAGGCTCGTCGAAGCCGGCGTGCCGATCCGGCGGTTCGAGCTGGTGCAGCCGTCGCTGCACCAGATTTTCCTGGAAAAGGTCGGCGCCAGCGGCGTCGAAGAGGGAATGACCGGCCATGGCTAAGCTCTGGGTGATCGCCAAGCGTGAGTACCTCGAGCGGGTACGCACTCGCTGGTTCTTCATCGCCACCTTCTTCGGTCCGCTGCTGTTCGGCGGATTGATGATCCTCCCACCACTCATCGCCGACCGGAGCAGGGCGTCGGAGAACGTTGGCAACATCTACATTCTCGACGCCACAGGCACCGACCTCGGCAATCGCATCTCCGGCGTACTTGGCGGTGTCGGCAGCGATGGGATTACGCGCGTCATCACCCTTACCGGCCCGGAGGTCGCCGAGGCGGAATCGCTGGCGACCGATTCGGTGCGCGCCGATCGGGCGCGCGGCTACCTGGTCCTCGATTCGACGACCGTGGCAGGTACGGGGGCGCGGTACGCCGGAAAGAACGCCTCGACCATCGCCGACATGAACGAGCTTACGCGCATCATTCGCGAACAGGTGCTGTCCCTCCGCTTCGAGCAAGCCGGCGTCGATCCGTTGGAGGCCTCGACGATAGCGCGAACCCGCGTGCGGCTCGAGACCGAACGCCTGACGAGTACCGGCCGCGGTGGCTCGGGACGGGTGAACATCCTCTTCGCCGTAGTCGTCGCCACCCTGCTCTACTTCACCATCTTTTTGTACGGTCAGAACGTGCTGCGCGGCGTGATGGAGGAGAAGCAGAACCGCGTCGCCGAGGTGGTGTTTGCCTCCGTGCGGCCGATGACGTTGCTGGGTGGCAAGGTGCTCGGAGTCGGCGGAGTGGGGCTCACCCAACTGGTCCTGTGGATTTTGAGCGCATTCGTGTTGTACCAGATCCGGGAGCCGCTGCTGGTACGATTCGGCGTGGAGAGCACGACCTTCCCGATCCCGGATATCACGTTGGGATCTCTGCTCCTGCTGTTGCTCTTCTTCGTGCTCGGATACGTGTTCTATGCGGCGCTGTTCGCCGCCGTCGGCGCCATGGTGAACAGCGAACAGGAGGCGCAGCAGGCGCAGCTCCCGGTGGTGCTCCTGCTCGTCTCGAGCATCGTCATGTTCCAGACGATCCTCAGCCGCCCCGACGGAGACTTGTCGCGCGTCCTCTCGCTGGTGCCGTTCTCATCGCCTGTCGTAATGCCGCTCCGAATGTCTATCGTCGCCGTTCCCGCTCTCGACATCGCCGCCTCGATCCTCCTGCTCGGCGCCGGATGCCTGGCAGTAGTCTGGATCGCCAGCCGAATCTACAGAGTAGGAATGCTCATGTACGGCAAGCGGCCGACTATGGGGGAGCTATTGAGGTGGGTTCGGGGGTGAAAAAGCGGGAAACGGGAATCGGGAATCGGGAATCGAAACACCTCTTTTCTACACACTCCCTTTGCCATTCTCCGTTTCTCTCCCGATTCCCGATTCCCTATTATCGATTCCCGATTGTTCCGCATCGTCTCCCAGAATGGCGCTGCGCAACTGCTTGAGGAATCGCCGTCCTAACGGTCCAAGCTCCTCTTCGCTCTCGATGCGAAGGGCTTCCTCGAGTGCGACCGCCCCCGTTTCGGGATATGCGGCGCGCGGAGCTGATTCGTAGCCGCTGAACGGAACCGCGGAATGCTCGACCGCCACCCGCATCTCTTCTTCCATCAGCTCGTAGAATGGAATGCCGAAGCTTCGCTCGGCCTCCGGCTTATAACGGAAGAACGATCCATGACCGTCTAGCGAGAAGATGAGCGTCGTCTGCCATGGCTCGGCGAAATGCTCGAGCATGAACCGCTCATCTCCCGGAAGCAGGCGGCGGCCGACGTGAGGGCGCGAGCGGTACCATCCCAGAACCTCTTCACCGCAGGCGGCGAGATGTGTGTCGGCCCGTGTCATCACGTCGCGGAATACGTTGCGACCCGCCTCGCCCTGCTCCAGCCATGGGATCGGCACCACCCGGGTCACGGTCGGATAGATGATGCCGGGCTTGGAGGTACGCGCCAGAACGCCGCCCAGCAATCCAAAGACCGGCCCATCGTCCTCGATCGCCTGGCACTGCTCATCCACCTCGCGCAACGCCGGCTGCGTTATGAACAGCGGGTGGTGCGTCATGCGGTCGCCGAGGACCGCTGCGAGGAGATAATAGGAGTCCCCGACCGGACGCCAGCAGATACTCCGGTTGAGCGGCATCGTCGCCAGAGGAAGCGGGCGGCCGCTGAAGATCGTATCCCGGCTCACGGCTGAGCCTCGAACGGGCTGGCCGCGGCGAGCAACGACTGATACACGCGGTTGCCACGGAGTGGGGCCAGCCGTTCATCCTGCATGACGCGCCACAGGCTGGCTCCTCGCGGCGCTACGCGGTTCAGTGCTCGCAAAGCGGCGGCGTGCTCGCCGACCGCGACAAATGCAAACGAGAAGATCTGCCCTTCGCGTACAGTGAGTGAACGCGCGGACCGAAGCAGCGGGCGTTCTTCCAGCCGCCGGGCGCGCGCCAACGCCGCGCCGGTCTCCTCGGCGGCCACATCCACCAGCACGGCCACCGCTTCGCCCTGCGTGGGGCTGCCGAGCCGCACAGCCGTTTCAGCATCGGTCCATGCGGCACGGTACTCGTGGAGCGGAACTCTCGCCAGCACGCGAAGCACGTACGCATCGCTCGAGCCGGGATCAGCTTCTAGTGCCGCATTCAACACCACGCACGCAGCACTGAAATCGCCTTCTGCGAGCCGTAACTCGGCGAGATCGATTAGCGCCTGCGCACTTTCCGGCTCGAGAAAGAGTGAGGAGCGCAGGTGTCTCGCCGCTCGCTCGAACTCTCCGAGCTGCGTCAGCAGCCGTCCGAGGCGGCGGTGCGCTTCCGCGTCGTCAGGATCGATGGCGAGTGCACGCTCGTACGCCGAGCGTACGCCGGTGAGCTCGCGGGGGCTTCGGATTTCGAGCAGTATCGCTCGCGCTACCCATGAATCGGAGCGGCCCGCATCCAGTGTGAGCGCCTTGTCGGTCGCCTCGAGCGCCGCGCTCAGAATGGCCGCCCGGTGAGCGGCGGAGAGTCCATCGCGGGCCAGGAAGCGGCCGTAAGCCAGGGCCAGACTGAGCCAGGCATCGACAAACGTCGGATCCTCACGCCATGCGGCGTCGAGCTCGACGATCGCGCGTTCGAGCGCGGGGCGCCCCGGCTGGTCGATCAGATGAACGGCAGTCAGGAACTTTTGATAGGCGTCAGGATCGTGTGTGGGTGGCTGGGTGAGCTGCTGCATTTCCTCACGCGAGAGGTTGCGCAGTGTACGCGAGGCAATCGCAGCGGAGATCGCCCCTTCCAACTCGAAGAGCCGTTGGCGCCCCCGGCCGAACCGGCCGCTCCACACCTCGCTCCCGGTGCGCCCATCCAGCAGGCGAATGGTGAGCGTTGCTACAGCTGTTCCTGGATCCAGCCTTCCCTCGAGCAGGTAGCGCACGTCGGCGCCGGAGGGGCCGTTGAGTGCTGCTACTCCGCCCCCGCCGCGTGACGGCCTGGCTATTACCTCCCGCGGGCGAACCGCGCCGAGGCGCGCATAGACGCGCCTGCCTAACGCCGCGGCGAGGTCGTGCTGGGCCTGTTCACCGCTGGACGATTCGAAGTCGAGGACGGCAAGTGGGCGGCGTCCGGGCTTGAGAGCCGGCAACTCATCGACGGTCCCTGGTTCAGGCGTGCAGGCCGGTGGCACCGCGCCGGCGCGCTGCGCATCGGCCGGAAAAACGCCTAACGCGAAAAGCGCGAGCAGCGCCGGCAGTCGCATCGTCGCGAATCCCCTTCGCTCATTGCACCAGAATGGGCCGTTGCGCGAAGCCGCGCACAGGGCCTACGACATCGGTACCGGCATACACTCCCTGTATGGCCCCCTTCTCGCTGCCACCTGAAACAGCGCCAACTATGACGAAGGTTCGAACATCGGTCACCGAGAAGCACTTTGCGGTATTGCCGCCGAAATCGTCCTGAGGGTAAACCGGGGGCGCAGCGCAGCCGCCGCCAACTGAATCGCGAACGATCGGCACTCGGACAGCTACCCCCACCTGGCCTCCGGCATTGATGCATTCGTCGATGGCTGAGCGACCGCAGAGGCCGACGAATGCACCGAAGCCCAGTGCGTCAATGGTTTCGTCATCCAATCCTCCATTCTTGCCCTGAATCAGATCGCCGGGGATCAACGTGTGGCAATATGCGCTCACCGGGATCGTCCACGGCGGACCAGGGTAGATGTTCTGCGCGTAATTGACATCGCCGTTGGGGTCATGAGGCTGGCCGAGTGTCGTCAGGCCGGGCAAGTTCATAGCGCCAAACCACTTCGGCAGCACATCAGTCGGCAATTCATGGGCCTTCAGCGAAAACCGCTTGCGAGCATCTGTATTGAGCATGTTCCTGAGCACACTATTGCTCGGCGGGGCAGTGGGATACTTGTTCGCCCAGACCGTATCGTGAATGGCCCACGGTGCGGCACATGGTGTCGCCGCCACGGGCAGCCAGGCCGTCGTCTCGATCGAGAGGGAGAACTCGGTAGTGTCGCTGATGAACTGCGCGAGATAGAAGCCACGATCGGGACCGCGTATGGAAAGTCGAATCGCGTTGGAGCTCACGCTGCAACCAGACGTGCACAGGGACGTGAATCCGACAATGTCGTTGTAGGTGCCGTACTCGAACGACGTAATGGTAGCCGCATCCCCGAACACCGGGTTTGCCGCCAATAACAAGTCTGCTTGTGCGCGCGCGTTCACGTGCTGTGTTTCATGCAGGAGTTGAAGAGTCGCCGACAGTACTGCTGCGTCGGCGCTTCGCCGCAACTCGCTCTTGTACGCCTGCATCTGCGAGATATCCACGGCGAACGCACCGAATCCCAGAAGTGCGACCATCAGCAGAGCGACGAGAATCACGATCGCTCCCTTCCGCTCACTAGTACGCATCTTGGCCTCCGTACGTGCCGGTCACGGGTTTTCCCCGAACCACGACATGATTCGAACCAGGGCCGGTCCGAGAATCACGATGAACAATGCCGGCAGAATCATTATCACCAACGGAAACGTCATCTTGATCGGAGCTACCGAAGCCTTGCGTTCAGCCGTCTGGCGGCGACGGCGGCGCAACGTTTCCGCGAATACACGCAACACCTTTGCGACGCTGCTGCCTAACCTCTCCGACTGAATGAGATTCTGCACCAGCACCTGCACCTCTTCCACTCCCGTGCGTTCGTACATTGCCCGCAACGCGTCGGCACGAGTCAAGCCCGCATTCACTTTTCTGCTCACCACCAGCATTTCGCGCGACATGTCGGGGTGGACCGGCTTCGTTTCCCGCGCCACCCGCAGAATCGCCGCGTCGAGTCCCAATCCCGCCTCCACGCACAGCACGAGCAGGTCCACCCCATCCGGGAGCGAACGGCGCAACCGTTCCTGTCGCAGCCGCATGGCCCGCTCCAGCCAGTAGACAGGCATCATGTAGCCCACCAGCGTCATGATCGCCACTACGAGCAGAAAGCTCAACGCCGCCGCCTTTGGCGCGATCAGCGCGCCGAGCAATGTCATGAGCGAGAGCGATGCCAGGCGCGCCATCGCGAATGTGGCAGGTGCGGTTGGACGATCGAAGCCGGCCTTGATCAACTTCTGCCGTGTCGCCTCGTCTTCCTGCCACGCGGCGGGCGAGAGCGCCGACAGCCGCCGCATTAGCGCCGATCGCGCCGCTTCCCCGCCTAGCAACAGCCTGTAGCTTTCCTTCGCATCGGTCGTAGCGACCATGCTGCGGCCCACGACCTGCCGACGCTGCCGGTCGGCAATGACCGCGTACGTGGCGATCGAAATGGCTCCGACGACGATCGCCATCAGAACCCATAACGTCAGTGGGAGCCCGGTGAACATTCACATACCTCTGGTGCGACGCCCGACGCGGGACGGGCGACGTGGGAGTGCTCGTACGCAGGGTTGTTCCCGCGTCGCGCGTCGCCCGTCCAGCGTCGCTCTGTCAATAATCCACATCGGCAATCTTCATCATGACCAGATAACCCAGCGCCACCGACACCGCCGCGCCCACGAGAAGAATCTGGCCGGTGCCGTTCGAAGTAAAACCCTGAATGAAGTCAGGCATCATGTACGACAGCGCGACAAACACGACGACCGGCAGCAGCGCCAGAATACGTGCCGAGTAGGTCGCCTCCGCGGTGAGAGTCTTGAGATGCCCGCGGATGGACGAGCGCTGGCGGAGCATATCGGCTGTGTTCTGAAGCACTTCACCCAGGTTCCCGCCCGTCTCTCGCTGGATGAGCAGGGCCGTCACCAGCATCTTGACGTCGAGGCTGCCAACCCGCTCCTCGAAATTGGTCAGCGCCGTGCGAGCGTCGATTCCCAGCCGCTGCTCGTCATACATGCGCGCGAACTGCGGACCAAGAGGCTCGGCCAGTTCCATACCGAGAAAATTCGTGGCGGCGTGAAACGAATATCCCGACCGTAGCGCGCTCCCGAGCATGTCGATGGCATCGGGCAACTGCTCCTCGTATGCACGCTCCCTGCGCGAATAACGTCTCGACAGCCAGCCGAACGGTGCCAGAGCACCCGCCACCGCGCCGGCAATCACGCCAACCACCCCCATCCGCGTCCCGATCAGCCCACCAAGCATCGTCGTAACGGCCACCAGCAGGCTGAATGCGCCCGGGTTCAACCGCACCCCGGCCCGTTTCAGACGCTCGGAGATTTCCTCCGTCCACTCACGGCCGCTGAGCAGCCGGTTGAGAAAGGGAAGCTGGCTGGCATCTTCTTCATCCCGCAGCAGCGCCGCGACCACGACCCCCGATTCAGGCGATATGCGCTGCCGCGCCGCCTCGAGCATTGCCAGCTTTCTGCGGTTGATGAACATCCAGGAACCGACAAGAAGGCTGGCGACGCTGGCGAATACGACCGCCAGCACCAGATACTGCATTACCAGATCCCTCCGAACATCTCTCGCGGCAGCTCGATGCCGGCGACCTTGAGCCGCTCGGTGAAATGCGGCCTGATTCCGGTCGCCTCGAACTGGCCGATCACCTCGCCCTGCGCCGAGATGCCCCGCTTTGCAAAGCGATAGATCTCCTGCGTCTGAATCACCTCCTCTTCCATCCCCGTCACTTCGACGATGCTCGTCACCCGCCGCGTCCCATCGCTCATACGCGACATCTGGACGATGACGTTGATCGCTGACGCTACCTGTTCGCGCATGGCACGATCAGGCAGGTTGGTTCCCGCCATCAGGATCATCGTCTCCAGGCGCGAGATGGCGTCGCGCGGGGTATTGGCGTGCACTGTCGTCAGCGACCCCTCGTGACCGGTGTTCATAGCCTGCAGCATGTCGAGCGCCTCGCCGGCGCGCACCTCGCCGATGATGATCCGGTCGGGGCGCATGCGCAGCGCGTTCTTGACGAGGTCCCTGGCAATCACCTCGCCGCGTCCCTCGGCGTTAGGTGGCCGCGTCTCCAGCCGCACTACGTGATCCTGTTGGAGCTGCAGCTCCGCAGCGTCCTCGATCGTAATGATGCGCTCGTTGGCCGGAATGAACGAAGAAAGCGCATTCAGCAGCGTCGTCTTGCCGGCACCCGTTCCGCCCGAGATCATCATGTTGAGCCGCGCGTGCACGCATGCGGCGAGCAGCTGCATCATCTCGTCGACCAGCGTGCCGTTCTGAATCAGCTGGTGCACCGCCAGGTCGGTCCCGAACCGACGGATCGAAAGGATAGGCCCGTCCAGTGCAAGCGGCGGAATGATCGCGTTCACGCGGGAGCCGTCGGGAAGACGGGCGTCCACCATCGGCGAGGCTTCATCGACCCGGCGGCCTACCCGGCTCACGATCCGGTCGATGACCGCCAGCAAATGCGCGTCGTTGCGGAAGCTGGCGTGAACTTTCGTCAGGCGGCCGCCGCGTTCGATATAGATGTTTCGGGCACCGTTAACGAGGATGTCGCTGACCGTCTGGTCCCGGAACAGCGGCTCGATCGGCCCCAGGCCTATCACCTCGTAGACGATCTGCTCGACGATTTCTTCGCGCTCGAGCTGGCTTAACGGCGTCGCCTCGGCGCGCAGGAACTCGAGCACCGCCGCGCGAATCTGCTGCGCTACTTCCGTCTCGCTCTTGATTTGCTCGAGCGCATCGAGATCCAGCCGTTCGATGAGCCGGCGGTGCAGATCCACCTTGAGCTGGTCGATCGCACTGAGCACCGGCTTATCCATCGCCGCTGGCGCGTACATGGACGATGCGCGACCCCCGGCAACGGTTCCAACCCCGCCCGGACGCCCATCTCCCCTGGCTGGCAACCCGGACTTCGCCGGCGGAACGCTCCGGGCCGGCGTCACGGGCTTGGCAGCCGGCGGACCGTTTCGCGCTTCCGGTGGCGTGGTGGGACGCACATCAGACCTGGGAGGAGCCACTTCAGGCTTTGGCTGCTCCTGCCGTGGTGCGGACTTCGGTACCACCACGGTCGGAGGGCCGTCGCGCTTGCCGATCAGTCTATCGCGTAATGACATCTCAACTCCTCTTCCTGGTGCCGAACAGACCCGCGAACCTCGACCGCCCGTGCGCACCATTCCCCGATACCTCCGAGGTGCCGCCCAGCTTGGACGCAAGTTGCTCGAAACCGCGAGCCAGCTTCGATGCGGGTTCGAACGACCCGATCGGCACACCCTTCGCCAGCGAGCCTGACGCGGTGCGATAGTCGTTAGGGAGCTTCCAGAAGATCCGGTGCTGCAGAACCTCCTCGGCGTCTGCAACCGTGAGCAACTCCCCGGACTGGTGCCGGTTCACCACCACGCAAAGCTTGTCATCCAGGTATCCCAGCCGGCGACACAGCGACAGGCTTCGCTGCGTGCTGCGAAGTGCCGGAACCGACAACTCCGTCACCAGCAGAATCCGGTCGGCTGAGTCGAGCGCTGCCACCGTCCGCTCCGTCAGATGGTGCTCGCAATCCAGTACGGTGAAGGCGAACTGGGAGCGAAGATGCTCCACGATCGCCGCAGTCACGTGCGCATCGAGCACCGCCTCCAACTCCGGATCGTCAGGCGCCGGCAGCGCCCAGACCTGCCCGCCGCTTGGGGTCAAGAGCGAGTGCAGCAGATCGGCGTCCACCCGGTCGAGCTTCTCGACCAGGTCGCCCATGTCGTAAGTGGGTTTGAGATTCAGGAATACGCGGACATCACCGCCGGCAACCACGAGGTCGGCAAGCCCAATTCGCGCGTCCTTGTGATCGGCAGCCAGCGCGTGCGCCAGATTCACCGATATCGTCGTGCTGCCAAGACCGCCCTTTGCCGAGTGAACGGCAATCACAGTTCCGCGCTGCGTCTCCCCCTGCTGCCGCCGCATCAACCTTCCCACCGCGGTGGCGAACTCGTTGGCATCGGGGGGCAGCAGAACGAACTCGTGAATCCCCGACCGCATTGCGCGAAGAATGAGATCCGAATCGGCCTTAGGCGCGGTACCGATGACGAACATCGCCCGGCCACGGCGTACTTCCCGATCCACACCGCTCAGCTGCACCACATCCATTTCCAGCAGCGGTACCACCAACAGATCGAAATGATCAGACCGCAACTGCGCGAGGGCGTCGTTGACCGAGGGCGCGAATACGGGATCGGCAAAGCCAAAGCGCTGGAGTACCTCCAGCGCCGGCTCCTCCTCGTTCATCGCGCCCGTGACAATGAGCACCCGTCTCGGCATTCGCTAGGCTCCCGAACTCATTTATGGTCTCCGCGCTCCGGGCGGCAGCCGCTTTTCGATCGCTTCCTGGGCCGGCCGGCTCGGATCGGGTACCAACGGCACGATGTCGCGTGCTCGTGGCCGAGCCGGATCGAACAGGTCAGGGGATACTATCACCAGCAACTCGCTCTCGTTCCGCTGCCAGCGCGTACTTCCGAAAAGCGCGCCGATGATGGGAAGGTTCATTAATCCCGGCACTCCGGTGCGCACCCTTTCCCGCTCCTCGTTGAACATCCCGGAGATGATCAGCGACTGGTTGCGCTTGACGTCGACCGTGGTGTGCACCCGCCGAGTGCGGAAAGCAGGAATGCGAAAGCCTGAAACTGTGATCGCATTCGTGAAATCCAGGCTGGAGACCTCGGGCGACAACGTTACCTTGATGAGGCTGTCGTTAATGATCTCGCCCACGAATGACAGCCTGACCCCGAACTCCTTGTACTGGATCGAGATACGCGCTCCCTCGTCAGCTGTGCCTCCCTGCGCGACCGGAATCGGCAGCTCACCCCCCGCTAGAAAAGACGCCGAGTCGCGATTGCCGGCCATGATGCTGGGCTCGGCGAGCGTACGTGCATTACCGCGCTGTTCCTGGGCCTCGAGAAAGCCCAGCAACTTGTCGGTATTGAAGTCGGTGAGTATCGAGAGAAACTGACCCGCACCGGGAATGATGACGTTGCCGCTCCCGTCGAATGCGTTGTCGTTGCGGAACACGCCGGTTCCTACGCGTACATCATTGTCGCGGTAGAGCCCCGACACCCCAAGCTCGTGAATCACGTCGCGCCGTACTTCAGCGAACTTTATCCCAACTACAATCTGCTGACGCTGAGACGGCGACCGGACCTGAATGCGATAATGCTGCCGGGAGCCATTCTCCTGCCATATGATGGCGTCCGTTTCCCCGGCGGCCTTGGCGTTTATGACCATCTCTCCAGCACGAATTACGACCACATCCGCTATTTCGGGATTCGCGACGGCAATGTTGGTAATGGGAGAAGGCGTGGTGATCGGATATGAGCGCCCAATCACGATCTCGAGCGGGGTCACATCCTGCGCGGCGGCTGGAGCGGCAGCGGCCGCTGCGAGGATAGCCGCGGCGACGGCGGACTTGAGACGCCAGCGAAACGCTCCGATCACGCGCGATTCCTCTAGGTAAAAGGAGATTGTGACCTGAATCACGTAAGGTCCAATGAAGCGAACGGGGCCCCTGGGCCCCGTTCAGATCATCGGCTCTGCGGCGGTCGCCTGCTTGTGTCAATCTGGAACTTCTGCTTCTCGAGCTCACCGCCTCGATAGATATTCACCACGCTGCTGTCAGGCCGCGCCGGCGCGGCGGGTGGGGGTGCCACCACTACCGTGTCTACCTTGGGCGGTTGCCGCGGAACGGTGCGTCGTACCGGCGTCCTGACCACAGGCTGAGATGCCGTCGGGGCATCGCGCAAGGCAGCCATCACATCGGTTGACGAGGCCCCGTCGGTGTTGATGCTGTCCGGATCGCCATATCCCCGCAGCACGAGTTGAATGGTACCCTGCCCCATGGCGACCGCCAACCGTTCTGCCTCGGTGGGAGTTACCTCGAGCGTGGCGGTCTTCCCGTCGGCCGGCATTCCATCGAGGCCGCGCTGCACCTGCGTGCCTACCGACAGGACGCGCATGTTCTCCATGAACACCTTCGAAACCTGCGCCTGGCGGCCATCGCGGCTTTCGCGCATCGTGACGAGGACGTCCACCCGGCTGTTGGGCTGAATGAGCCCGCTGATGCCGGCGACATCGTTTATCCGAACTGCCATCGCCCGCTTTCCGGGGCTGATCTTGACCTCGAGCCCAGGACCGGTGCCTAACGGCGCGAGGCGCCCGGGAACGATCGCCTCGCCCTTGAACACCGGCACCCGGGTGACTCGGCCCACCACCGAATCCGCGCGTTGAAACGCCCCGGCAGGGATCGCCGACGCCGGCCAGGTGCCGGTGCCCAGCATCTCGCGTTCGATGATGTTGCCTTCAGGGATGTCGCGCAGGGCAACCACGACCGACACGGTCGTGACGCGGTTGCGGGCTTCGGCGCTTTGCAGCACGCGCCATACCCCGAATGTCGCCGCCGCGGCTACCAGCACCGCGACCCCGAAGACTACTGTGTATCGACGTTCTGCCATATGCCGCCTACGCTGAGTTCACTCCTGCGCCACCCGCGCCTTACGGGAGACGTTCATACCGAAACACCGCAGCCCGGCGAATGGTGATCTGCCACCCTGCTATCGGGGTAATGGGCTGATATGCATACGACGCTTCCACCCGAATGCGATTTCCACCGACCACGCTGGGTGTCACATCGGCTAGCGTGAGTGGAGGGCCAAGTGGTTGAAAGGCCGTAACCACCAGGTCCCTGATATCCGTATCGCACGTCGTGCCCACAATGACAAGACTCAGACCCGGAGAACCGAGGTTGCACGCCGCGCCATATCGAGCTCCGTCACGAACTGCCGAGGCCAGCGAATTGAGGGTGTAGAACGCTCGACCGGTTTCGATGATCCCCCAGACCAGCGTGAGCAGCAGCGGCGCCACGAGCGCAAACTCGATGATCGCCGCTCCAACCTCATCACGTAATAGTCCAAGATTACATTTCGCTTTCTTCATCCGAACACGAGCCCAGGTCGGGCCAACTGAACGACTACTCCAACGGTAATGGCGAGCGAGTACGGCAAGAGCTCCCGCGAACTCGTCGAGTCAGTGCGCGCATTGAGCAGCGTGCGCGGAGCGGCCACGGCCGACCACAGTGTACGATTGGTCCCCGACGCGCCACGCACCGCGAACATCCAGACAAATGCGAGTATGCCGCCGGCAACTGCCGCAAAGAGAGCTGCATTCAGCGCTCCAAGTGGCCCCAACCAGGCACCCGCTGCAGCGAAAAGCTTCACGTCACCAGCTCCCATCATGCGCAAGAGCCATCCGGGAAGCCAGACGACCAACCCAACGCTCGCACCGCCCAGCGCTCTAATCAAGCCCGGCCCCACCGGATCGGAGGCCGTAGACACCAAAACGCCGAGCGCCAGCACGGTTAGAACCAGTGAATTCGGAATTCGCCGTGCTCTAATATCGTTTACGCAGGCGACAATCAACAGGAGCAGGAGGGTCGCTACCGCGACTAGCTCAACCGGTGACCTGGTCAAGCCCCGGATCCTACGAGCATACGCGGGTGCTCACGCAGGTCGCGATCTGCGTGAGCTTTACCGAGATGCTGCCGCCTAACAGATATAGTGCGCCCATTACCAGCATCGCCAGGAGCGCGACCATCATTCCGTATTCGATCACGGCCGCGCCCCGCTGTTCAGCCCAGAATTGAGGCCCCGGTACCATTACGGACCTCCGTGTCGCGCGACGTCACACGACGGCAATCACCAACTAACAGGTTCCTAGGGTGGGATCGTCAACGCAGTTTCCGACGTCAGTGAAGCGATTGTTGAGCGCAGTTCCGATCGTCACAACTGCCGCCGCCACTACGAGTGCAATCAACGCCGCCAGCAAACCATACTCGATCATCGTCGCGCCATCTTCCTCGGCGAGGAACTGCTGAACCATCGCCTTCAACTTGTCCATTGTCTTCGTGCTCCCGCTATGGTGGAAAGACTTACAGAGAAAGAGGATTCGGGTGCCGAACGGCGCGTCATCGCGTTTCGTCCGCGGCGGAAAGGTGGGGTCACTGCAGGAACTTCGAGAAATGCAGCTTCGCTAGACCTGCGCAACCTCCGGCACCCACGGAGCACGGGACAACCGGACCCCACCACTCAACCTCAGTCGCGGCAGACATCCAGGCTACCCGTTTTCCAGACGTTGTCAAGGATCGCAACGCCAAGGTTCGGTTCTTTCCACCAAGGTGGCGAAGCAGTTTCCCGGCCAGCACGAACAGTCGTGCCGAAACATCCGTTGCCGTGGCGGCCTAGAACACCCCTTCCATTGTAACCATATGTAGCTCAGGCATTTGCAGCCCTCAAGAAATGGCGCGTATCGGGGAATTTCTACACCTTACCTGCCAGCCTGAGCATTGTGTTACGCCTGCCTTCGGCCTCGAAACTTCGCACCCTCGCACCACATTAGTGGCAACGCCGCAACAGATGGTAGCCCGGCCTGCGGCGCAATGACCGCTCTTACCAGATCCGGGACTGCCTTGAAGAGCCCGGATTCGCCCCATCGGACCTCGCCTTCTCGCCTTCCCCCCTCCTGGTGCTGAAGCCGAAGGATCGCCATTCCGGGGCCCCGCGTCTCTCCCCTTGCTGAACATTGTTCTCCAGACAGTTTTCGAAGCTGCTCCCATTCGAATTTCTTCACGCCCCGTCCCGCCAGCTCGCTCCGCCCGCCGATTTCCGATTCCCGATTCCCGATTCCCGATCCCGAGGCACCATGCATGAACCCCCGCGCGCGTCAGGCAGGAAAATGAAGCTGCACACCAGGATCCTGCTCGGCTTGCTGGTCGGTGGCATCGTGGGCGCGATCTTGAACGCGACGATAGGTGGAGATCACCCTCTCGTCGTCGGAATCAATACCTATCTGGCCGGCCCGGTCGGCGCGATCTTCTTGAACCTGCTGTTCATGATCGTCGTCCCCCTCGTCTTCGCCTCGATAGCACTGGGCGTAGCCGGGCTCGGCGACCTGCGGCGGGTGGGACGGGTCGGTGCCAAGACCATTGCCTACTTTTTCGTCACCACACTCATGTCGGTAACGGTCGGCCTGATCCTCGTACAGATGATCCGCCCCGGCTCCCGCATAACGCCGGAAGTGCGCACCGAGCTGCTCACCACCTACGCCGGCGACGCCGCCGGCAGAATGCAGATCGCCGAAACGTCCACCTTCGGTGTGCAGACGCTGGTGAACATCGTCACCCGCAATCCGGTCAAGTCCGCGGTCGATCTGGACCTGCTCGGCATCATCTTCTTCGGGCTCATGTTCGGCGCGGCCATCACGCTGATAACCGAGAACCGGGCGAAGACGATGATCGCCTTTCTCGAGGCGCTCAACGAGATAGTGCTCAAGATCGTCGAGATCGCAATGAAACTGGCGCCGTACGGTGTCGCCGGCCTGATATTCGGCGTCACCTCGCGATTCGGCATCAGCCTGCTGCAGCCGCTTGCCATCTACATCGGCGTGGTCCTCGCAGCGCTGCTCATCCACGTGTTCGTGAATCTGTCGGCGATCATACGGTTCGTCATCGGCATGTCGCCACTCGAGTTCTACTCGCGCGTCCGCGCGCCGATCATCACCGCGTTCTCGACCAGCTCCAGCAGCGGAACTCTCCCCACCTCCATCGCCACCGCTGAAAAGAACCTCGGCATACCGCCCAAGATCGCCGGGTTCGTGCTGCCGTTAGGTGCGACGATGAACATGAACGGCACCTCGCTGTTCGAGGGAATAACCGTCATCTTCCTCGCCCAGGTGTTCGGCACGACGCTCAGCCTCGGACAGCAGATAGTCGTCATCGCCATGTGCGTCGTTACCGCCATCGGCGCGGCCGGCGTCCCCGGCGGATCGATCCCGCTCCTGATAGGCATCCTGACCATGTTCGGCGTGCCGGCCGAGGGGATCGCCATCATCCTCGGCGTCGACCGCATTCTCGACATGTCGCGCACGACGGTGAACGTGCTCGGCGACCTCGTCGCTACCGCATTCATCGGAAAGTCGGAACGCGAATGGAGCCCGGCGATGCTTCCGCCCTCCTACATCGAAGCGGGAGGGGCGCAACTCGACGACAGTCCGGGTTTTCCCGTCGTCACCAAACCCGCGGCAGCCGATTGATCTGGTTTGTCGAGCATAACGCGCATTTTCGCGACCGCCGACAGAGTGCGGAAGCTTGTAATCCAGGCACTTGACTCATCCGGGCATGACAGCAACCGCGAACCGCAGATTACGCCGATTACGCAGAAGGTCTTGCCGGACCCGATCGAACCGCAGATTACGCCGATTACGCAGATAGTATTACTGGACCCGATTCCCCACGCGGCCACTTGAACTGCAAGCATCGGCGCAATCTGCGAAATCTGTGGTCTTGTTTTCTTCTTCCCACAGGGTAACCGCGCTCGCCAACGCGTACTGGACCTGGAGCATAGCGCAGCATATCTTGGCCGCGATCAATTCCCACCCTGAATTCGGCGGAACGTCGTCCGCCGTCATACAAGTCACAGTCGACACGAGGGCGCATCCGCGCTTTACCCCGAGCATGCATGCCATTCCGGTAGTGCGTCGCATTGCGGCGCTCGCTTCGTTCGGCCTTCTACTCGCTATTTGCGCATTCGCGACCCCCTCGATGATCGGTGCGCAGGACTTGCCCGACGCTTCCGCGGCGGCGCCGGCGGGGGGCGAGGCGAACCTCGTTATCCCCGACCTCAACCAGGCCGAGCTCGCAGGTATACCCGGACGAACTCTCCTCATGTCCGGGCTTTTCGTCTGCGCCCTCGGTCTCGCGTTCGGCCTGGTGATCTACTCGCAGCTCAAGGGACTCCCCGTGCACGCCAGCATGCGCGAGATCTCCGAGCTCATCTACGAGACGTGCAAGACCTATCTCATAACGCAGGGCAAGTTCATCCTCATTCTCGAGATGTTCATCGGCTTGGTGATCCTGCTGTACTTCGGAGTGCTGCTCGACTTCGAGCCGATGCGTGTCATGATCGTTCTCCTTTTCAGCCTGGTCGGAATCGCCGGTAGCTATGGCGTAGCCTGGTTCGGCATACGGGTCAACACCTTTGCGAACTCGCGAACGGCATTCGCCAGCCTCCGTGGACGGCCGTATCCCTGCTACTCCATCCCGCTCAGGGCGGGTATGAGCATCGGCATGCTGCTCATCAGCGTAGAGCTGCTGATCATGCTGGGAATATTGTTGTTCATTCCCGGCGACTACGCCGGCCCGTGCTTCATCGGCTTTGCCATCGGAGAATCGCTCGGCGCGTCGGTGTTGCGTATTGCCGGCGGGATCTTCACCAAGATCGCCGATATCGGAGCGGATCTCATGAAGATCGTGTTCAACATCAAGGAGGATGATGCGCGCAATCCCGGCGTGATCGCCGACTGCACCGGCGACAATGCCGGCGATTCGGTTGGCCCGAGCGCGGACGGATTCGAGACGTACGGCGTGACCGGGGTCGCGCTGATCAGTTTCATTGTGCTGGCCGTACCGGAGACCGCGGTCCAGGCGCAGCTGCTGGTGTGGATCTTCATGCTGCGCGTGGCAATGATCGTGGCAAGCGGTGTGTCGTACCTGGCCAACGAAGCGGTGGCCCGCGCTCGTTATGGTACCGCGGCGGTGATGAACTTCGAGGCGCCGCTCACCTCGCTGGTCTGGCTCACGTCGCTCGTGTCGGTCGCCGTCACGTTCATCGTTTCGTACCTCCTGATCCCCGGGCTTGGCGATGGCTCGCTCTGGTGGAAGCTGTCGGCGGTCATATCGTGCGGCACGCTGGCTGGCGCGATCATTCCGGAGCTGGTCAAGGTGTTCACGTCCACCTCGTCCGCGCACACGAAGGAGGTGGTCGTCTCCTCCCGGGAAGGCGGTGCCTCGCTCAACATTCTTTCCGGACTTGTCGCCGGGAACTTCAGTGCATTCTGGTTAGGCATGGCCATCATGGGGTTGATGGCGGTGGCATACTGGCTCAGCATGGAGGGACTTACCTCGTTGATGCTCGCACCAGCGGTGTTCGCGTTCGGCCTGGTGGCGTTCGGCTTCCTGGGAATGGGACCGGTGACAATCGCCGTGGACTCGTACGGGCCGGTAACCGACAACGCTCAATCGGTCTACGAGCTGTCGCTGATCGAACAGATTCCGGGCATACGAGCGGAACTGAAGCGCGACTACGGCTTCGACGTCGACTTCGCGAAAGCCAAGCATCTGCTCGAGGAGAACGACGGCGCCGGCAACACCTTCAAGGCTACGGCCAAGCCCGTTCTCATTGGGACTGCCGTGGTAGGCGCGACGACGATGATATTCTCGATCGTCCTCGCGCTCACGCACGGGCTGCAGCCGGAGTATCTTCGCTACCTCTCCATTCTGCACCCGCCGTTTCTGCTCGGCCTGGTGACCGGCGGGGCAGTCATCTACTGGTTCACCGGTGCGTCGATTCAGGCGGTGACAACCGGCGCCTATCGAGCAGTGGAGTTCATCAAGGCAAACATCCGGCTCGATGGTGCCGCCAGGGCATCGGTCGCCGACAGCAAGCGGGTGGTGGAGATCTGCACCCAGTATGCGCAGAAGGGGATGTTCAACATCTTCCTGGCCGTCTTCTTCGCCACGCTCGCCTTCGCCCTCGCCGAACCGTATTTCTTCATCGGTTATCTCATTTCGATAGCGCTGTTCGGGCTGTACCAGGCGATATTCATGGCCAACGCCGGCGGCGCCTGGGACAACGCGAAGAAGATCGTCGAGGTGGAGCTCAAGCAGAAAGGCACTCCCCTCCACGAGGCAACGGTGGTTGGTGACACGGTCGGGGACCCGTTCAAGGACACATCGTCCGTGGCGCTCAACCCCATAATCAAGTTCACGACGTTGTTCGGGCTGCTGGCGGTCGAGCTTGGAGTATCGCTCTCGGCGCAACGAGGCCCGGCGCTGGGAGTAGTGCTGTCCGGAGTGTTTCTCGTCATCGCGCTGACGTTCGTCTGGCGCTCCTTCTATCGCATGCGAATAGTGGTGGCGCCGGCCGGGGCGCCGGCCGACATGCGAGCTGCAGCATAACGTCCACGATTGGACAGCCGCTGACAGCCGGCAACAAAACGCGCGACGCGGAATTGATCCCCCGCGTCGCGCTTTGCCCAACCTTCGTTCTCTCGAGGAAGTCACAAGCCACGAAAAGCAGCTCTAAACTCCCTAATTCCTACTTCCTAATTCCTAATTCCTGCCCCTCACATCGGCTGCTCCAACCCGCTGGCGCGAGCGGGCTCACGGGCGCCTACGAACTGCGAGTCATGCGATGCCGATTGTGAAGACTCGCCACCCCGCGACACCGCGGATCCGTTCCCCGATTGCGCGGCATCGCGCGCCTGGGCTGTGGACGACCCGGCCGAGCGCGTGGCCGGTACCCCAATCGCCTGCTTTATCTCCGACACGTATGAGTCGAGCTTGCCTTCCATCGCCTCCGCAAGCGCCGTGATCGCGGTCGCCGCCGCCGCATCGAGCAGCACGCCTAACCGGTTGCTCGCGCCACCGGTCGCCTTCACCGTTGCCGCCGCCGCTTTCACGTCGGCGTTGGTGTTGGCCAGGGCGAATCCCGCGCCGGCAGCCAGCGCCACCGATGGCCACGGATGCTCCCGGACGATCTCGAGCAGATTCAGCTTGCGCTCGAGCTGCGCTATAGTGTCGGACATGCGCTCACGAGTCATCTCGATGTCCCTGCGGACGTCAGCTGTCGTTTCACCCATGCCCCGTTCTCCTTGAGCGTTTCCGTAGTCTCATTTGGCCGCAGCTTTTGCGGCTCCAACTTGTCCTTTCCGCGCGCGGCTGCGAACGCCGCCACCGCTCCCGTCACCACCGCCACCGCCAGCGCCGCGAGCCAGTACCGGTCACGCATCCACTGATCTCCGGCCAGCAGCACGATCGAGGTGATCGCCGCCAGGGCGCCGAGCAGCAGCATCATCGCACCTAACGTCACGAGCAGCGTACCTCGCCCGACCGCGCGTACCGCTTCGGCGACCTCGATCCTGGCGAGGCTGATCTCCTGCCTCACCAGATTCGCGCTTTCCTCGGCCAGCGTCTTCACCAGCGCTCCAACGCCATTGCGCTGTTTTGCCGGGGAGGCCGCCGGAAGCGGTTCGCGGACGGACGTCATACCTTCGTGCTTCAACGGCGAATCACCTTGCCGATCAGATAGCCGGCGACCGCGGCTACGAGCAGGGCACGTCCCGGATTGGAGCGCACCTGCTGCTCCACACCGTTCTTCATTGAATCCAGATCGTTGTTGCGAAGCCAATCGGCCGTGGAGTGCATGCCGCCGGCTACCTTGTCGCCCACCCGGGACGTCGATGAGTCGGTGGTCGAGATCGCCGAGACTCCCTCACCGGTCGCGTACGTCGGGCCATTCCCGAATTGGTTGGAGCGCCCACGCAGCCGATCGGCGCCCGAATCGAGCTTGTCGGCAAAGGTATTCTTGAGCTCGTGCGCCCTGCCGCGAGCCTCTCCGAGCTTCTCGGATGCGGTCTCGCGTGCGTGCTCGAGCTTCTCCTTCGCGGTATCGCGAGCGTCGCGAGCCTTGTCGCCGAAATCGCGGGTGCCCGTGGTGCCGGCATCGGAATAGTCCGCTCCGGTTGCGGCTCCGGTCTGCCCGAAGTTGGCCCCGCTTGTCGATCCAGTGCCCGTCTGTCCGGCGCCGTACCCGGTCCCCGTGCCCCCGGTGCCAGGCGTCGAGCCCAGCTCCCCCGAAGAACCGCCGGTCGAACCGTAATTGTCGTTAGGAATGCGATCCATTTTGTTTTCTCCGTCGTGGTCGAAACAGATGGAATTGCAAGACAGGGACCAGCGCGGATGCGGGACGCGGGATGCGCGACGTGCGACGCGGGACGCCCGCTATTCGCCGATAAGGTTGGCAAGAACGGGGGTCGTGGGTCGGGGGTCGGGTGAAGGCGGGAAATGGGAAACGGGAAACGGGGGTGGGAAGCGGGATGCGACCGTTTTCCCATTTCCCATTTCCCGCCTTTCACCCCCAA
>CAZPCC010000088.1:0-7540 GCA_964584905.1 uncultured Gemmatimonadaceae bacterium | reverse complement strand
GGGGGGGGCCCCCGCGCGACGCGGGTGGATGGGGTCCATTCGCGTGTCGGACAACAGTGTATCTGAACTGCATCAGAGGCGCTCGACCAGGCGGTCGATCAGGAAGGCAGATTGGGTCAGAGCTTCTTCCGTGAACGGACCGAAGTAGTCTCGCACTTCATGGAACATCGCTTCGAAGCGTGCACGGTCGCCGCTGGCGAGTATTTCGGCGACCTCGCTTGCGGCGTCGGACAGCCCTGCCGTCACCCTCGCAGTGTCGGGGTTGTTCATCTCGATCGGGCCATACAACGCCGGCTCCTGCGCGAAGTGGCGCGCCGCGACGTACAGCTCCAGTAGATAGGCAGGCGATGTGAACGGCAGCGTTTCCGTCAGCGGAACCCCGCTTCGCGCCAGAGCCAGGCCAAAAACTTGAGTCTGCACGTGAGTCAGCACCTGAACCACGGCCATCGCGCGGTCGTGTGCCTCGGGAGTCGTTTCCGTCACCGTCAGGCCGCGCGCGCCGAGCATCAGGGCGACCCAATCGGCCCAGGCGTCGCCGCGAGCCCGGCACAGCACCACACGTTGGCCCTGCAGCGTGTGTACGCCGGGGCCGAACATGGGGTGCGTGCCGACGACGCTCGCGCTGGTGGACTCGAGCATGGCTGCAATGGGCGCGGTCTTGATGCTGGTGACATCCATGAGCAGTCCATCGGGCCGCACGTGCGGGCCCACCGAGCGGATCACCGACTCGGTAGCGTCGATGGGAACGCTCACGATCACGACATCGGAGCCTGCAGCGGCCTCGGCGGCGGAGAGCCCCGTATCGACATCGGCGACCATGACGCGGTGACCCAGGTCGCCGAACAGCCTGACGAGCAGGCTGCCCATCCTCCCGTTGCCACCAATTACGGCTACGGTGCGCGGCTCGAGATCAGTAGGCACATCCGCGCGCAGCGCCGCCTGATGATCCCGGCTGGCACGCAACAGCAGTCGAAAGATCGATTCGATCTCGTCGCGAGGAAGGCCGAGCGCCTCGGCGCGGCGGCAACGGTCTTCCAGCACCTCGCGCTCGCGACGCGGATCGCGGATGCGCACGCCGTGACGGCGCTTGAATTCGGCAATCTCGCCCACGAGCGCCATCCGGCGGGCGGCCAGCTGCAGTAGCTCGCGGTCGAGCGAGTCGACCATCGCGCGTAAAAGGGGAAGGGGACGCGGAGTAGCGTCGCTCGTCGTGAGTTGGTCGTGTTCGGACATGAGCCGTGATTGGGTTCGCTCATGATACCTCGTGAACGCGGGTGCGTCGAACCCGGCGTGCCGCGTATCTTTGCCGCATGATCACCCTTCGGGATCTTGCTGCCTGGGAATCGCGCGTCGCGAGCATCGTAGCACAGGTGAGCGGCACCCTCGAAGAGCGCGATAGGGCGCTGGAGCGGGCCGGATTGTATGCGGAGTATCCGGCGATTCTGTCGGGGTATCTGGCGCTGCTCGACGACGAATCGAGCGCCGTCGAAGCGCTCAAGCGCGCCGTGTTTCTGGTGTGGTATTCCGGCGTGGAGCCGCCGGTGGTCAGCGGGATCGCCGACCTGCCGGAGATCGAGGCGCGTGCCGCACTCGACGCGCTGGACGCGGTGTGCCGCGCGGATCAGACCGACGAGGAGCTGCGCTGGATGCTGGCGTGGTATCACGAGGTAGCCGGCGACGCGCTCCTGCGCGTTCCCGGACTACTGGCCGTACAGGCCGTGGTCGGTGAAGGCGATTCGAGCGAATGGCAGCGCGCAGCCCTTGATCGCGAACAGATGGAAGGCCGGGGGCTACTCGGGCGCTATTGGCTGTCGCTTGCGAAGCCGGATTAATTATTGGCTTGCGCGACTATGCGCTTCAAAGCCGCTGGCCAGTCCGGTCCTCATCGCCGCGCCGCAGGCAGCGCCCTGAAGAAACCGCGAAGCGGCGCGCGCGTAGAGTAGGTATGTCGCCACTCGGATGGTTCCACACTGCAACGGCGGTGGCCGCACTCGCGTCAGGCGCCGCAGTGCTCATTCGGCGCAAAGGGACGCGCTGGCATCGGCGGGCGGGCTGGACGTACGTGGTCAGCATGATCCTGCTCAACGTCACGGCGCTCATGATCTACAGGCTGTTCGGCTACTTTGGACCGTTCCATTTTGCGGCCGTCGCGAGTCTCGTCACGGTGCTGACCGGTACCGTAATCGTGGTGCGGCGGCGGCCGCGCGGCAAATGGATCGAGGCGCATTTCTACTGGATGGCGTTCTCTTACGTGGGACTGGTCGCGGCAGCGTTCGCTGAAGTAGCGACACGCATTCCGGGGGCGCGATTCTGGTGGGCCGTGCTGCTGGTGTCGCTACTGATCTTTGCCGTGGGATCGCGGTGGATCAAGCGGCGTGCGCCGGAGGTGCTGGGCCCGTTCGCCCGCAGCCAGGAAGAGGAGTTGACGAGTGGCGCCTGACGAGTGGCCGACGCGCCGGCAAAACGAAAACGGGCCGGCATCCTCGAGATGCCGGCCCGTCTTGCTCAGTCGAGACCGTCCTGCGTCAGGTCAACCGGCCTTGGTGACGTTCTCCGCCGCAGGGCCCTTGGCGCCATCGACGATGTCGAACTCGACACGTTCGCCTTCGGCAAGGCTCTTGAAGCCGCTGCCGTTGATGGCCGAGTGGTGGACAAAGCAATCCTTGCCACCGTTCTCGGGGGTGATGAAGCCGAATCCCTTCGCGTCGTTGAACCACTTCACTGTGCCGGTCGTACGCATTGCGGTACTCCTGTTTTCGTGTGGTCGGAGTCCGGAGAGCCCGTACATACCGACTACATGTTGTTTCGTGAGCCTATCTCACGCGGCGAGCAACTGGACGACGTGTCCGGCAGAATCGCACCGAGGTCCGATTGCGATGTGAAACACTCTGCCTGTCACTCGGGGGCTAAGGTATTCCTCCCTGGCCGTTATAGCAAGAAGAATCGGAGGAAAGCCGGGCGTGCTCGCGCCGAATTGGATTGGGGTCCCCCCCCCAATTCCAGGATACCGCCCGCCGCGCCGGGCAACGTCATCCGTTTACTGCGAGGCGAATCCTATCCGTGCAGCCGGCAGGCAACCTGAAAAGCGGATGAGGCAAACGAAAATTCCCCGAAGCCGGGAGCGCGGCCCATTCGCTGGCTCGATTGCCATCGTGCTTTCCCTTCTCCCTTTTCCCGCTTTGGCTATCCGCTTACTCCCGTTCGCGCTCTTGACCAAGTCACCGTCGGACGTCGAATGGCAGCCGCAGCATCGCCTCGCAGCCCGTTCGGTCCGTGCGGTTGGTGAGCGTCAGGGAGCCGCCATGCGCTTCGGCGATCTGTCGTGACAGCACCAGTCCGATTCCCGAGCCCTCGGGCTTGGTGGTGAAGAAGGGTACGAACAGATTCGCCGTATCAGCGAGTCCGGGCCCCTCATCCTCCACCCGCAGCTCGAGCTGTCCGTTCTGCCGTTCCCACTCGATAGCAACGCGACCGTCGCAATCGAGCGACGCGTCGGCGGCGTTGCGTACCAGGTTGATGAGCAGTTGCTCGAGCTGGTCGCCATCCGCCTGAATTACAATGCTGGGCCCGCCCCGCACCTCTACCGGGACGCGCGTCTCGAGTGCGGCAACGCGCCCCACGATCTCCTCGACTCTCACCGGCGTGGGGCGAACGGGGGGCAGCCTGGCCAGCCGGGCGTAGGCATTCATGAACCGACTGAGCGATTCGCTGCGGCTGCCGATCACGGCGAGCCCACGTTCGAGGTCTGCCTCGAGATCCGCGGGACGGTCGTGGCGCCCAAGCACTCCGCGCAGGCTGGCCGCGATCGACTTTATAGGCGCGAGAGAGTTGTTGATCTCGTGACCGAGCACGCGCACGAGCCGTTGCCACGCCTGCCGCTCCTCTTCACGCAGGGTGGCACTCACATCGGCGAGTACCAGCAGCCGGTGGCGGCGTCCGCCCTGCCGAAAATCGCGTCGCCGAACTTCGAACCTGCCTGACGCGCCTGGAAAGTTGGCCGCAAGTGTGTGCGGCGGTGTCGCATCCAGCGCGCCGGCGAGCCCCACCTCTTCGGCCCGCCTGCCTTGCAGCCGCTCCGCCGGCAGGCCGAGGAGTCGCTGGCCAGCGGTGTTCGCCAGGCGCAGCCGTCCATCCTCATCGAAGGTGAAGATCGCCACGTCGATCTCGGCGATGATGCTCCGCAACAGCGCCGTCGCCTCGAGTGCTCCGAGTCGCTGCTGGCGCAGCGTGTCGCCGAGCGCGTTCACCTCCAGCATCGCCAGCCCTAACGCATCATCGGTGCGGGCCCCGCGCGAGCGAATGGAATAGTCGCCCTCGTGCAGCGCGGCGAGCAGGTTGGACAGGGTCTGTACCGGGCGAACCACTTGCTCGCGCAGAACCATCGCGACGATCCCCCAGCCGGCAACTATGCCGAAGGTGAGGGTCCACTGCGATCTCGGCGTCATGTCCCCCGACCAGATGAGCAGCAGCGCGACTATCCCGCCGGGCAGACCGGCGAGTAGCGCGAGCAGCACCACGCGTCGCTCGAACCGCGGGGCGCTGCTCGGCCGACTATCCGCGGGGGTGGTCATTTAAGCGGGAAGCGCGACGAGAGACGCGCGTCGCCCGTCACTCGCTCGACAGCCCATGCTGTTGCAGCCTGCGATAGAGGGCGCTCCGGCTCAATCCCAGCGCATCGGCGGCGCGGCTCACGTTTCCCTGACTGCGCGCCAGGGCGCCACGAATGACGTGGCGCTCGATTTCGTCGAGGGTCATTTCTTCCAGTCGCACGCTGCCGTCTACCCTAGAACGAAGCCCGAGGTCATCTGCGCGAATCTGGTCGCCGGTCGCCATGAGCACCGCTCGTTCCATGACGTGTGCCAGCTCGCGGACGTTGCCGGGCCATGCGTAGCCGATCAGCGAGCGCAGAGCGTCGGCGTCGAGCCCGCCGAGGCGCTTGCCATAACGATCCGTACTCTCGGCCAGGAAGTGGGCGGCCAGCCGCGGAATGTCCTCGGGACGGTCACGGAGCGCGGGCAGGTGGATCTCCACGGTGTTGAGGCGATAGAGCAGATCCTCGCGGAACCGTCCCTCCGCCACCTCGCGAGTGATGTCGACGTTGGTGGCGGCGATCACGCGCAGATCGGCACGCCTTACGCGCGACGTGCCTACTCGCTGGAATTCGCCGGCCTGCAGCACGCGCAGCAGCTTCGCCTGTTGGCCGGGCGGCATCGTGCCTATCTCGTCCAGGAAAAGCGTTCCCTGATCGGCCAGTTCCACGTAGCCGACGCGGTCGGACTTGGCATCGGTGAACGCTCCTTTCACGTGACCGAACATCTCGCTTTCGAACACGCCGTCGGAGAGCGCTCCGGCGTTCACCACCACCAGCGCCCGGTCGGCGCGCGGCGACGAAGCGTGCAACCATCGGGCAACTACTTCCTTGCCTGTTCCGTGCTCGCCGGTGACGAGCACGTTGGCGACAGAAGGACCGACGCGTTCGAGCAAGGTCAGCACCGGACGCATCGCACGCGATTCGGCGATCAGCCGAGGCAGCCCCCCGCGCCGGAGCACCCGGTTCTCGTTCTCCAGCCGCTGAGCCTCGCGTAAGGCACGGCCGAGCGCCACTTGCGTTCGGATCGTGGCCAGCAGGCGATCGTTGTCCCACGGCTTCTCGATGTAGTCACGCGCCCCGCGCCGCATCGCCTCCACCGCGCCTGAGACACTACCCCATGCCGTCATCACGACCACCGGAAGGGTCGAGTCCATTCCCTGCAGCCGCTCGAGCAGATCCATCCCTTCCACGCCCGACGTCGTGTCGCGTGTGTAGTTGAGATCCATGAGTACCGCATCGAGATCCATGTCCGCAACCGCCCGCACCACGCCGGCCGGCGAGCTCGCCCGCTCAACGGCAAATCCTTCATTCTTGAGCAGTAGCTCAAGAGCGGAGATGACGTCGGGCTGGTCATCAGCGAGAAGTACTCGGGGGTCGGGGGTTGAGGGTCGAGGGTCGGGAGACACGGTCGGGGGTCGAGGGTCGGGGGTCGAGGGTCGCGGGTCGAGGGTCGCGGGTCGCGGGTCGAAATGATGGCGTCCGCGACGATTGAGTGCTTCGCAACGCGTTGAGGCTCGTAAGCTCATCGAGGTGAGCCTCACAAAAAGGAATACGCGATGCCTCCTCTTAAATCCTATCGCGAATTACGGGTTTGGCAGAAGGCTATGGAACTGGTGCGCGAGTGCTATGCGATCGGCAAGAAGCTCCCGACGGACGAGCGCTACGTTTTGTCGGCGCAGCTTCGACGATCGGCGGTATCCGTGCCAGCCAACATAGTGGAAGGCTACGCACGCAGGAAAAGAGGAGAGTATTTGTACTTCCTCTCCGTGGCTCGGAGCTCGTTGGAAGAAGCGGAATGTCATCTTCAGTCAATCGAGCAGGCAGCGCTCCTTCCAGCATGTGAACTGGAGCACGCTCGCCGCATGGCTGACTCGACAAGTCGCATGCCGCGCCGTCTGGAACAATCGCTACGAAGGAAGGGTGCAGGCGAGAGCTAGTCGATAACCCGCACTTCAGGCTATCCCCGACCCCCGACCCCCGACCCCCGACCCCCGACCCCAATCACCCCTCCCGTCTCAGCGCCTCCACCGGATCCACCCGGGCAGCGCGCCATGCCGGCACTACGCTGGCCACGAAGGCAATCAACGCCAGCAGCGCCGTGATCGTGGTGAAGGTGACGGGATCGGTCGCCGTAACCTCGAAAAGCAGGCTCTGCATCACGCGGGTGGCTGCCACGGCGGCCAGGAGGCCGATCACCAGTCCGACGACGACCGGCAGCATCCCCTGCCTCACGACTAGCTGCAGCACGTCCAGCGGTTTCGCGCCAAGCGCCATGCGCACGCCGATCTCACGGGTGCGCTGCGAGACGGCATACGAGGTGACCCCGTAGATCCCGATCGCCGCCAAGAGGAGTGCGATTCCTGCAAACACGCTCAGCACCACGCTGTTCACGCGTGGCTGGGCTATAGTCGAACCGACGACCTGTTCCATAGTCTGCACGGAGGCGAGAGCGACGTCGCTGTCGAGTGTCCTGACCGTGCGCCTGAGCGTCGGTACAGCGGCGAGAGGATCCCCGGCCGTCCGCATCGCGATCATAACGCCGCGGGTCGGAAGTTGGGCGAGCGGGATGTATGCCTGAGCGTACGCGGGCTGATCCACTCCTTCCTGCCGCGTATCCTCGACAATGCCGACGATGGAGAAGAAGCGCTCTCCATTGAAGCTGATCTGTTGACCGATGGGATCGATGTCCGGCCAGTGCTGCCGCGCCATTGTCTGATTGATGAGTGCCACATCTACCGATCCCTCGCGATCCTGATCGGTGAAGAGTCTGCCCTTGACGATGGGGATCTCGAAGAGCCGGAAATACTCTGGTGTGACCACGTACCGCTGGGCATCCTGGGGTGTCCCGGCCGGCGGGTCATCCCGACCGTCAATGCCGAATGACAGATAGTTCGATCCGCCTGACGCGGGCACCTGGTTGGTATAGGCAACGGATGTCACGCCCGGCAG
>CAZPCC010000087.1:0-2738 GCA_964584905.1 uncultured Gemmatimonadaceae bacterium | reverse complement strand
GCTCGGCGCGGACGTCGCCTCGATCGACTACGGCCGCTCGACCGACTTCATGGTGCATCGCATCGCCGCGGCGCAGAACGTGTCTGCGCTGGAGAACCTGACAGCGCTCGAGCGGCTGCCGGCGACCGGCGCGCTCGTGATCGCGCTGCCGGTCAGGATCGAGGGCGGCTCGGGCGGCCCGGTGCGGGTGATCGCGCTGCTGCCGCGGTAAGCCAGTCAACCGGAGGTGACGACATGCGCCTGGACACCTACGTCAACTACCGCGGCACCTGCGAGGCGGCGTTCCGTTTCTACGAGGAGCACCTCGGCGGCCGCATCACCAGCATCGTGCACCACGGCGAACAGGGCGATCCGCGACTGCCGCCGGACTGGAAGGGCAAGGTCCTGCACGCACGCATCGAGATCGCCGGTTCGGTGCTCATGGGCGCCGACGTCCCGCACGCCGAGCCGATGCGCAGCGCCTACCTCTCACTGGCACTCGACAGCGAGGCCGACGCCGAGCGCATCTACGCGCTCCTCACCGACGGCGGCGAGGTGTTCATGAAGATGGAACAGACCCCGTTTGCCAACCGCTTCGCTATGCTGCGCGACCGATTCGGCACGTCGTGGATGCTGCTGCATCAGCGGTAGAACTCGACCACGCACCACAGCAGCCGCGCGGACTCGGTGGAGCAGCATGCGGCTGGCTCCATCGTGGCGTCCCGCGCCCGAGGAAATAGGCAGTCACTCCCCATGCGCGCCCCAAAGCGTGGACATATCATGCGACGCTGACGCATCGTGACCGCGTCCAACCCGCCACCTCCTGCCAGGCCGAAGACGCTCGCAGCGCGTCTGACATTATCCATGGTGCATCGTTTTGGAGGGGCGTCCGAGTCGGCGCCGCACCCATGTGAAACAGAGCACTCCGGGCTGCGCCTGCGAGGCATTCCCGTTCGCAGGGATGAATGAGTGGGTGAGACCAGCACCGTCGACCTACCTTCAAGCGGGTCCAGCCTGACAGCGGGACTAGAGTTGGGGAAGGGCGAAGGGACAGCTGGCCGTGATCGTTCTTCTGGCGGATGTACAATCGCAAAACCCTGTCCGTATCGGATAGCAGGAGGACGAGGACGCCAATGTCATCACCCAGATCCAAGAAACCATACCTCGACGCGCGACAGGTCGACGAGCTGTTCGGAAAAGTCAAGCCGCTGACCTCGTCGGAATACATCGACCAGTTGAAAACTGCATCGGCGGCTGAGTTGCCTCCGCAGGTACTCGTGCGCGCCTATAGGCAGCTTCCGAAGGACTCGCGGGCGGCCCAGGCAACGCTGGACCGGTTGCTGGCAAAGGACGACAAGTACGGGTATCTCGCGCCGTTGCGGAAGGCCGCGGCCCGCCGAATCAGTGACAACGACTTCTTCAGCGAAGATGATCTGGTCGAAGAAACCGTTCGCGAGATGGCGAAGGCGCTGGGAGGCGCGCGTGGCAAGGGAGCGGATCTCTACTGGATCAAGTTCATCTACCAGCGGCTCGAGGACGGTTACCGGTCGCTGAACGGGCGGCGGGGGGAGCGCGCCGATCCCATTAAGGTGCGGCGATGGGAGAACGAGGAGGGGCGGCTAGTCAATCCGGCCGATGAAGCGGCGCGCGGCGGGGCGACATGGCACGGCAACATCGAAGAAGACAATCAGCAATGGATCGAAGACTTCGTGGAACGGGAGATCGAGGAGATCGAGCACCCGCAGATCCGTGAGGTGGCGCGCGAGCTGTTCAGGGCGGACCCGCCGTCGATGGTCGAGCTGGCGGAACGCATGGGCGTGGACCGGCGGAAGATCGCGGAGTGCCGCGATGCAGCGCGAGCGCGTCTCCTCGCCGCTCTCAAGATGCAGGACGAGCGCGACATCGACCTGACTGGATGGACGTAGCACGAAGCAGCAGATGAACGCAAGATACAGCGGGCAACACGTACTCTGACAGATACTGCCGAGGTCAAACACACGTACCAGCACGGAGCATCGGCCGGTCAAGCACCGGCGACCTACACCTATGGAGTTGTCTATGTCCGGCCGCAATGATCAGGAGCAACTGTTCGATTTCATGGAGGAGATCGAACGAGCGTGGATGGAACGCGGCGATTACACGGTGGTGGATCGGCTTGCGGCGGAGCATCCGGCACTCGCCGAAAACTTGTATCTGTTCTTCGCGACCATGGTGGATGCACCCGACCAGCTCGATCGAGAGCGGCCGGAATTGGCGGAGCAGAGCAAGCGAATTCGCGACTGGTTGCAGAAGGACGGTGGATTCGCGTTGGCGGCGGCCGCCGCCGAGGACGCTGAAAGCACCGAAACGGCGTCCCCACCCGCGGTTGCTGGCGACGGGATGCCGCCTCCGTCTTCGCCGCATCCGACCTTCTTCGGATTACTGAAGCAAGCCAGCGACTCGACCGATCCGGAGGCGATGGCGAGCCGACTCGACGTCAGCGCCGATTTCCTGCGCGACGTGTCGAAACATTCGGACATCCTCCCGTTGAAGGTTCGTCACGAGCTGGCGAAACGCGTCGAGCGCCAATTCCGGGTCGATGCGAATCTCGCGCTGATCGCTCTCGGCGGGGCGCAGATCTCCGGCCGTGCTGCACCAGCTCCGTTGGCGCGCGCCGCATCGCGCGCTGGTGGCAAGGTATTCGAGCGGCGGCCGGTCACGTTTGAAGAGCTGGTGAATCGCTCGTCGATGGACGAGACCCGAAAGCGTTTCTGGCTTTC
>CAZPCC010000086.1:0-2851 GCA_964584905.1 uncultured Gemmatimonadaceae bacterium | reverse complement strand
AAGCACGCACTCCAGAGACTCGATCCAGCTGCGGGTGGCGCCGAACCGCAACGTGCGCGCGCCCGCCGCGTTTGACGCGGCCATTCCCCCCATCGTGCAGAACGGACCGCTGGAGGGATCTACTGGAAAACGCAGGCCGTGCGCGTTGGCCGCGGCGTTTACGCGGGCTCGAATGGCGCCGGGACCGCAGCGCACGGTTCGTTGTTCCACATCAACCGCCCCGATGTGGTCGAGGAGGGAGCAGTCGACAATGACACCGGCGCCTGTGGCGCCGCCCGCCATGCCGCTCCCCGATCCTCGCGGAATGAGCGATACCTGGTTGGCGCTCGCCCACTCAAGTAGCGGCAACAGATCCTCGGTGTCGCGAGGGACGGCCACCGCCCGGGGGATGGTGCGCGCGATGCCTGCGCCCTCCGCGTAGACGGCGCGGGCGGCGGCGTCATCGCGAACCGTGCCGCGGAAACCGGGAGGGCGGGGGAATGCCGTGGGAGGGAGGGGCGACTGTTGCCGAACCAGTGGAACCTAACGTCCAGGCGGTGGCGGGTTTCGTTCCGCGCGAACCCGGATTACCTCTTCGGTAATGTCTTCGAACATCTCCGCGAGCACCGGACGGGCCGGATGTTCGTCGCTGACCATCCGCTCCGACGCGCGCCCGCCAAAGGAGCCAAGCTGATAAACCGCTTCCCCGTAGAGGGAGAGGGCCCCGAAACTCGGGATCGCACGGAACCGGATGCGAATCATTCGTTCGATTCCAACTGCCATTCCCGCATCGATGTCGCTTCGTACGGCCGCTATGTCGAAGAAATCCGACTCCACTATGCCCTGCTCGCGATCGACCTGCCTCACGTTGAGCCCGCGATCGGTGATCGCCTTCACCGCGGCATCCAGGGCCACGTTGATCGAGGTGTCGGGAAGTATGACCTGCACGGCCCCGGGCACCGGCGCAAAAATGTCGCGCTGCTTGACACAGGAGGCGAAGATGATGGCGGAGAGCGCTACGAAGTGCGAAGTGCGAATTGCGAATTGTCGATTCATGAACTCCTCAGTACCAAACGCAGACCCCCGACCCCCGACCCGCGACCCGCGTACTAAAGTCCCAGCGCGCTCACCTGCGGCGGATCGACGGAGTAATCGTAGAAGCCCTTGCCCGACTTTCTGCCGTACATCCCCGCGAGCACCATGCGACGGAGCAGCGGCGGCGGAGCGTAGCGCTTCTCACGATACTCATCGAACATGATCTCGGCGATCTTGTACGTCGTGTCGAGACCGACGAAATCGAGCAAGGTGAACGGACCCATCGGGTGGCCGGTGCCCAGCTGCATGCCCTTGTCTATGTCCTCGATCGAAGCTACTCCGCGCTCGAGCGCCGTAATCGCGTCGAGGAGGTACGGGATGAGCAGCAGATTCACCACGAATCCGGAGCTGTCCTTCGCCGCGATAGGCTCCTTGCCGAGCTTCCTCGCGAACTGGAAGACCTTCTGGAACGCCTCATCACTCGTCGTAACTGTGCGGACGACCTCCACCAGCTTCATCACCGGAACCGGATTGAAGAAATGCAGCCCCAGCATCCGGTCGGGGCGCGACGTCGCGGCGGCCATCGCGGCGATCGTCAGGCTCGATGTGTTCGAGGCAAAGACAGTTTGCGGCTTGCAGAGTGCATCGAGATCGCGCCAGAGGGCATTCTTGACCTCCAGATCCTCAGTAACCGCCTCGATGACGATGTCGCAGTCGCGAAGGGCCTCGATGTCGGTGAAGAATCCAAGCCGGCCCATCGTTTCATTACGCTGATCGCCGGTCAACTTTCCTTTCTCGACCGCTCGGCTCAGCCGCTTCTCGACACCGGCGCGTCCGCTGTCGCACAACTCCTGCGTGATCTCCCGCACGCGGGTGTCGAACCCCATCTGCGCGGCCACCTGAGCGATCCCGCTTCCCATCAATCCCGCTCCCAGCACTCCTACGGCTTGGATCTCGGCCATGTGGATCTCGTCTGGAGTTCAGATACGGTGCCGCGAACCAGCCGCTCGGCTGCATCCAGCACGCCGGGAAGCTTGCCGCGGCCCGATTCCCCGGCGGAGTGCTGCAGATGGTCGAGAATCTGCTCCAGCGCGAGCTGGGTACGGGTAACCGCCGATCGGTGTGTTCGCGCGATGCCGAGTCCTCCCATCACGCCGCCTAACGTACCGGCCGTGGCAATGGCACCGGACAGGGCGAAGAAAGCCAACGAGGGATCGGGAATCAGGGCCGCGCCAATCAAAAGCGGCGAAGCGCCAGCGAGCATTCCACCGGCCGCGGTCACACCGCCGCCTACCACGCGCGCTCGGCGCGTCGGCCCCAGATCGGCATTGAGCTGCACGAGGACCCGCCCCGCATCGACCGGGACGACCGTTGCACCGACTTCGGTCGCCTTGGTGAGAGCATAGCCGCGCCCACCGATGTTGAGCCCGCGCCTGAGGCTCCCTACAAAGTCGCGGCGCGCTTCCCACGTGGAGCGATCGGGAAAACGGCGCTTTACCTGCAGACACTCCTCATTCTCCATCCATGAGAGAAGGGCGGCCATTATCCCATCAGGCGTACCGGATATCGTGCGGGTAGCCACGGCTTGCGCCGGCCCAGCGATGCGTCCCTCGAAGCTTTCGTCGCGCTGGAGTGCCAACCGTCCGCGTTCTTCCGCGAGAGCCTGCCGCAGATGCTGCGGCGAGATCCCAACGTCGCGACCGATCTCCATCACCTGCGCTTCCGACAGCCCACCTTCGCCCATGTCGGCGTTATGCGCCTGCAGCTCCGCGGCGCGGGCCAGCACCCGCTCGAGCTCCGACCGGTCGAGCATGCGAGAGGCGGGCGCCGGGACCGT
>CAZPCC010000085.1:0-41206 GCA_964584905.1 uncultured Gemmatimonadaceae bacterium | reverse complement strand
GCGCTACACCAGCGCAAAGATCTGCCGAACGATGCAAGCACCTCGACCTACCACCGAACGACACGGATCGGCCTGCGCTATGGCGTGGGGACCGCCACACGGCGATAGTTGCTGATGCTGCTTTTCCCTTCTCTTCTCGTGAGTCCGTAATGGTTCGAATCCACACTTCGCTCGTTGCATTCTTCGTCGTCGGCACGCTTGCGTGTCGTGCTGGCGCGCCCTCCTCCGCCATTGCCGACGTCAGCGGTGCCCCGGCGATTCCCGCGCGCGTGGCTCCTCAATTTCCCGCGGACTGGCGCTTCAACACGGGGGAGGATGCCGTCTTCGCGCCGCAGGCGATGGTCTCGAGCAACGACCAGCGGGCAAGCGAGGCGGGACTCGAGATTCTCCGGCAGGGTGGCAACGCCGTCGATGCCGCGGTCGCAACGGGCTTCGCGCTGGCCGTCACGTATCCCGCAGCCGGCAACATCGGAGGCGGCGGGTTCATGGTCATTCGTCTGGCGAGCGGCGAAGTCGCGGCAATCGACTACCGGGAGATCGCGCCGCTCGCCTCGACGCGGGACATGTACCTCGACGAAGCGGGCCGGAAGACAGACAAGAGTCTCGTTGGGCATCTTGCTTCAGGGGTCCCCGGGGCGGTGGCCGGCCTCGCCGAGGCTCAGCGCAAGTACGGGCGCCTGACGCTGGCGCAGGTGATGGCGCCGGCGATCCGTCTCGCCGGGGAGGGGTTCTCCGTCGACAGCTCGCTCTGGCGCAGCCTTCGGTCCGACAGCGCGGTCATAACGCGCTTTGCCGGGCGGGACGTATTCTTTGCGAACGGCCCGACGGTCGCGCCAGGATCGCGGCTGGTCCAGGCCGATCTCGCCCGCACGCTTCGCGCGATCGCCGAGCGGGGACCGAGCGCCTTCTATGAGGGAACGACCGCCGAACTGTTCGTGGCCGAGATGCAGCGCGGCGGCGGAATCATTACCAGGGAAGACCTGGCGCGGTACAAGCCGATCTGGCGCGAGCCGCTTCGCGCGACCTACCGGGGCTATTCGTTGATCGCGATGCCGCCCGCATCGTCAGGCGGCACGACGATGATCCAGGCTCTGAACATTCTCGAGACATACGACGCCCTTCCGCCGTTTCAAAGCGCGCAATACAAGCACCTGCTGGCTGAGTCCTTTCGCCGTGCATTCGTGGACCGCAATACCAAGCTCTGCGATCCCGCATTCTGCGACGTACCGGTGGCGCGCCTGACCAGCAAGGAGTACGCGCGCGAGCTGCGCCAGACAATCCTGACGAATCGGTCGTCGCGCTCGCCCGACGCGGTCGATTCCCCGGGTGGCACGCACACGACGCATTACTCGGTCGTCGATGCCGAAGGGAACGCCGTGTCGACGACGACGACGCTAAACGGCGGTTACGGGTCCGGTGTGCTCGTTGCCGGTGCGGGGTTCTTTCTCAACAACGAGATGGATGACCTGGCAACCGCGCCCGGTCAGCCGAACATGTTCGGACTTATCGAGGGAGAGCAGAATGCAGTGGAGCCCGGCAAGCGGCCGCTCAGCTCCATGTCTCCGACGATCGTGCTCGACCCGTCAGGCAGCGTGTTGCTGGTTGTCGGCGCCGCCGGCGGTCCAACGATCATCACCGGCACCATGCAGGTGATTCTGAACGTCGTCGAACACAGGATGACGTTGGCGGACGCCATGCGCGCACCGCGCATGCATCATCAGGCGTGGCCAGACTCGATCCGCTACGAGGAGCGCGGCTTTGCGCCGGCGGCTGCTGATTCCCTGCTCACGATCGGGCACCGCCTTTGGAGCACCCGCGCCCTTACGAACGTGAACGCCATCATGCGCGTTCGCGGCGGATGGCACGGCGTCTCGGAGCCGCGAAGCGTGGGGGCAGCCGTCGGCTACTAGACGCGGGGCTGCGCACATCATTCGGTTGCTGAACGACTGAGGGCGAGCCACTACGGCTCGCCCTCTATCACACTCAAATCCTTCTCCAGCGCTGACTTATCCCGCTACGGTAGCCGGCGTATTCAGCTTGATGACAATCGTACCGCCCTGGGGAATGCAACCAGCGTGGTCGCCGGTGCCCATGGCGATCGCGGTACCCGCCGCCGCACCGGTAGCCGCACCGATAACCGTCGACTTGGTGTCCTTACCAAGAACCTGGCCGAGGATTGCACCAGCAACCGCGCCTCCAATTACCTTCTTGGCATCTGAGCCCGTCGAAGCCGTGCGAACCTGCTCCACGCTCGCCGAGGTGATCGACGCGTCGACTGGGTATGCCTTGCCGTCGATTACGATCTGCTGAACTACCAGGCCGATCTTCGCGGGATCATTCACGTTTTCGCTCTGATCGACTGAGGTCACCTGTACGACGGCACGGGAACCGGCCGGGATCACCGCGCCATTGGAACCCATGATTGCCTGACTGACCGTCGCGGTGAACTTGTCACCGTTCTTGTGCGTGTTGGTGCAGATGCGCTCACCCGAGGTAAGCGAAATCGTGGTCCCCGCTGCGATGGTTGCCAGCGTACCCTCACTGCCGGCCGTGCCGGTAGTGGCGGTATTGCCGCCGGGTGTGGTCGCCGGCTGCGAGGGGGTGGCCGATGGCCGCGGTGTGGCCGGTCGCGACGTGCTGGGACGGGCCGGAGTGCTCGTGGACGGCGATGCCGTCTGATTAGGAACATCGGTCAACGACGGCTCTGCCAGGGAATCCTGTCCGGCCAGGGCAAGATCGCTCGAAAGCGTAGTGTCCGAGGCGAGGTCATCACCGCTGGCACAGGCACCCACAAATGCCACAGAGCACGCCAGCATGAGGGTCGTAGGCCAGGTATATTTGCGCATGTAATCCTCCAGGGGATGGCACATCAGTGTAAACAGTTGAAAACGCGCCTTTTAACCACTTCTGAACAGTTGCAGGCCGCGCTCAACTTACTAGTCGAAGGGCAATCGGTGTGCCACGCATGAAGGCACTGCGAAGACTCCTCCCATACTTCCGTCCTTATCGCCGAAGCGTCATTCTCGGGCTCGGCATGGTACTGCTTGCCGCAACGTTTGCAGCGGTAGTGCCTTGGCTGCTGCGCGACGCCATTGACTCCATGCGGGCGAACGAACCGATGTCCCGCATTTGGACGATTGCCGGTCTCATCCTTCTTGTTTCCCTTGCGGCCGCCGGCGCGCGTTTCCTGATGCGTGAACTGCTCAACGGGGTAAGCCGCAGAATTGAATACGATCTACGCAACGATCTGTATCAGCACCTCCAGAAGCTCGATGCGACCGCGACGGCCCGATTGCGGACCGGCGACATCATGGCGCGTCTTACCAATGATCTCTCGGCCGTGCGTATGGCCGCGGGACCAGCCTACATGTATCTGGTCAACACAGTAGCCGGCGGAGCGCTAGCGCTGACGTTCATGCTTCAGATCAGTCCGCTACTGACCGGGCTCGCGCTGCTCCCTATGGTACTCCTCCCGATCCTGATGGTTCGCGCCGGGAAGGAGATTCACGACAGGTTCGAGGCGGTGCAGGAGCATTTTTCGACGGTCACGACGCACGCGCAGGAGAACATCTCCGGTGTGCGGGTGGTGCGTGCCTACCGTCAGGAAAATGCCGAGATCGACAGGTTCGGCGGACTGAACGATGAATATGTGCGCCGCAACATCCGCCTGGTGAAGCTGTGGGGATTGATGAACCCCGGCTTCGGGCTGCTGGCAGGGCTGGCGGGCGCAATCGTCCTTGGCCTCGGCGGCTCGTTAGTAGTGCGGGGCGAGATCAGCGTGGGCTCGTTCGTTGCCTTCGGACTGTATCTGGCCATGCTTACGTGGCCGATGATAGCGCTCGGGTGGGTGATCAACCTGTTTCAGCGCGCGTCGGCCTCGATGGCGCGGCTCAACCAGCTGTTCGCCATAGCGCCAACGATAAACACGCCTGACGAGCCGCGTCCGCTGCCGGAGTCTCACGCCGGCCGATCGATCGAGTTCCGCCGTGTTGGATTTCACTACCCGGTACAGGAAGGAGAGACCCCGCGCTGGGTGCTTCGCGATGTGTCATTTTCCATTCCGGCCGGCGGCACGCTCGGAGTAGTAGGCGCCACGGGAAGTGGCAAGAGTGCGCTGATCGACCTGATTCCGAGGCTGTACGACCCTCAGGAAGGTGAGATTCTCATTGACGGCATTCCTGGTCGTGAGGTGTCGCTCGAACTGTTGCGATCCGGCATAGGTGCCGTGCCGCAGGAAAGCCTGCTGTTCAGCGAGACGATCGGCGCCAACATTGCTTACGGCGTGCCTGACGACAGCGAATGGCGCTGGGCGGCACGCGTGGCACAGCTGGAGGAGACGATCTCCGAGTTTCCCGGCGGTTTCGACACGATGCTTGGCGAGCGGGGTATCAACCTGTCGGGCGGTCAGAAGCAGCGGGTGGCGCTGGCACGAGCTCTTGCGCGCCGGCCAGCCATCGTGCTGCTCGACGATGCGCTGTCGGCAGTCGACGCGCACACCGAGGCGGAGATCCTTCATGGTCTGCGCGAGGCCCTCACGGGGCGCACGGCGGTGATCGCGTCACACCGGGTGAGCGCGATCCGGGACGCCAACCTCATCATCGTACTCGAACGGGGCCGGGTTGTGGAACAGGGTGAGCATGCCGAGTTGATCGCCGCCGGCGGCCGATACTGGTCGTTGTTGAATCGGCAGCTGCTGGAGGAGGAACTCGAGCAGGAGGAACCGGGTATGCGCGCGTTGGCATCCGACCCAATGAGCGGTACTATAACGGCATGAACCACTCTCAGGCCGACCAGCATCTGTCTGTCGACTACGTTGCCGCGCTCGAAGCGCGGGTGAGCGAGTACGGGCGCGAGCTGGCGCTACTGCGCGAGCGGCAGTCGCTCGATACCCGCTTTCTGGCAAACATCTCCCATGACTTGCGTACGCCGCTCACGGCGATCATAACGCACGCGGAGATAATGCGCGATGAAATTCTCGGCCAGGTATCACCGCGTCAGCTGGACAGTCTGACGGGGATAATCAACTCGGGAAGGCAGCTGCTCGAGATGGTCGGCGAAATCCTGACGAACGCTCGCGCGGCCGCGCATCAGATCGCGCTGGACCGGGTCGAATTTTCCTTCGAGGAGCTGCTCGAATCGCTGGTCGAGCTCAACCAGTCTCTCATAGACAGGAAAGGGCATGCGCTCGAGGTGGATATCCAGCCGGGGCTGCCGCGTGTCTTCGCCGACCGCGACAAGGTCGGGCACATCCTGTCGAATCTGTTAGGCAACGCGATTCAGTTTACCCCCGACCACGGGCGGATCTGGATCATCGTCCGCACGACGACCGGCGAGTTCGGACAGTCCCTGCTCGTAGAGGTGGGTGACAACGGCATCGGCATTGCCCGCGAACATCACGAGCTGATCTTTCAGGAATTCGCTCAGGTGGATGCCTCCACTTCACGCCAGCACCACGGTACCGGGCTCGGCCTGAGCATTGCCCGGCGGTTCGTCGAGCTGCATCACGGGCGCATCTGGCTCGAGAGCGCTCCGGGCGCCGGAAGCCGCTTCTATTTCACCTTGCCGGTGCACGGCGAAGGGCCGTGATATCGATCCCGTGTACGGACACGTCCTGATCGTAGAGGACAACGCGCTGGTGTCCAGCGCGATGAGGATTCTGCTCGAAGCGGCTGGACACACCGTGACCGAGGCTGCCACCACCGAACAGGCTCTGGCGGTATTCGAGAATCCGGACCACCCGCCTGACGTCGCACTCCTCGATCTAACGCTCCCCGATGGAGATGGCCTGACCATTCTCACCCGCCTGCAGGAGCTTGGACGGGCGCCGCGAATCTGCGTTGCCGTCACCGGACACGACGATCCCGAAGTCCGCTCCCGATGCCTGGCGGCCGGCTGCCACGACGTGCTTCTCAAGCCCGTGCCGGCCCGCGAGCTGGCACGCCTCGTCACCTCGTGGATGAACCCTGACGATGGCGGGCGCCATTCAGATCCGGTCGCGTAGGAACTCCGGCGTCAGAGCTTGCAGGTACCCGGCAAGAATGGTGAAATAGTCGGTGACGAGAAGCAGCCCCACCAGAATCAGGAGCACGCCGCCGATGCGGTTCACCCAGACGAGATAACGGCGCGCCCTGGCGTACGCGCCGAGAAAATGGGTCAGCGCCAACGACGCTGCGAGGAACGGAATTGCCAGGCCGAGTGAGTACACGAAGAGGAGCAGAAGACCCTTTCCCAGTTCCGCGGTGCTCGACGTGAGGATCAGGATCGAACCGAGTATCGGACCAATGCAAGGCGTCCAGCCGGCGCCGAAGGCGATTCCAACCAGCACCGTGCCGAGGTAGCCCATGGGCTTGTCGGCTATGTGCACGCGCCGTTCGCGAGCGAGAAATGCGAAGTTCAGCACGCCCAGCAGGTACAGTCCGAAAATGATTATCAACACGCCGCCGATGCGGCTGATCCAGTCGCGATAGGCCAGCAGAACGCGCCCGAATACAGTTGCCGTGGCGCCCAGGGCGAGGAAGATCAGTGTGAAGCCGGCAATGAACAGGAGGGAATGGATGAGCGTGGCGCGGCGCGCCCGTTGCACTTCATCCAGGCTCATCCCCGTAATGAACGTCACGTAGCTCGGAATGAGCGGGAGAACGCATGGAGAGAGAAAGCTGAGCAGGCCGGCCGAGAACGAGAACAACAGCATGCCAAGCAGCGTCGAATCGTCCATGCTCACTCCACGTAAGGAGCGTCGGAGGCGTTCACGCGCCGGGCCGCTGCTCCGCTGGTATTACTCGGTCAAGTACTACGCCTTTCGGCGGGAGCGCCGCGCCCGGGATGACCGGCGCGGAATCGTGATGTTGCAGATCGACGCGCTGGCGTACTCCGACCTGCGCCGCGCGATCCAGCAAGGCTACTGCCCGACGATTGCCCGACTGCTCGACACGGAAGGGTACTCGCTTCGGCGATGGTTCTGCGGCCTGCCCTCGGCCACGCCCTATTGTCAGGCGGGGATCTTTCACGGCGAGAACGGCGGGATCCCCGCCTTCCGGTTCTACGACAAGCACGCACGGCGGGTCATCACCTGCAATGCCCCGCACGGGGTGCAATATATCCGGGATCGCATCACCGCGCCGGGGGCGCTGGCGGGCGGATCGAGCTACGTGAATCTGCTGGACGGCGATGCCCAGACCGTGGCGTTCACCGTGGCCACTCGCGAGCGGACCTCGGTGTTCGAGCGGCTGGGCGGAACGCGGATGCTGCTCCTTCTGTTCGTGCACCCGATACGGCTGCTGCGGATGGGGTTCCAGGGGATTCGCGAATGGTTGCGCCAGGAATGGGAGAGGAGCGTAAGCGAGTTCAGGGGACGCGCCACCCATGCCGAGGGCATCTTTCCCGTGCTGCGGATATTCACGAACGTCGTCGTGCGCGAACTGCAGACGATGGCGATCGTGCTGGACATCAACCTCGGCGTGCCGGTCATCTACAGCACGTTCATGCAGTACGACGAGCTCGGACACCATTTCGGGTCGTCGAGTCGTCAGGCGCTGGCCGATCTCAAGAGAACGGATGCGCGCATACGGGAGATCTGGCGGGCAATTCGCGGAACGAGCTCGCGCCCGTACGATCTGGTGATACTCTCCGACCACGGCATGACGCCGTCAGTGAGTTATCGCGTGCGATTCGGGGAGTCGCTCGGCACCACCGTGCGGAAGATCCTCGATCGGTATCGCCCTGGCGGACGAGAACCGCTGGCAGTCCATGAGAGCCGGGCTGAAGGAACCGAATACGACGACATGGTACCGGCCGCCCTGGAGAGCGCGGCGCGAAGTTACGGACAGCGGCACAGCCGCTTCGGCCGCGCGCTCCGGCGCATGCGCGACTGGATGCGGAGCCGGTACGGTCTGCGCGAGATCATCTTTCCCGAGAAGTATCGCGTAGATGAAAAGCATCAGGTGGTCGTGACATACAGTTCGTGTCTGGCGCTGGTCTACTTCGCGGATGTCGAAGCACAGCTCGGTCGCCGGGAGATCGCTTCCGACCGGCGCCGCGCCCACCTCTACAGCGACCTTCTGCGCCACCCCGGCATTGGCTTGCTGGCGACGCGCGACGGAGAGACAGTGGTACTGGAGAGCCGGGCGGGGCGCGCCAACATCGAAGGGGACAGGGTGAGCGTGACGAGCGGCCAGAATCCGCTCGCGCCCTATGGGCAGGAACGCTACGTGGTGCGTGCGGTGTGCGATCTGGTGCGGCAACCGAACGCGGGCGACATAGTCATCTTCGGCGCATACGACGAGTACGAGATCGTGTCGTTCGACGACCAGGTAGGCGCGCACGGTTCGGCGGGAGGCGACCAGATGTATCCATTCCTGCTCACGCCGCCCGAGCTGCCGGTGGCGGACGCAAGACTCGAGGATGCCCGCGACATCCATCGCGTGGTGCTTTCGCGCTATGCGACCAAGACTAACGTGGACTGACGTTCGGCCCGCGCCGGCGGCATGCGGCGCACACTCCCTCGATGACCAGGCGGTGGCGCTGTCTGAGAAAGCCATTCGACTCGGCAAGCAGAGTCGTCATGCGCTCCAGCCGCTCGTCCCGAAATTCGGTCACCCGGTTGCAGGCGGTGCAGATCAGATGCTCGTGGTGCGGCACGTCGCGCGTGGGCTCGTAGCGGCGAAATCCTTCGCCGAAATCGCGCTCCATCACCAGTCCGCTGCGCACGAGCACTTCCAGCGTACGGTAGACGGTCGCCGTGCCGATCATGATTCCCTGTACGGTCAACTCCCGTTCGATCTCGTCGGCGGAGAGATGGCGGTCGCCAGCCAGCACGACCCGGGCGATCGCCTCACGCTGCGAAGTGACGGGAAGGTTGCGATCGCGCAGATAGGCGCGAAACGCCTCCATTACATCTCCGTCGCCCATGGACGGTCCGAGAGGGCGAGGCGCAGCGCCTCTGGGGTGATCAGCTCGGGCTCGCCATCCTCGCCGGCACGGCGTTGAACGCCGCGCACCACGTCGCCAACCGCGTAAAGGGGCGCATCGGCTTCGGCGGTGATATCGACCTCCCATTGTCCGCGGTCCGGTCCCTTGCGCGTCCATCGATAGACTGCGCGATAGACGACGAGCCGCGGCGCGCGTTCGTCAGGCGGTGGATCGATATGGGCTAAATCGGAATGGTGGGAGCCCTCGTCGGCACGGGCGGCGACTACGGCAACCGCGCTCTCGCGTCCGCCGCTCCGCAGTGCGGGAAAAAGGTGAATCTCGGCGATGCGGTCAACGGAAATCTGCTCGACGATGGCGCGCAGAAAGCGATCGCGAGGGTCGATACCCGTCCCGGCGCTCATCGCGCGCCAACGGCGGCGACCGGTGGTGCCTGACGAGCCCTGGCGTCCAGCTCCCGCTCCACGTACAGCCTCATGATGTGCATGAAATCCTGGGCGTTCGTGACGACGCCGAACGCCTGATGCGTTCCGCGGTCCTTGAGTTTGCTCACGACGAACTCCGATGAATCCACGCAGATCGTCGCCAGCTCGCGCAGCGAGCCGTCCGGTTCGGTAGCGAACGCCGGCAGCATGTTGCCGGTGGCTATCGCGTGCAGTGCGGTGGCAATCAACAGCGCCATGGTCGCACGAGCGGTGTGCTCCTTCATCGCATCCTGTGCCGCCAGGATGTCGGTGTAGACACCTGGCAGCGGTCCGTCATCACGAATCGATCCGCAGAGAACGAAGGGCACGTCGTGCCTGACGAGCGCATGCATGATCCCGTCGGTCACGATTCCCTGCTCCACCGCTCGAGCGATCGATCCGGCTGCCCGCACCTGATTGATTGCGCGCATGTGGAGACCGTGGCCGCCGGCGCTCACCTCGCCGCTACCGGTCATGCCGAGCGTGGTGCCGAAGATCGACGCCTCGATGTCGTGGACGGCGACCGCGTTGCCTGCCAGAAAAGCGCCGACGAACCCCTGTTCAATGAACCAGGTCATGTCGGCCCGGGCGCGAGAGTGCACGAGTGCAGGTCCGGCCACCCAAACGGGGTAACCGCCCCGGTCGCGCTCCTCGATGAGCAGTCGCGCCATGAGCGAGTAGTCGATCGGCTTCTCGCGCGACACCGCGCTGGTCATGAACTTGAATTCGCCCTCGGCGGAATCGCCAAGAAAGGCAATGCCATGAACGAAGATCCCATCACTCGCGTCTTCCGATGTGCCCACTGCCACCGGATCACCGGCGCGCACGCGGCGCCCTTCCCGCACCCACAGGTCACCCCGCTCATCCAGCACGATCGCCGAATCCATTCGCGGCTCTCTCGGCATGCGCCACGACCCGGCGACCTTGACGTACGTCGGCAGGTTGGTGGTCGAAAAGAAGCCCTCCGGAAGAACTCCGTCCGCCGGCGCGGGGACGAATCGCGCGTCGGGGGCCTGCGCGAATCGAGGCAGGTCGAAGTCGGGATGGGGGAAGGCGCTCACATTCGAAAGATGTTCGTGGCGAGATGGGGAAACAAGCGTGATCAGAGCAGCGACACCGGATCGCGATCAACGGCGATGCGCAATCCATGGCGCGCCGGGATCTCGAAGCGCTCGAGTAACGCGCGGGCGAGCGAGCCGAGCGCGCCCGCGTGGTCGCACTTCAGCACCACGTGCCATCGCCAACGCTTGTGAATGCGTTCAATGGGACATGGGGCCGGACCGAGCACGGTGATCCGCGTGCGCTCCGAACGGGCCGCGCCGTCTACTAGCCAGGCAGAAACCCGCTGTGAAAGCTCTTCGGTAGGCAGCTCGGCGGTGCCGCTGACGATCACGTTGATGAGCCGGATCATTGGCGGGTACGCAGGCTCGGCACGACCAGGCATCTCTTCCCTGACAAATGCCAGGTAGTCGTGCGTGAGCGCGTGGCGAACGGAATGGTGTGCGGGCATCCGGGTCTGGATGATGACCGTTCCACCTTTGGGTCCGCGCCCCGCGCGCCCCGCCACCTGACTCAGGAGCTGGAACGATCGCTCGGACGACCGAAAGTCGGGGAGATTGATTCCTACATCGGCGTCGATGACGCCGACGAGGGTCACGTTGGGAAAGTCGAGCCCCTTGGCGATCATCTGCGTGCCTAGCAGGATGTCCACTTCCCCGCGGGCTACCCGGTCGAGTATCGTCGCATGAGCCCACTTGCCGCTCGTCGTATCCACGTCCATGCGGGCGATCCGCGCGCGGGGAAAGCGTTCACCCAGCAGCCGCTCCACCTGCTGAGTCCCCAGCCCGCGCTGTCGCATGGTGCTCCCGGCGCAGCGCGGACACCGGTCGGCCGGCGCTTCCTCATACCGGCAATAGTGGCAGACGAGACGCTCTGGCGTGCGGTGGTAGGTCAGCGAGATGGAGCAGTTTGGACAGGCGGCAACGTAGCCGCAGGCGCGACACTGCACGAAGGCGGCGTACCCGCGCCGGTTCAAGAGGAGGATCGACTGCTCGCCGCGCTCGATGCGCTCGCGAAGGCCGTCCTCGATCGCCTGGCCGATCACGCGCCTGAACGGATCCGGAGGTTCGTCAGGCACGGACGGCCGCGCGCCGACGCGCAGATCCACTACGGAGACGTGCGGCATGCGGCCGGCACCGGCGCGATCAGGCAGTGTGAGCAGGCGGGACTTGCCCTGCTCCGCGTTGCGCCAGCTCTCCAGGCTAGGTGTGGCACTGCCAAGCACGACGACGGCTCCCTCGCCGCGGGCACGTACAATGGCCACGTCCCGGGCGTGATAACGGGGCGCTTCGCCGTTCTTGTAGCTGGTCTCGTGCTCCTCATCCAGAATGATCGCCCCGAGATCGGCGAGGGGCGCGAAAATGGCGGAGCGCGCGCCGACGACGATGCGCGCCTTGCCCTCGGCGAGCGCCCGCCAGGCGTCGTATCGCTCCCCCTCACCTAACGCCGAGTGCAGCACCGCGACCAGATCGCCGAACACGGCGCGGAAGCGGTCCACCGTCTGCGGAGTGAGCGCAATTTCCGGAACCAGCACGATTGCACTCCGGCCCCGGCGCTGAACGACCTCCTTCAGGTACTCGAGGTAGACGAGCGTCTTGCCGCTTCCAGTGACCCCGCGCAGCAGGAACACCTCGCCGGCAGCCGCCCCTGTCAGTGCGGCGATTGCCTCTTGTTGTGCCACCGTCGGCAGGTGAGCGGCCGCCGCGGCGCGAGGACGATCCGAGAATGGATCGCGACGCACCGCATCGGTCCGCAGCGCGATGAGTCCCTTGGTCGCCAGCGCATGAACGAGGCCGCCGGCGAATCCCAGTTGCGTCGTCAGGTGCGACACGTCCGCCTCGCCACCGAGCGACTCGAGTGCCTCGTACAGGGCGCGCTGGCGTAGCGCGCGGCCAAACAGCGCATCCCGCTCCTGAAGCGACGGCAGGGATTTCGCTATCGTCGCCGTTCGCCGTGTTTGCGTGACGGGCCGCGGCGTGTCGGCGCCGGTGAGCGCCCCGGGGAGAACCGCACGAAACACGATTCCTAACGGGACTATGTAGTACTCGGCGATCCACTTGCAGAGTGCGAGGAGAGCCGCCGACAGAACCGGGTGCGCGTCCGGTACGTCGAGAATGGCGCGCGGCCGGGCTACCGGAACGGTGGCATCGCCCAGACAGATTCCGATCGCCCGGCGTGATCGCACGGGAACGAGCACGCGCGATCCCGGCACGACCTGGTTGCCCAGCGTGTCATCTACCGCGTAGGTAAACGTCTGAAACAGCGGAAGCGGAAGCGCGACCTCGATGAGGCGCGAGGCCGGCGGCGTCATTCCCCTCTGTCAGCGCGGCATGAACAACGCCGCGATCTGTCGTCCGCCCGTGCCGCCGCCAACGAACCGGGCGGTGGTGTTGGAAAGGATCGCCACCACCACCTTTTGCTCAGGATACAGCACCAGAAAGGCGTTGGCGCCGACCGATCCGCCGCTGTGCGCGATCACCCGGCGACCGACACTGTCCGTGTCGACCCGCCAGCCGATGGCGTAGTGGGTGTCCTCGCCACTCGTCGTGCGCATTGGAGTGAACAGCGTCGTCAGCGTGCGTGCCTCGAGAAATCCCGGCTGCAGCAGAGCCGAGCCGAAGCGCACGAGATCTTCGGTGTTGGAGATGAAGCCCCCGCCCGCCCACTTATAGCTGTTGTCGACGTACGGAGCATTGCGAAGAGCGCCGTTGCGTCCCCGATCGTAGTAGTGTGCCCGGTACGGAATGAGGCTGTCCATGTGCTCGGCGACGATCGATCGAAGCCCTAACGGTTCGAACACCCGCTGCCGCATTACGGTAAGAAAGGGCTCCCCGGCCGCCCCTTCGATTGCGGCGCTGAGCAGATTCCAGCCGTACGATGAGTAGAAGTACCTGGAGCCGGGAGGATGGAGCAGCGTGTCGTTCCTGAAGATGTCGAGCGAAGTAGTCACCGATTCGTACGGCCGCGCCGACAGCATCTCATTGCCACGGTAATGCCTAATGCCTGCCAGGTGGCCTGCCAGCTGGCGGGTGCTGATCTGCTGTGGCTTGCTCGGGAACGATGGTACGTAGCGCTGCACCGGCGCATCGAGGTCCAGCTTTCCTTCCTGCACCAGCAGACCGACGGCAGCGGATGTCACGCTCTTCGACACACTTCCGATCCTCATCCGTGTCTCGGGTGTGATCGGTACGCGGTTCTCGATGTCGGCAAAGCCGAAGCCCTCGGTCCATACCACCTTGCCGTCCACGGCAACGGCGACGGAGATACCCGGAATCCCGTTCGCCGTCATGCTGTCCCGCACGATGGCGCGAGCGCGGTCCATCGCCACTCCATAGACAGGCGACTGACCGGCGATGGCCTGCACCGGAAGTTGTTGCGCGGCGGCCGGAGCCGATGCCGGCACGAGGGTGCACGCTATGGCAAGGGTCAGAACCGATCGACGGAGCATTGGCCGGAACGGGTGGCTGGTTGGCATGGTTCGTCAGGCTCGGCTTACGCCGAGGCCAGGTTCGGTGGGAATTCGGATGTTGCCGCCGGCGATCGATGGGCCCTGAAAGGGGTCGTTGGCCAGAAGCGCCGGACCATCGAGGTCTGCATAATCGAGTAGCGGGGAAAGGTGCGCGGCAGCGGCAATGCCAAGGCTGGACTCGATCATGCAACCCATCATTACGCTGAGCCCGTGCGCGCGGGCGGTGCCGATCATCCGCGCGGCTTCACGGAGGCTGGCGCACTTCGCCAACTTGATGTTGATACCATCGACGGCGCCCACCAGCCGCGGAATGTCGGCATTAGTCAGGCAGGACTCGTCGGCGATGATCGGAAGGGGCGCGCGCTCGCGCACGAAACGCATGCCGGGAATGTCGTGCGCCGGCAGAGGCTGCTCGACGAACTCGACGCCGCACTCGACGAGCACGCCCATCATCCCAAGCGCCTGTTTCGGGGTCCAGGCAGCGTTCGCGTCCACCCGCAGCACCGCAGAGGGCGCGGCATCGCGTATCGTCCGGATGATCTCCTCGTCGCGGTCGGTGCCGAGCTTGACCTTCAGCACCGGGTACCCTGCCGCTTCCTTTACCTTTCGCCGAAGCTCATCGTTGTCGCCAATGCCAATGGTGAAGCTCGACTGCGGCGCGCGGGACGGATCCAGCCCCCACATCTTGTAGAGAGGCACGCCGAGGCGCTTGCCGGCCAGATCGTGCAGCGCGGCGCTCACCGCCACCTTGGCGGCGGCATTGAACCGCAGTGATCGATCGAGCTCCGTCTCGATGGTATCGATCGCCCAGGAATCCGCGCGCTCCAGGAGCGGCTCGAACCCGGCCAGCGCGGCGACGACCGAGTCTGCCGACTCACCGTAGAACCGGCTAGGCGCCGCTTCGCCCCATCCTTCGGTGCCATCGTCGTCGATCAGCCGAACCCAGACGACGCGCCATTCGCTCGAGCCGCCGCGAGCGATCTTGAACGGATGGGTGGTTCGGAGCGAGAGAATTTCGTGCTCTAGGCGCATTCCGGTAGGCGAGGGAGAAGTCGGGAAAAGAGTGCGCGTGACCTATCGCGTGGTAGGCGTAATGCCCAGCCGGCGGGCGAGCCGTGCCGCCCGGAATTCCTCCGGCACACCGCTCGTCGCCAGATATCCGAGAAGAGCATCGGTAACCTCGTCGCCCTTCTGGTACCGCTCGGCAGGGATCTTAGCCAGGCACCGCATCACCACCTGGGCCAGCGCTACGGAAATCCGCGAGTCGACCACGTCGGGCGGTGCGGCCGTCTCGTGTACGTGCTTGTAACCGATCGAGTACGAGTCGGCACCGTCGAACGGCGGAAAACCGACGAGCATCTCGTACAGCATGACGCCGACGGCGTACAGGTCGCTTCGGCCATCCACCAATTTGCCCATCGCCTGCTCGGGACTCATGTAATGCGGCGTTCCCATTGCCCGTCCGGTAGCCGTCAGGCGGGCGTGGAAGCGGGCGGTCGCGATGCCGAAATCGGTCACCGACGCATGCCCGTCCTCGTCGAACAGAATGTTGTCGGGCTTGATGTCCCGGTGCACCACGCCATGACGGTGCGCATAGTCGAGAGCGCTCGCCACCTGCGCGCAGATCGCCGCTGCCCGTTCGGGGGCGAAGACGCGCTCGCGAACCAGAACGTCCGCCGCCGAGCCTCCCGACAGATACGGCATTACGAGCCAAACGCTCTCGTCGGTCTCGCCAAAGTCGAGGATCGGGCAGATGTGCGGATGATTGAGTTGCGCGGCGGCTTCTGCCTCTCGGCGGAACCGCTCGCGCATCTCCGCTTCCCGAGCCAGGTGCGACAAAAGCACCTTGATCACGAGTGGCCGGCCGAGTACCGAATGGGAGGCGGCGTAGACGTGTGCCATTCCTCCGGTTCCCAGCCGGCGATGCACGCGATACCGGGTTCCAGTCGACCGACGCAGCGTATCCAACTCCTCGTCAGGCTTCGCGCTCGGTGCATCCGGAACATCGGGCAGATCCTTGGAGCAACGCGCGCATGCGACAGCCGAGCCGCGATTCCATGTGCCGCAATCAGGGCAGAACACCGCTCAGTTCCCCAGATCCATGCGCACGAAGTCGTACGGAGGCCACGGTCCGGTCTGCTCCACCAGCAACGAAGCGTATCTCCGGGAATGAGTTGCGACGATCGCCGAAAAGGCCTCCCACTCGGAACGGTCGATCAGGAACGCGCTGCTCAATACGGCGTGCAGTGCCGGACGGCGCAGCATCACCGCAGCATCCGCCTCATGGCTGACGGCGTTATAGAACTCCATCGCCATTTCGGTAGCGGCCGCATCTGGCTCGTCGGATGCCAGCTCTCCCTCCGCGCTTCGCAGATGCACGCGCACTTCGCACCGGCCTTCCACCAGGTGGATCGCTTCGGTGAAAGTGAGGTAATGCATCTGCAGCCACCGCGTGATGTGATCCGTGTTGCGAAAGACGACGCCGAACGGTGCCGGAAGGATCGTTTGACGATCGAAGACAGCCTCTACCACCGATTCGAACTGCGTCACGATCTGGTCGTGCGGGTCGATGTGCTCGAACGCCGACTGGCCTACCACCGCCCCCACATCGCCGGTGATGATCAGCTGCGTACCCGGCGCGAGCGAATTGCCATCGCCTGCTCCCACCGGCACGACGCCGTAAAGCACGTAGCCGCCTACAGCCATCGGAAGAATCGCAGCACGCCTACCAACAGTGCGCCAAGCAAGATCTGCACGACCAGCATGATCCAGAATCCGGCCGGCACGCCGGAGAGCGGGATGTGATCGAAGTTCATCCCCCACATGCCGCTCACCACCACGAACGGCACGCTGAGAGTGGCAATCAAGGCCAGACCCTTCGTGATCTGACCCAGCTGATTCGACACTTTCGAGAGATAGGACTCGAGAGTGGATGAGAGCATGTCCCGCTGCGTATCGAATGCGTCGTTGATCCGCAGCACGTGGTCGTAAATGTCGCGAAAGTACAATTGAACGTCCGCCGGAACGAGCCGGTGGGGCCGATTTGCCAGCGCCTGGAAAACCTCGCGTTGCGGTCCCAGGTGCCGGCGCAACGACAGCACCAGCCGCTTGACGCTGAACACCGCGCGCACTTCACGACTCTCCTGGCGCTCGAACAGATCGTGCTCCAGGCCTTCAATGAATTCGTCTACCTGGTCGAGTATCGGAAAGTACCCATCGATCGCCGTATCCATTAGCGCGTGCAGCAGCCGGGCCGCGCCCCGGTCCAGCAGATCGGGATTTCGGGTGACGCGATCCCACTGCTCCGCGCAGGGACTCGAGGTTTCCGTATGTACGGTGACCACGAAGTGGGCCCCGAGAAAGAAGCAGAGATTGAGTGTCTCGAAGTCGTATGGATCCTCGGTGCTCTCGTCGAATCGCACACCGCGGATGATCGCGAACATATAGCCATCGTAATCCTCGAGCTTGACGCGACTTTGCGGATTGAGCGTGTCCTCGATCGCCAAAGGGTGAAAGCCGAAGATCTTTTCCAGCACCGCGTGCTGCGACCGCTGGGTTGCATCCACATCCACCCACAATAATCCCACTCCCTCGCGCAAGGCCTGCGCCAGCTTGTTAGGTGCGAGGTCGCGCTGCACACTGCCATCCGGACTCCGGAAAATGCTGCGCGGAATCTTGAGATCCCGCACCGGGCCCACGATCCCGTTCGACGGCTCACTCATGCGGGGCAATTGCGTGACGCCACTTGATTCCCTTGATGAGCTGAAACCCTATCGCCCGCTCGCGCGACAGTTCGCGCAGCAGTGTTGCATCTTCCTCCAACTCGCCTCGTGCCGCCCGCCAGCCGCGCCGCCAGGCCCGCGAGACGATCCTGGCCTTGTCCGTCCATGACAGCTCCGTCGACAGCGCCGAGTACTCGCTGGATCGCGAGCCCGGCGCCCCCGACGTCCAATCCTGAACCTCGAGCTCGACGACTCCCGCAGCGCGCAGCATCTGCTTCCATTCGACGAGCAGATGTGGGCGGAGGGCATACCGCTGTACGAGCATCTGTCGCATCGCCCCCGAAATCTCCGAGCTCCACGTCGGCTGCAAAAGAAGGACGATCCCCATCGGCCGGGTGACGCGAACCAATTCGGCGACGGCCGCAGCCGGATCTCCAGCAGCAGCGAGCGCCGGTTCACCAATGGCGACATCGAACACCGACGTCTCATGCGGCAGATCGTCCAGCTGCGCATGCTGGTAGTGCAGCTTCTGCTGCGCTCCTGCCGAGCGCGCCTGGGTCTCCGCCGCTTCTATCGCCTCGGCGCTCGTGTCGACGCCCGTCACCGATGCACCCGTGCGCCTCGCGAGCCATTCCGTCGTGCTCCCGGCGCCACATCCTGAAACGATAATCTCGCGCCCGGGCGCCGCCTCGGTGAGACGTGCGACTTCACGATACAAATCGTCTCCGGTCGCCCGCCACTTGCCGAGCACCGCGAGCTGCACGAGGCGGAGAACGGCCGGCACCGGCGGCACGCGCTGCGGTGCGCCGCTCATGAGGCGGGGAATCTAGCCGTCGGCCAAATAGTCGAGCAAGCAGCGTCCATGTGCTAACGTAGCGCAGCCATATGCACCAGGCAGGCTTCAGCGAGCCGATCAGGCACATATCCCCCTTCCAGGGCGCTCACGAGCCGCCCGCCGCACCACGCCGTAGCCCGCTCCACCAGGTGTCGGGTGAGACGCTCGACGTGCTCCAACTCCAGCGTGAACCCGCCGATTGGATCACCACGCAGAATGTCGAATCCGGCCGAGACAAGTATCAGGTCAGGTTCGAATCCGGCCGTTGCCTCGTCGATCGCCCGCTCCAGAGCCGCCAGGTACTGCTCGGGAGGGAGCGCGGGCCGCATCGGAACGTTCCAAATGCTGCGGTGCGGCCCGCGATCGTCGGCCGCACCCGTGCCGGGATACCACGGCCACTGGTGCATGGAGATGAAGCGAATCGCCGGCTCATGTTCGACGAGCGCCTGCGTGCCGTTGCCGTGGTGTACGTCCCAATCCACGACCAGAACGCGCTCGGCGTTATGACGCGTGCGCGCGTAATGCGCAGCCACACCAACCGATCCGAACAGGCAGAAGCCCATCCCGCTCGCGGGCAGGGCATGGTGCCCCGGGGGACGCACCGCACAGAACGAGCGAATGGCGCGTCCGTCGTAGGCCATGTCGACTCCGTCGAGAACCGAGCCTGCAGCGGCTGTAGCCGCATCCCAGCTCCCCTCGCTCACGACCGTGTCGGGGTCCAGCCGACCGCCGCCAGACGCGACGAGTGCGCGGACGGACGCGATGTATGCGGGATCGTGTGCGAGCGCCAGCTCGATAGCATCGGCGTGACGCGCCTCGTGGTGAAGCAACGATTCGAACAGCTCGGGCTGCTCTCGTAATGCGTGTGAAATGGCGCGAATCCGGCCGACGTGCTCCGGATGGCCCCACCCCGTGTCGTGCCGCCCGCAATCCGCGTGGGAGATCATCGCGACCGTCATGGCGCCCCCCGCAGCCGGCGGGACGTCCACTCGACGAGCAGGAACAGCAAGCTGAGAACCAGCATCCACCCCCGAGGACCAGCTCGACCCGGAAGCGTGCCCGACGATTCGAGGCGCGGCACGGACTCGCCGAGCGCGGCGACCACGGCAACGAGTGGGGCCGCCGCTCCAGTGGCCGTGCCTGACGACTCGCGCCGGTTTCCGCGTACGAGCGCGGCGCTGGCAACGAGCGACGTCCACCAACGCCGGTGTGCGTCCATGCCTCCCTCCCCTCCCTGCATACGCCATCTCCAGCTGTCGTCGTATCCGAGCTGAACCACGCGGCCGAGTCCCTCACGGCGCGCCGCGACCGTTGCCGCCCCGTCGCGCGTCTCCAGCACCACGGCGTCGGCCCTCGGTCGCGAGACAGGATGGAAACCGAGCGCACGGCGGGGCGTTTCGGCGGTGAAGCTGACAACCGCCGGCCGAACGCGCGCACCCGGTTGGCCAGGCACTATCCCGCGCAGCGCCGGAAGCCGGGCGGCGATGCCTGACAACACCAGCCCCCCTCCCGCTCTCGCGAACGATACGAGACTGCGGGACTCGTCCGCCGCCGCGGAGTCGAGAGCGACAACCGCGGCGTATCGCGCCGTATCGGCGGCACCGGCGGTACCACGCCGCACGGTGAGACCCGGTCCGATCGTCAGGCGCGCGTCCACCTGCCAGCCGCTTTCCTCGAGTGCGGCGATCGCATAACGTGCTTCCCAACCCGCGGTACCAATCACGAGCACCGTTGCCGGAAGGAGTGAATCGGCTGAGACAGCCCGGGCCCGCACGGCGCCGAGTTCGGCCTGCGCCGGTTCGGCCAGCGCCGGCACGCGAACCGCGCCACCGGTACCTGCCAGATGAAGAGTATCGAAAGGTCCTATTGCATCGCGAACCGCCACGCTGTCACCCGCCGAGCCGGCAATCAGCAGCCACGCACCCCCGGCCGGCGCATTTACCGGCTCGACCGCGATTGCCAGCGGAGCGAGCGTGCCAGACCACCCGACCGCGGTGCCGGTTCGCCGCAGCGCAACGAGCCAGTCCCGCCACGCCGCATCGGGCACTGAATCGAGTCGGAGGTGAACCGAATCGGGAGCTCGGCCGGTGGCCCAGCGGCGAAGCGCCTCCGGGAGCTCCTCCCCATCAAGTTGCGCGTTATTCGCGAACTTCCTTTCGGGACGGAGGGCGAGCCCGAGCGCCCATCCGAGCAGCACGATGGCTCCCAGGCGACACGCCAGCTCCACGCGGCGGCGCCACTGGTCAGCGCGTGAGCGCATACACAATGATGTTCACGCCGAAGCGCGTATTGTCCACCGAAAGAAAGCGCTTGTTCTCGGGGTGATAGCCCCACTCGCTGCTGTAGTCCTTGTTGCTGTACAGCACTGCAATTCGTTCGCCGCGCTCCACGGCCAGCAGGTGTTCGTGAACCAGATTGTCACCCCACCCGTTTAACTCGTGGCCGGTCGTTGGCGGTCCATCATCGAACGTGAAGAATGCACGGTACAGCGGGTGGTCGTTGGGCAGTTCCTTCAACGGCTCGAGCGTTCTGGCGATCTCCTCGGTGGCGGTCTTGTGGAAGGCGCCATCCACGTCGTGATTGTGATCGTCGATGAACAGGAAACCTCCGCGTTCCACGAACTCCCGGAGGTTGGCGCGCTCCTGTTCGGAGAACCGTACCGGCAGATGGCCGGTTAGATAGGCGAACGGATAGCCAAAGAGCTCGGTCGCGGCAAGCGGCACCGTTACGCCGCTCGGCCGGACGGGTATCGATGTATACCGGGCTACCGAGTCGATAATGTTCGGTGGGACCAGCGGTGCGCTGTCCCAGTCGCCGCTGTCATACTGCACCGTCGCAAAGACGAACTCGCTCACCACGATCCACTCCATGCCGGCAGCGTGCGGCGCACCTCGAAGTTACCTGAGAGCAGGCGGCGGGACGAAACCAGCGCGTCCGTCGCATCGCGTCCGGCTCGCAGAGCCTCGATGGCTGCGCCTATCGCGGTAGCCAGCGCCGGTGCGTCCTCCAGAGCATCCAACCGCAGCAGCGCCAGCGTATCGACAACGGAGGCGTCCCCGGCCGACAACCGTTCGATCGCTGCATCGAAGCGCTCCTTGCGGCGCACGGCGGGCGAACGCGGGTCCTCGCGCCGCCGCACCGGCGCCGGATCGATTCCGTCGCGCTTCCCCGCCAACCGCACCCGCGCCAGGTCGACGATCACCGCCGGTGCGCGGCCACGCAGATATATGCGTTCAGCCGTCCGCGCCCTCTGGATTGCCTCCAGCGCGATGCGCATGTGGGGCAGTGCATCGTCAGGCTCCCCAATATCCAGCTCCCGGCCGGCGTCCCACATGGCATTGTACGCCTCGAGCAGGGGACGGTTGATCGCCACCACCGGCGTCTCATCGCCGTGAAAGTCGAGCGCCTCGCTCATGTCGCGGTTGGTTGCCGCCTCGGCCGCGGCGAGCAGTTGCTCCGGCGTCAACCTTCCTTCTGGAGGGGCGTGTCCGGCATGCTCCTCAGGGCTCTCACCTTCGTGTGAGTGCTCGCCGGAAGGCTCGCCACCCAGCCGCATGAAAATGATCTCTCCTACCTGACGGCGAAGCCGTGCCTGATCGGCGGCGATTCGGCGTGACTCCACCACCACCGCCTCACGGGAGAGTCGCGGTCGCTGGCGCTCGAGCTCCTCCGCCATCTGTATCAGCATCCGCTGGCTGAGCAGCCCTGTATCGCCAGGCAGGGGTGGCAGCGGCTCGATGGAGAGCGAATCGTACTCGTCAGGCCTGGCGATGCGCAGCATCCGCGTCTCGGAGTAGCCGACCCCCGGACCCGATACCGAGTTGCGATCCTGCGCGACAGCACGCAGGTGCACGATGTCGCCCGGGCGCAGGGCCAGTGAATCGAGCGGCACGTTGGCAGCGAGCGAGGAAGTTGCCCGGCCCCCGGCAGTGCGACTGCCCAGCACGCCCGATCTGAACGAGAAACTTTCCCCCTGCCCGGAGCTTACGATGTACTCCAGCCGCAATTCGGCCAGCCCAAAATCATCGCGCGCCTCTGCTGCAAGGGACAGCGTTCCGGCCGCCTCACGGAGAATCGTGTCGCGCGCCGGCCGCAGCAACGTCACCCTTGGCACCGAATCGACTCGGGGCTCGAGGACGAGCAAACGCTCGTCCTCGCCGGTCGTCAGGCGCAGCGCAGCCGGTCTTGCCGGCATCGTCAGCACGACCTGCCATTCGGATTCCACGGGGGCTACGCGAAGCGCACGGTCGCCGAGTGTCGCGCCAACCTCCGAGGCATGGCCGGGACCGATCACCACCAACCTGCTGCCGGCCAGCGCCGGTATTCCGGCCGGGTCATCAAGGCGCTGCGTCGCCAACCCGCTGTAGCCAGGTGGCTCGACGCGCACGCGCAACGGAGACAGGCGCGTTGCCGGCGGCACCGGCGCCCCTTCAATCGTAAGGCGACCGGCGGGAGCACGCGCCGCCGCGGCCAGCGGACGGCGCACCGCCGGAAGCGCCACGAGCAGCACGAGTGCCATCGCCGCGGCGGCGAGCGGTATCCCGGTCGCCCGGACCCCCGCCGATCGAATAACCGGCTCCCATCTGGTTGCGGCGACGCGCTGCTCCAGCGCGGCGGCCGTGCCGGGAGGATGCGGCTCGAGCGAAGTGACAAGCGAGTACCGCAACGCCGGCACCCGTTCCTCGATCCATAACGCGACGTGCGATCTCGACAACGCGCGCCTCCCTCGCCAGGCAATGGAGGCTCCTGTCGTGATGGCTGCCGCCGTGGCGATCCCGAGTGCCAGCGCGAAGCCGATCCACCGGCCGCCCATCAGTGCCGCGCCCACCAGCGAGGCGTACACCACCAATCCAGCGCAGATCGACCACAGCAGGGCCGCGCCTAACATGGCCGCCCCCAGCAGGGCTCGCGCTCGCGCCAGCCGATCGCGAGCCGTCACGCCCGCACCATCCGGCGCCGAGCCATCCATTCGAGCAGTAACAGGGCGAGCCCGGCCGCCAACAGCCAGGGCGTCGCTGGCGAGCGATGGGCGCCCGCACGCACCAGTCGAGTTCCGGCAACGAGGGGGCCGCTGCCGGCCACGTGTTCAACGATCGAATCGGCGACCGGTCCCGCCGGAGCCGGAGTGCCACACGGTAGCGTGAGGGCATTCAACAGCCGCTGCGTGGAGCGCGCCAACGCTACGTCGCCAGCCTCCGACACGCCGATCGCCACCGAGCGGACACAGCCGCCGCCTAACGGATTCTCAATCGCTGCCGGGCTGCCGTCCGCCCACCACGCAATGGCGCGTCCCTCCGGCAGTTGACGCCTCTGCCACGCTGCCACAGCCACCACGTTTCGAGCCACTACCGCCCCGCTGCCTGGCAACAGGGCAGAATCGAATGGTCCAGCGGAGTCCCGCGGCCACTGCACCAGTACTCCATTCGAATCACGCGCCCACGCAGAGTCCGCAGCGGTGGGTGCGTCTCGGACCAGTCGTACGGTGCCGTTCTCGCTGGCGCCACCGGCCAACGCCAGGGTGGCCGTCAACGGATCGCCGGCTTCGGCGCGTAGTTCAATCCTCCTGACCATCGAATCCTGCACGGCACCGGGGGTCTGCACGACGCGGATTCGTCCTGGCCACAGATCGCGAATCGGCAGAACGGCAACGTTCCATGATCCTGCGTCCATGGGCGATACGAGTACCAGCTCTATCGAATCCGCGTGAGGCGAGAGGCTGCGCGCCTCACGGATGGCGACGAGCAGCGCGGCGCCGAAATCAGCCGGCGCTTCGGTTGCGGCGGGAACCGTGTCCCCCTCTGCCCAGCTGACCACTCGCACGGCGGTATCGAAGGGCACCAGAACATCGCCGGGCCGCAGCTGCGTGAGGGCCGCGGCGGCGGCCGAATCCGGCGAGGAAACAGCCACCGATCGATCGAGCATAACGACTCGCATGAGCGGTACGCGTTGAGGCCGAAGCAGAGGTCCGGCGAACGCGAGACCCAGGAGCAGCGCGGCGACGGCGCGCATGAGGAGAAGCAGCAGATCGGTCGGGCGCGGTGCACGGCTTGCGGCTCGCGCCGGCACATCCGGAACGAACCGGGCGGTCGGCAGGATCATTGGCGCCGGGCGCTGGCGTGCAATGAAATGAAGCGCCAGCACGCCGAGCGCTGCCGCGATTCCGGCAAGCATCCAGACCGGCGCGAGCAGCGTCATGCGCGAGCTCCGCGCTCGGCGCCAGCCTCGAGAGCCGCGTGCGCGATTCTCCTGACCATGATGGCGGGATCGGATCCGGTGACCGCCGTATGTACCGCGGCGCCGGCGGCTCGCCAGTCGCCGGCGAGCCGATCGCGCCAATCGGCGAACGCGGCGAGGTAGGCGCTTCGCGTCGTCTCACCTAACGCTCGCTCGACCGCCTGGTGCTCGGGATCGACGGCGAGCAGCGCGCGGGTCGGAGGGTCCAGTTCCTCACGCGCGACGATGTGCACCGCCTGAACGTCATCGCCGGCCGCCAGCCTCGACCGGGCGGCGCGCAACAGCTCGGCCGAATCATCGCCGAGAAAGTCGCTGATGAGAACCACTCGCGGTACGGTGGGTGCGTGTCCCATCGCCTCCACCAGCGTCGCGCTCCCGTCCGGCTCGCGCTCGTGGAGCACGCGGGTCAGTTCAGCCACCGTGCCGCGGCGGGTGCGTGGCGGTGACAGGTGGACCGGCGCTCCAGAGACGACCATCCCGACCGGGTCGCCGGCCGAAAGCGCAACCGCGGCGAGGCCGATCAGCATTTCGGTGGCCAGCCGCCACTTCCCCAGCGCGGGCTCCGGAAACGCCATCGACGCTGATGCATCGATTACGAACATCGTGCCTATAGTGGCCCGGTCGCTCGTTATGCGGAGATAGGCGCGATCGGTACGGGCGAGCAGCTTCCAGTCGAGCCGCCGCGGGTCGTCTCCCTGCCGGTAGGGACGGTACGCTGTGAATTCCGGCGAAGCGCCCGTGAGGCGGGAGGCATGCGTACCGGATGCGCCGCGCCGGAGCACCGGGCGCCGTGCCGGCCACGTCACCCCGCGCACCGCGTCGAGCAGGGCGCCGAGGGCGAAAGGCTCGGGCTCACGCGAACGCCGCACCTGGCCTGCGCTCCGCCCGCCGCCGCTCAGAGCCTGAGCTCGCTGCGCGGCGGCTGAACGGCGGCGAGTACTTCGTCGATTACCCGCTCCACCGTCACCCCTTCGGCTTCCGCCGCGAAACTCGGAAGCACCCTATGGCGCAGCACTGGATGCGCCACGCGCCGAATGTCGTCAGGCGAAACGGCCACCCGCCCGCCGAGCAGCGCAAACGCCTTGGCGCCGAGTATCAGCGCCTGGCCGGCCCGAGGTCCGGCTCCCCAGCGCACCGAACGCCTGACGAGCTCCGGCGCCGACGGGTTGTCCGGACGCGTCGCCCGCGCGATCGCTGCGGCGTACCGCAGCGCCGGCTCAGCGGCCGGGATCTCCCGCGTCAGCCGCTGCAGCGCCAGCGTCTCCTCGCCGTCCAGCACCGGTTGGAGCGCCACCTCGCGAGTTCCCGTCGTCGCACGCAGAATCGACACCTCTTCATCCTCGTCCGGGTAGCCTATGCGGATGTCGAACAGAAAGCGGTCGAGCTGAGCCTCGGGCAGCGCGTAGGTGCCTTCCTGCTCGATCGGGTTCTGCGTCGCGAGAACAAAGAACGGCTCCGGCAGCGGCATCGTCGTTCCCGCCGCCGTCACCGCATGCTCCTGCATGGCCTCGAGCAGCGCCGCCTGCGTGCGCGGCGGGGTGCGATTGATCTCGTCAGCCAGCACGATGTTACCGAAGATCGGCCCGTGCACGAACCGGAATGCGCGCGAGCCGGTGTGCGTGTCCTCGTCGAGAATCTCAGTGCCTGTGATGTCGCTCGGTACCAGATCGGGGGTGAACTGTATCCGGCGGAACTCCAGCCGCATCGCCTCGGCGATCGAGCGGATCATCAGCGTCTTCGCAAGCCCCGGCACACCCACCAGCAACGCGTGCCCGCCAGCCAGCACTGCCATCAGGATTTCTTCCAGAACCTGCTCCTGCCCAACTACCCTCTTGCCGACTTCCTCGCGCAGCCGCGCCGCTGACGCCAGTAGCGCCTCACGACGATCGTCCAACGCGGCTCCTGCGCCGCGTGCCGGCTGGGGCGCGCTCACCGAACCGGGCGGCGGCGCCGGTGGCTGAGCAAGAAGATCGACCCGTCGATCGCGCCTGACTCGGCGAGCGTTTGCCCTTCGTACAACATCTCGAGCCCGCGCAGCTTCATCACGTAGTTCAGCTCGTCCGCCAATGGGAGGAGCTCGGCCAGTACCGCCTTTTTCACGTCGAGCACGGTCGCCGACTCCGCGGCCTGCAGTTTCACCACGTCCCACAACTCGAGTATCTCGACACGAATGCGCAGCGTCCGGCCGTCACCACCGATACGTAGCGCTTCCGGACGGGCGCGCACGCTTTGCACGAACGGTACGCTCATTGAACCACCGTCTCGAATGAAACCGGCACAGGGGGCAGGGTCGTGAAAAAACGACCGATCTGCTGGTCGAACAGATACGTAGAGCCCCGCACCAGTGTCCCGCCTCCATCGGCGTGCGCTACGCCAATCACGAGCTCCTCGCCGCCCTGCCCTCGAAACGAGACGTAGGTCGGCCCCTCCTTCTCGATGAATGCCGAGTAGAGGGGATTTCGCCTCGCGAAGAACTTTTTAGCGGCCTGGAGTACCGCTGCAGGCTCCAGGGTGGTCTTCGTCTCCTGAATCATGTCGGCCGGAAAAAAGGTGGCAGGGGCGCGGCAGAGGGCGCCGCACCGCGTACGCGTGTCAGCCGCGACACGTTTGGAATCTATCGGATGCGGCGCGATACCGGCTAGCCGCTTCCCGGCCGGCTGGGGCGCATCTCGATTCGGGAGACGTGCGCATTTGCCGGCTGCCGGACGAGATACTCCACCGCCGCGGCGACGTCTTCGGCGGTCAGCATCCAGCTGGTCTCGTTGCCTTCCTTGAAGCTGGTCACGTTCGCGCGCATGGTCGTCGAAACCGACCCCGGCATTACGACCGAGACGCGAACCTTCTGCTGCCGCACCTCGGCCATCAGCGATTCGGTGAACGCGATCACGGCGTGCTTGGTCCCGGCATAGCAGGTTCCGCCCGCGAACGAATTGCGTCCGGCCAGAGATCCGATCGTAACCACGTCGCCTCCGCCGATACGGATCATCCCCGGCAACACCGCACGCGTCACATAGAACAGCGCATCGAAGTTGGTCGCGACCATCCGGTTCCATTCCTCCAGCGTCAGCTCCAGGAGCGGCTTTATGACGCCCACGCCGGCGTTGTTGACCAGCACCGCCGGCTCGAGTTCGCCGAGCGCCGCCGAAACCGCGGCCGCGTCAGTGATGTCGAGACCGATCGGCCGGCACTTGCCGCCAGCCGATTCGATCTCGCGCGCCAACTCCCGCAGCGCGCCCTCCGTGCGCGCGACGGCGGCAATCTCGTAATGCGGCGCGAGCCGCAGGGCGATGGAGCGGCCGATGCCGCGTGAGGCACCGGTGACGAGGGCGAGTGGTCGAGCCATGTGATCAGGACCGGTAAGAGTCAGCGCGCCACGCGGGCGACGCGTCAGGCGAGCAGGCGCTCCACGTCACGGATCAGCGGCGCAAAGGTGAGCGCCCCTCCTACTCGCGCTCCGATCTCGTGGCCGAGCTCTCGCTGTCCTTCGCCGAACAGCTGCTCGACCGCCCAAGGCCCGGCGCGGGGATTCCGCCACCAGTCCGCGTCGAACCGTTCGGTCAGCGACTTGGCGAATACCGCCTGCAGCTGCCAGGCGCGCAGATATCGGGCCGCGTAGAATCGCGGATCCACATCCACGAAAGCATCGGCGGGGTCGTAGCGGAAGGTCGTAGCGTCGGTGAGCGTCTGCACGTACAGCTCGGGGAGGGCGTCCCAGGGCACGCGCCCGCTGTAGAGTTCGACTTCGTAGATGAGCTTGCCACAGTAGCGGCGGAGGAACTGCAACTCCTCGAAGCCAGCCGCGCGCGTGAAGCGCGGCATCGTGTCCGCCGTCAGCTCGGTGTAGCGCCTCAGCCATCCCTCGTCGTGCAGCAGGTGATCGAGGAGCATTGCATATCCCTCGGTCACCGAGTTGTCGCCGAGCCAGCGGTACTCGAACGCCAGATCGGACCGGGTATTCGCGAAGTGGAGCGCATGCCCCAGCTCGTGCAGCAGGGTGCGATAGTCTCCCTGGCCGCCGTGGGGGCGCAGCACGAGGTACACCTCGTGAGGCACCCGCACCGGCGCGCAGAAGGCGCGCGCGCGCTTCCCCTCGCGGTCGACCGTGTCGTAGATGATGCGGCCGGCGGCGAGCGGGTCGATCCCCATCGCCGTCATCTGGCGACGCACCGACGGCTCCATGGCCGACGCCGGGAAGTACGGATCGAATTCGCTCGCCCGCATCAGCGCGAGCGCATCGGGACGCGTGAGCTCGCGCACCGGAATGCCGAGCTTCCTTTTTGCGGCTTCGCGGACGGTATCATCCCACATTGCCTGCGTATCGCGAAGAAGCTGGTGGCACTGCCTGACGAGACCCGAGAGTTCGATGCCGCTGGTTGCCTCGAACGTCGGTATGTAGCCGTCGGCGATATTCAGCGACTCGATCGTGCCCTGCTCCCGTTCGAACCGGTCGCGCCGCAATGGCGACAGCTCGCTCTTGACGAGTGCCGCCCGCGCACGTTCGATGCGTAATCGCTCCGACCGGTCCTCTGCGTTTCCTATCTCGATCGCCGCTCGCTGGTAGGGGAGCTGTCGTCCGTCATCGAGCGTCAACATCGCGGCGTTCTCCCAGGCGATCTCCCGCTCGTCGATGTCGGCGAGCGTGCGCTGGGCCTGGGCATCCACCAGCCAATCGAGCAGCAGGCGCGCACCGCGCTGCTCCTCCGAGCCGTCAGCGGCGGCGAGGAAAACCTCGCGGACCATCGCCAGTGCATCCGGGCCGAGGATGTCGGAGTACTCAGCGTAGATCTGCTGGAGCTCGGCGGTGGCCTTGAGTCCGGCCTGCGACAGGTAGTATTCGCGGGAAAGCGCCTCGTGAAACGCGTCGCCGCGCTCGCGGAGCCGCTCTACAGTGAGTGAGGAAACGGCCATGCGTCGTCAGGCGCCCGAAGCGGCGATGCGGCCATCGATCACGCCGGCCACCTGCTCGGCCGCCACCCGCTCCTGCAACAGGGTGTCGCGGTCGCGAATGGTGACGGTACCATCGGCGATGCTCTGCCCATCGATCGTTATGCAGAACGGCGTCCCAACCTCGTCCTGGCGCCGATATCGCCGGCCGATCGCGCCGGATTCGTCGTAGAAAACGGAAAACCTCGGCCGCAGATCATCGGCCAGCCGGCGTGCCATCTCCGGCATGCCGTCCTTCTTGACCAACGGAAAAACGCCTGCCTTGATCGGCGCCAGATCGGCGCTCAGCGCAAGCAGAGTACGCCCTTCATCCTCTCCTTCGACCACTTCCTCCCGATAAGCATTGACGAGCAGAGCGAGCAGGGTCCGGTTCGGTCCACAGGCCGTCTCGACGATGTAGGGCACGAACCGGCGATTGTTCGGCTGATCGAAGTACTCCAGTTTTTTCCCCGAGAACTGCTGGTGCTGGGTGAGGTCGAAGTCGCCGCGGTTATGCACTCCTTCGATCTCGGAGAATCCGAGCGAGCCGCCGAAGTCGAACTGGATGTCGCTCGCCGCACGGGCGTAATGCGCCAGCTCGCCAGGCTGCTGGTCGTAGTACCGCAGCCGGCCCGCGGCCAGGCCGAGCGACAGGTGCCAGTCCATTCGCCAGGCACGCCAGTTGGCGAACCACTCCATGTCGGTACCGGGCTCGACGAAGAACTGCATTTCCATCTGCTCGAACTCGCGCGTGCGGAAGATGAAATTTCCGGGAGTGATCTCGTTGCGAAACGCCTTGCCGATCTGGGCGATTCCGAACGGGACTTTCTGCCGGGTCGCCTGCTGAACGTTCACGAAATTCACATAAGTGCCCTGCGCCGTCTCGGGACGCAGGTAGACGACTGACGCGGTGTCTTCGACGGGACCCATGAAGGTCTTGAACATCAGGTTGAACTGCCGCGATTCGCCGATCGTTCCTTTCGCACCGCAAACCGGGCACTGCACGTCAGGCGTGCCCGGCGTGCCCTTGATGTTGTCTTCGTCGGCGCGGAACCGGCGCTTGCACGAGCGGCACTCGACGAGCGGATCGGCGAAGCCGCTGACGTGGCCGCTCGCCTCCCACACGCGCGGGTGCATCAGAATGGCCGAGTCGAGGCCTTCGATGTCGTCCCGGGCGCGCACCATGTCCCGCCACCACCTGTCCTGCAGGTTGCGCTTGAGCTCCACGCCGAGCGGGCCGTAGTCCCACACCGAGCCGGTGCCGCCATAGATCTCGGAGGACTGGAAAACGAACCCGCGCCGCTTGCATAGCGACACGAGCTTGTCCATCACGTCGGGAGTGGTGCTTTCGGGGGTCATGACGAAGGTGCGGGATCGATAGGCAGGGCGCCGGCCGCTGACGCGAGGCGGCCCGCACGAACGGGGAAAGCTAACGCCCCTTCGGCGGTCACGACGGAGACGGGTTAGCTCCGGGCGCGTCCTCCGCAGTCAAGCGCCGGGCAATCAGGTCGCCATGGAAACGCCCGTTCTCGATGAACGTCTTGTTGGCATCGAATCCCGACGCGATCACCCCTGCTATGAAAATGCCGGGAATCGCAGTCTCCATCGTCGCGGGATCGTGCCGGGGGACGCCGGTCCCCTGGTCGATCGGCACCCCCAGTTTCCGCAGCAATTCGATCTCCGGTTGATAGCCGAGCATGAGGTACACATGATCGGCGGGAACCCGCTCCTCGCCCGACGCGGTCTCGAGGGTGATGAACTCCGGATCGATGCGCGTCAGCCTGGAGTTCCATCGAACGCCGATCTCCGCAGTCTCCATGCGCGCCTCGATTGTCGGAAGCACCCAAGGCTTGATGTTGCGGTCGAAAACCGGTCCGAAGTGCACGAGGGTCACGCGCGCGCCGGAGCGATGCAGATCGAGCGCTGCCTCAACGGCGGAATTGCCCCCGCCCACGACTACGGCGTTCCGGCGGAATGCGTCGTGGCCTTCCCGGTAGAGGTGGGTAACGTGGGGGAGATCTTCACCGGGAATACCGAGCCGGTTGGGAGCCCCGAAGTATCCGGTGGCGACGACGACCGCGTGGGCATCGGTGGTGCGCTCGCTCCCCGAGCGCGTGACGGACCGGATGCGGTATTGAGCCCCGAGTGGCGGGGAAATGGTGGTGGACCTGCTTGGCGATTGCGGTAACGTGGATATTGGGGGGGGCCCCCCGGCTCCTGACTCGCCTTTGGAACCGGCCGCCACCTCATCCTGGTCCTCCGGTCGTTCAATCGATCCCGAATCCTCGCTATCCCGCCCCCCGATCCCCGATCCCCGCCCCCCGTCCAATCTCTCCACCGCCACCACAGTCTCGTACTGCCGAACGTCCAGGTCGTGGTAATCCACCACTGCCCGGTAGTACGCCATGGCGTCCCGGCGGGTCGGCTTTTCCGTCGCCAGAACGAACGGAACGCCGCCTATCGCCAGCTTGGCCGGCGTCGAGAAAAAAGTGATGTAGGTCGGATACGATGCGATTCCGCTCACCACGCACGAACGCTCGATCACCGTGGTGCGAAACCCGGCCCGTTGCGCGGAGACCGCCGCGGCCAGCCCGCAAGGACCCGCCCCGACAATGACTACATCAACCGAATCGTGCTTCACCGGTTCCAATGCACTCCCCAGTCATGCCTGACTTGACCTACCGCGCGGAGATGATCTGGTCGCGCCGCGTGCCCACGCTCACATAGGCGATCGGCGTCTCCGCAAGCTCCTCGATGCGGTCCAGATATCGCCGTGCCGCCGCCGGCAGATCGCTCAGCTGCCGCGCCTCACCCGTGCTCGACTGCCAACCGTCCACCCACTCATAACGCGGGCGCGCGACCTGTGCCACCAGATCCCCTGGAAACTCGTCCGCCGGCCCGCCATCCAGCTCGTACCCGGTGCAGATCGCGATCCGATCGATCGTATCGAGAACGTCGAGCTTGGTTACCGCCAGACCGGTCAGACCATTCACGCGCGCCGCATAGCGAACCACCACCGCGTCGAACCATCCGCAGCGCCGGGGCCGCCCTGTCACGGCTCCAAACTCCGCCCCGAGCCTGCGCATGTTGCTGGCCATCGGCTCTTCCATTTCCGTCGGCAACGGGCCGTTGCCTACTCGCGTCGTGTAGGCCTTCACGATCCCGAGAATCGCGTCGAGACTGTTCGGTGGAATACCCGCTCCGATCGCCGCCCCGCCCGATGTCGTATTGCTCGACGTCACGTACGGATAGGTGCCGTGATCCACATCGAGAAGCGAGCCCTGAGCGCCTTCCAGCAGCACGGCCGCGCCGTTCCTTATCGCTCGGTGGAGCGCCAGCCCAACGTCCTCAGCCATGGGCAGCAGCCGCGGCGCCAGCCGCTCGAGAAGCGCTACCGTTTCGTCCGCCGACGCCCGCTTCTCTGAACCGAATAGCAGGAGCTGGTGGTTCCAATGCGACACGCCGCGCTCGACGAGCTCGCGCAGCCGCTCGGGATGCTTGAGGTCCAGAATGCGTACGCCGCGCCGGGCCACCTTGTCCTCGTAGGCGGGGCCGATCCCACGCGCCGTGGTGCCGATCTCCTTGCTCGCGGCGCTCTCGGAATCCACGAGTTTGTGGTGCGGCAGAACGAGATGAGCGCGATCGCTGACGTACAACCGTCCTTCGACGTCGATCCCGTCTTGCACCAGCTCGCCCATTTCCGTGAACAGCTGATCGGGATCGAGCACCACACCGTTACCGATCGCGCAGCGGACCCCGGGATGCAGGATGCCGCTCGGAATCTGGCGGAGGATGAACGAATGGTCCCCGATCTGGACGGTGTGCCCGGCATTCGCTCCGCCCTGGTATCGAACCACCCAGTCGGCCCGCTCGGCTATGACGTCCACCAGCTTGCCCTTTCCTTCGTCGCCCCATTGCGCCCCGACGATCACCAGGACGCGCGTATCGCTATCAAACATTCGGTTGCGATTGAGGATGAGCTGGCCGGCCCGCGCCGGAACGCGAAACGCCCCGCGCACAGTGCGCGGGGCGTTGAGGCAATCTACCGACCCCGGCGGGGGAGTCAACCGCGGCCGGCGGCCGCGCCCGTACCCTGGCGGCCGGCCCCCGGAACCTAACGACCCATCAGGAGCACCAGAACCACCCAGGCGAGTAGCCCCACCCCGATCGCGACCTTGAGAGCGGTCGCCACCGCCCGGCCGATCAGTGCGCCGGTCGCTGCGCGTGTGGCATCGCCGACGCGTCCTCCTAACGTCATTTCGGCCGCCAGCGCTCCGGCAAAGGAGCCGACGAACGCGCCGATCACCGACCCGACTAACGGCACCGGCACCCCGATGATGGCGCCCGCTATACCCCCGATGATCGCTCCCCACGCCGCCCGCCTCGAACCCCCGTACTTTCGCGTATACCGCCCGGCAGTAAGAAATTCGAGCACCTCGGCCACGACAGCAAGCGCAGTGAGACCGACCAGGGTCATCACGCCAAGGCGGTCCGGTACGGCCCAGCTGTAGATCAGCGACGCACCGACCATCACCCACAGCCCGGGCAACCCGAAGGGAATGAGCGCGAGCCCGACGAGCAGCGCCAGTATCAAGAGCAGTTCTTCCACGGATCAACTCCCGCGCGAGGTGAACGATTCAACGGTATCCGCTAGCAACGCGGCCGTCTCGTTCATCCCTACGGCTGTCATCGCCTCCGAAGTGTCAGCAGGCGTGTGAACACGCGCGAGAGTCCGCATCGTCGCCTTGCTCACCGTCACGACCTGCCAACCCGCATCCGCCAGCGCCACTCCATCAGTCAGAATTCCCGGCACCAAACGCCTAACGGACAACTTCGCCTTCACCCTGTGTCCCGCGTCCGTGATCACGCCGGCGAGCTCGGCAGGAAGAGCACCGGTGTACATGACGTGTACCTCGCCGACGTCATCCACGGTGTCCACGTTGATCGCCACCCCGGGAACGCGGCCCGGAACGCGCACCCATGCGCGCGCTCCGGCAAGTCCGAGCTCTTCCGCGCTCGTGAGCACCACGCCGAGCGGCGTATCGGGCGCCAGTCGCTCCACCGTCGAGAGTATGGTTGCCACTCCGCTGGCATTGTCGCGCGCGCCGCTCGAACTGGTACCTACCACGCTGAGCAGTACCGGAGTCGCGGCAATCATCGCGGCAACGGCGACGATAGCTCCGTTGGCGGAAACATCGAAGCCTGCCAGGGCCCCAATGGCGATGACGAGCGCGACCGACCAGACGATGCCGAGCGCCACCAATCCGGAAGCGCGAACGCCGATCGACACCGGCTGCGATTTGCTGTCCAGATGTGCCATGACCCACAGACGTGGCTCACCCCGCCTGGCGACGAGATTTCGCGTGTGCTCGCGCAGGAACGGCAGCCCGAGCACTCCATCCCGCGCGAGCCAACGGCCGACGAGCGCGACCAGCCCGAGCGAAACGACGAGTACGACGATTGCCGGTCCGCCCTGGCCGCGGCCCGCCATCAGCGCGGCGATCGCGATCGAGGCGGCAATCACTCCGCCTAACAGCGGCGTGGCATAGCGGCCCGGAAATCCGGAATACGACACGGGCTCTTCGGAGATGGAAAAGCCCTGGCCGCGCAGCACACCGGCGCAATAATCCCTGGCCGCCGATTCCTCCGTTCCGCCCGCCGGCCGGGGCGCGCGCGCTATCGTCGTCAGGTGGCGCCGCGCGTCGGCGGCGGCGATCACGTCAGGTAACCGGCTCGAGCTCGGCGACGCGCAGCAGCTCCCGTATTTCCGCCCGTTGAGCGCCTGAGAGGGGGAGCAGGGGCGACCGCACCGGACCGCCGACCAGGCCCACGGAATCGAGCGCCGCCTTTACACCCGCCACCCCCCAGGCGGAAACGATCTCGCGAGCCAGCGGCACCAGCCTTTCCTGCGAGCTCATAGCGCGATCGCGATTGCCGGACAGGATCGCGTCGCGCACTTCGAGCGTGAGCGCCGAAGCGAACAGCGCGACGGCGAGGATCCCCCCGCGGGCTCCCATTTCGAGGGCCGTATGCAACGATGAGCCGCTCCCGGTCAGGACGCTGAACGCCGGCGACTGGGACTGCAGATACGCGCGCAGCAGCACGAGGTCGCCGGAGCTGTCCTTTATTCCGATCACCTGATCGTGGCCCGCCAGCTCTGCGACCAGCGAGGGCTCCAGCGTCAGGTGCGCGTACTTCGGAATATTGTAGAGCACCACCGGGACCGGACTCCCGTCCGCCACCTGCAGAAAGTGCGAGGCGAGCGCCTCACGCGTCATCGCCGCCCCATAGTAGTGCGGCGAAACGACGAGCACCGCGTCGGCTCCGCGCGCCGCCGCCTCGGCCGCCCGCCGGATCGTGATGCGGGTGGACTCGCCGCCAACGCCGACGATCAGCCATTTGTCCTCGGGCACCTGCGCGCGGGCACACTCCACGAGCTGCAGGCGTTCCGCCTCCTCGAGCAGTGCGGCCTCACCGGTGGATCCGGCGACGACGATGCCGTCTAGCCCCGCCGACAGGTGCGCGGAGATCAGGCTACGAAAAGAGACCGGCGCGAAGTCGCCGGTCTCGGAATCGAAGGGGGTGGTGACGGGGCCGAGAATGCCGCCGAGCAGTCGTGTCACGGATCGAAGAAGCTGGAGCTCGTGGATAGGTTGCCGTTAGGCACTGGCGCTGCGTCTTCATCTTCCCCCCTGCGCGACATGGCCGACAGCATTTCACCGCCGCCCGACAACGTGCGCATCTGGAGGTCGAAGTCAGCCGGCCGCGTCGCCGCTGCTACCGCTACATCATAGGCTACCATCCCCTCGCGCACCAGTTGCATCAGGTGCTGGTCGAACGTCTGCATGCCGTACTGGTCGTGCCCGTCGGCGATCGCCTCGCGGAGGCTGCCGGTTCGCGACTCGTCCAGGATCAGATCGCGGATCAGCGGCGTTGCGATCATGACCTCGACCGCGGGCACCCGCCCCTTGCCGTCGGCGCGCGGGAGAAGTCGCTGCGATACCACCGCCTCCAGCGATTCGGCGAGCCGGATCCGCGCCACACTCTGTTCCTCGGGCGGAAACATGGCGATCACCCGGTTCACGGTCATCTGCGCATCGGCCGTGTGTAGCGTCGATATAAGCAGGTGCCCGGTCTCGGCTGCCTTCATCGCCGTGTCGATCGTCTCGGCGTCGCGCATTTCGCCGATCATGATCACGTCGGGATCCTGCCGGAGCGCGGCACGCAACCCGGCCTTGAAGCTCTCGGTGTCCACGCCTATCTCGCGCTGCGTCACCGACGAGCGCATGTCGCGGTACAGGAATTCAATCGGGTTCTCGAGCGTCACGACGTGTTTGCTCTGAGAGCGGTTGATCTGCTGCACCATCGCCGCCATCGTGCTCGACTTGCCCGAGCCCGTGACGCCGGTGACCAGCACCATTCCGCGCTCCGAATCCGCTATGCGATCCAGCACCTTGGGGAGCCGCAGCTGTTCGAACGTCGGGATCTCGAACGGAATGACCCGAAGAACGATCATGAAGCTCGAGCGCTGCCGCAGGATGTTCACCCGGAAACGCCCTACGCCCGGCACGCCGTAGGAGCAGTCAAAGTCCGTTAGGCGGTCGATCCGCGCCCGGTCGTCTTCATGCGGAATCAGCTTCATGGCGATCGCCCGGGTCTGATCCGGTGTGAGCGCCTGCTTGGTCAGAGGGACGAGCTTGCCGTCGATGCGCGCCCGGAAAACGTCTCCAGCCTTGATGTGCAGGTCGGAAGCACCCCTCTCCACCGCCGCCTTGATGATCTTTTCCATGCGTTTAGTATCCGGCCGTCTTGTCGACGATGTTGCGCAGCGGCTCGCCACGCACGTAGGAGTTCCAGTTCTCGAGCAGCAGGGCGGACTGGCGTTCCCAATAGACATTCGGCGAGACGCCAGACACGTGCGGTGTCAGAATCGCCGATGGAATGCCCCACAGCGGGCTGTCGGGGGACAGCGGTTCTTCTCGAAACACATCGAGCACCGCGCCACGCAAACGGCCATCTCGCAGCCGATCGATCAGCGCCTCTTCATCGAGCAACGAGCCACGCGCCACGTTCACCACTATGGCTGCCTTCGAAAGACGGTCGAGCCGCTCGCCCGTCACCATCCCGCGAGTCTCGGAAGTCGCGGGCGCGGCGACTACAAGCACGTTGTGACGCGGGAGCAGTTCATCGAGTTGATCGGGCCCCGCCACCTCGGAGCATCCGGCGGGCGGCCCAAGCTCGGGCCGGCGCCTGACCGCCGTGCATTGCGAGCCGAGCGCAGCCAGCCGCTCGCCGATTGCGCCGCCTATTCCACCGCCGCCTATAATCAGCACCCGCAGCTCGCCCATCTCGCGCAGCGGTGAATGGGCTCCGTCAAAGGGCTCCTTGTCCCATCGCCGGTGCATCTTGGCTGCCATGGCCAGGTCGAGGCCCCGCAGAAGGGCCAGAATGCCTCCTACGACATACTCGGCTATCGGGACCGCGTAGATCCCAGCCGAATTGGTCACCAGCACGTCACTTTGCACGATCTCCGGAAAGAGCAGCGAACCCACACCGGCCGACGCACTGTGCACCCATCGCAACCGGGAGGCGGCGGCAAAAAGATCCGGAGTGAAGCCATACCCGACGTAGACCTCCGCATCGCGAATCGCGTGTAGAGCGTCTGCACTGGCACCGTGCCCACCGTCGCTCTCGGCGCTCGTGAGCGAGCTCAGCGAGTGAACGGACCACTGTGGCGGTGCCGCGCGCCTGATCGAGCTGAGCACGCGCGGTGGAATCTCCCACTGTGCCGCAGACGCGGTGAGGTCGAGAACCAGCTTTCGTGAAGCCTCGCTCAATTGTGCCTCCGGAATTGATGCACCGCCGCATCGAAACCGCGACGCGCGCATCGAATATCGGTGCCGACTTTGCCGGCACTTCGGCGATCGCCTATCGACGGCACGCTACCCGTGTGTGGCGCGCGGGAGTATGCGGGGAGGACGCGGACGCAACCGTCCGGTCAGGAGAGATCCAGGTTCAGGACGCCATCGTGGTCATCGAGCTCTTCGGACGCCGACCGCAGACCGGAGGAAGAGCCGCGAACACGAATGTCGACCACGCGGGACCGCCTGGTTTCCCGCACCTCGAAGACGTCGACGTGCAATCCGTTGTCCTGGAGAATTTCACGGATCTCCTCGACCGGGACGCCGAGCGAAACGCGAATGGTCCCGCGCACGCGGCGCCTGGAGAGCACATACTCCTCGAAACGCTCGAGCACGCTGAGCACGAGCATAACGAGAGCCGTCGTACCCGCCGCTGCCAGAAAGGATCCGGCACCGAGCAGCATGCCTATCGCGGCTACCACCCAGATCGTGGCCGCCGAGGTCAGGCCGTGAATCGCGCCGCGCGTCCGAATAATGGTGCCGGCACCGAGAAAGCCGATGCCGGTGACGATCTGTGCGGCAATCCGGCCGGGATCCGCCTCGTTATGGGGCAGAATCTGGGCGATCACCACCGAAAGATCCGTGAGGATCGTCGCGCCAAGGCAGATGAGAATGTTCGTTCGGAGCCCAGCCGGCTTGCCGGAAAGCTCACGCTCGAGGCCGACCACCCCTCCCAGCGTGACGGCGAGCAGCAGCTTCAGTAGCAGGTCGAGCCGAAGGGTATCCGGCAGCGAGGCGATGACGTCTATGGGAGGGCTCGCTAGGGTTGGGGCCGATCGAACTCCGGGCTGGTCTGCTCGTCCATCTCACGCCGTTCGTCTTCCGATACCGACGATGCACCATCCTCGTATGAAAAGCTGCGCGCGGTTTCTTCCAGCTGCGACACGGTCGCTTCGTCTGCTTCGACCGGCGTGAAGTAGTTCCGGAATACCCTTCCCTGGCACTTCTCGCAGCGCACTACGGCCGGCGGATTGTCGGCGAAGAATTTCTCGTGTCCGCATGTAATGCACACGAGAGTCAACAACCCATGAGGTCCACCGGCTTCTGCCATGTTCCACCCGCGATATCGAGTCGCCAGCGAGACTTGCAAGAGGCATGCGCCATGCCGCGGCGCGCCCAGGGCAGAGCTTCACCAGGCTACAACAGTCCCATGCGATCCTTTACCTCCGCCATGGTTTCCCGCGCGAGCGAGCGCGCCCGGCTTGCTCCCGCGTCGAGAATCTCCCTCACCCTTGCCGGATTCGCTCTCAGCTCGGCCGCCCGGTCGTGAATCGGCTGAAGCTCCGCGCGAATACCGTCGAACAGAACCTTCTTGCAGTCAATGCATCCCCAACCTGCGGTCCGGCACTGTACCGCCACGTGCTCCACGATTTCACTTGGATTGAACGCCTTGTGCAGCTCATAGATGTTGCAGACCTCGGGCGTACCGGGATCCGTACGCCGAACGCGCTTGGGATCCGTCACGGCCGGCCGCAGCTTCTCCCACACTGCCGGGAACGGCTCCAGGAGCCCCACCGTGTTTCCCGCGGACTTTGACATTTTCCCCGAGCCATCGAGAGCCATCACACGCCGCGACGGCGTGAGTGCGGCCTGAGGCTCCGGAAAATAGGGGGCGGCGGGCGCATAACGCGCATTCCAGCGGCGGGCGATCTCCCGGCTCAGCTCCAGGTGCTGTACCTGATCCTCGCCGACCGGGACGAGATCCGCCCGGTAGAGAAGAATGTCCGCGGCCTGCAACACCGGGTAGTTCAGCAGGCCGGCCATTACGCTCTCCTGCCGCTGCGCCTTGTCCTTGAACTGTGTCTGCCGCTCGAGTTCGCCAAGTGGAGTGACTGTATTGAAGATCCAGTTCAGCTCAGTATGTTCCGGAACCTGCGACTGCACGAAGATCGTACAGCGCTCCGGATCGAGTCCCGCCGCCAACAGCGACATCGCCATTTCCTCGGTGCGCGAGCGCAGCAAGGCGGCATCCATCGGCACCGTGATCGCGTGATAGTTGACGATACAGAACAGACATTCGAATTCATGCTGCAGCGATACCCAGTTCTTTACCGCGCCCAGGTAGTTTCCAATGTGCAGTTCGCCCGAGGGCTGGATCCCGCTGAAGATTCTCCGCATTCGCGCAAGGTATGAGTGCTCCGAATGCCGTGCAATGGAGCCAGCCCGAGCGCGAAGGTCTGCTGGGCGTTGCGCTCACCGCCGCAATGGGCGCCGCCGCGCTCATTCGCGGCCGGTCCCATGAGGCGTCGACGCTCGACTGGCGCGAGAAAAGCACGGCCGATTTCGTGAGCGATGTCGACACTGCAGCCGAAGAGACGATCCGCGCGGTCATAGAGCGAGAGTGTCCTGACGCACTCGTAATCGCCGAGGAGGGCTCGCCGGACGGAGTGCTCGGCGACAGCGTCGCCTTCATCGTCGACCCGCTCGATGGCACGACTAATTTTCTGCACGGATACCCGGAATACGCCGTCTCGATCGCCGCCGTAGAGCATGGATCGATCGTGGCCGGCGTCGTGCTCAACGTCGCCACCGGCGAGCGATTCACCGCCCGCGCCGGAGCTGGCGCCTGGCGCAACGGTGCCCGCATCCGCGTATCGTCCATAACGACACCCGCCCGCGCGCTCATCGGAACCGGTTTTCCCTTCAAGAGCCTT